>CAYWMR010000009.1:0-27281 GCA_964458965.1 uncultured Occallatibacter sp. | reverse complement strand
CCCGGCTTGTAGGGCTGGAACCACTCGCCATCGATCACCAGTTGCGGAATGGCCCGCTTGCCCACGTGGCGCATTACCTCGTCGGAGGCGGCCGGATCGGCATCCACATTCACTTCCGTATACTGAATGCCGTGTTGGTCGAGAAACTCCTTGGCCGCCCGGCAGTCTCTGCACCACCTGGCCGTGTACATCTGCACAGTCATGGTGTCATTCTACGGCCTCGGTCCTGCTAACATCTGTGACCATGACCACCGACGAAATCAAGGCATTGTTGAACCTACAGCCGCACCCGGTGGAGGGCGGCTATTTCCGCCGCACGTACACCTCGGCCAACACGCTCTATCTGCCGCGCGGCATGCGGCCCATGGGCACTGCAATCTACTATCTGCTTGAGCCCGGAACCTTCTCCGAGATGCACGTCCTCGATTCCGATGAAATGTTCCACTTTTATCGGGGCGATCCGGTTGAGATGCTGCAACTCTATCCCGACGGCAGTTCCGCTCTTATTACGCTCGGCCCGGATTTGCAGGCCGGGCAGCATGTCCAGCTTGTGGTCCCGGCCGGAGTTTGGCAAGGCACGCGGCTTATCGGCGATGGGAAGGTGGCTCTGCTGGGATGCACGGTAACTCCCGGATTCGACTTTGCGGACTATCGCAGCGGGAGTTATGCGGAGTTAGCGGAACAATATCCGGGGGAGGCGGAGCGAATCAAGGCGTTGACCCGGAGTTAGCGCTATCGACGCTCCCGGAAGAAGCTACGGAGTAACTCCGCAGATTCCTCGGCCAGAATTCCCTGCTCCACCAGCATTTGATGGTTGAGTTGCGGATGATTGAGAACGTGGACCACTGAACCGGCCGCGCCTGCTTTAGGATCGGGCGTGGCGAAAACTAGGCGGTCGAGCCGCGCATGAATCATGGCCCCGGCGCACATGGAGCAGGGCTCCAGCGTCACGTAGAGCGTGCAGCCGTTCAGGCGGTAATTGCCGACCGCCGCTGCTGCCGCGCGCAGGGCCACAATCTCCGCATGGGCCGTGGGGTCCAAATCGCGCAGGACGCGATTCTGGCCCCGCGCAACAATCTCCCCCTCGCGCACAACCAAAGCCCCAATGGGCACTTCGCCCGCCTCCGCGGCTTGGCGCGCCTGTGCAAATGCCCGCTGCATGAAATCAATATCCGTCATTCGAGCCATAGACTCCGAAGGCGGGTAAAGTTGATTACATTCAGCCCCTTAGACTCCAGGCAATTGGTCAGTGGCCAATCCATCGTGAGAACAACATGCGTGGAAGCCAGTTCAGACAGAACCGCATCTGTCAGCCCAAGAATCATCTGCGGATTCGTACGAATGGATTGCGCCGGAATCCACTCTTCCGGAATCACCTCGATTTGACGCGAAAAGTGCTCGGCCCAATCCTCCTTCCTCCACGCGGGAAGGGCGTTCGCCAGGTTGGAGACCTCGGTGAGCACATGGGGAGTCGTTCGCAGCACTGGAAATATTCTGAGCGTTTCAGCAAGCAATTCGATATCTTCGCCTTGAAAGGTATTTAGCCGCTTGAATGTGCTTACCAACTCCCGGTCGAAGCTGACGCACCAATGAAAGAGGAGAATGTTCGCGTCCAGAATTGCAGGCTTCCCAAGATACGGCTTAAGCAGCGGATTCTCCGCAAGCTTCATGCCGCGCGCTCCTTAAGGGCAACCAGTTTTCCGTCAGAACCATCGACAACAACGACTTTGGCAATTCGTGCCAGATTCCTTGCGCTCCGAATTCCCTCCAACAACGCGCCAGGATTGTAGGTTGGATTTGGCACACTGAACGTTACAGCCCAATTCTCCCCTTCCTTCTCCAACTCCTCCAGTCGAATAACTTCTGCGTCCCTGACATGAAACGGAAGATGTGGCTCTGCATGGCTTACACCACCCATTCCTTGCACTCCTGCAGTTGGCCAAAGCGCAAGGTCGGGAAGCAGTTCCTTGAACTGCTCCCTCGCAATTTGAATCACTTCTTTAATATCCAGGCTCATCGGATGTTCTCCCTGACAGCACCATTCTACCCCGAAACCCAGTCACCTGCCGCCGGCTGCTGCTGCGTCATGCAGTGCAGCGTGCCCAGTCCCCAAACAAGATCCACGCAATGAATCCCGATAACTTCGCGGTCCGGAAATACCCCTGCCAGAATATTCAAAGCCACGCGGTCGTTGGCATCGTGAAAGGTCGGCACTAACACCAACCCGTTGGCAATATAAAAATTCGCATAACTCGCCGGAAGCCGCTGGCCGCGGAAAACTACCGCTCGCGGCAGCGGTAACTCAACCAGCGTAAACTGCTTTCCGTCCTGGGTCCGAGCGGCCTTCAGGCGGGCCAGGTTCTCCGCCAGCGGCTCATAATTCGCGTCCCTCGCATCTGGTTCATTCGCCGTTACAATCGTCGCCGGCCCAACGAAGCGGGAGATGTCGTCGATGTGGCCATGTGTGTCGTCGCCTGCGATGCCGCAGCCCAGCCAAATCACCTGATCTATCCCTAAGTAACTGCGAAACACATCTTCCAGCCTTGCGCGGCTCACGCCTGGATTGCGCTGTTGCACATCGCTGAGCAGGCACTCCTCGGTGGTCAGCAGAATCCCATGGCCATTGGTATCGATGGACCCACCTTCCAGCACCACCCGCCTTACTGAACCATCCTCAAACTCAGCAGCAGGCTGCCACTCCGGCAAACCAAGCAGCTTCGCCACGCGCCCCGGCACCTGGTCGTCAAGTTGGCAATCGGAATATTTCGCCCACGCGTTGAATTGCCAGTTAGTAACTCCCAACTGGCCATCCGAGTTACGAACAAATATCGGCCCCGAGTCACGCGTCCATACGCGATTCGTTGGCCACTTATGAAAGCTCACGCGGTCAAGCGTTGCCCCGGCCCGCTTCAGAATGCTCTGCGCGCGCTGCTCTGCCTTTGCGTCGTTGACAAGGATGTGCACCTGCTCCCGCGCCGAGAGCAGCCGTACAATCTCCGCATAGACCCACGGAATGGTTTGAAACTTCCCCGGCCAGTCTTCGGGATTGTGCGGCCAGGCCAGCCACGTAGCCTCATGGCGCTCCCACTCTCCCGGCATGCGGTAGCCCAATGTGTGTGGCGTCGTTCCTGTCGCAATCGTGTGCGGCATCTCTACTTTGAATCTCCATCCACCGGCCACCTGTTGACCGGATCGAGAAATCGCTTGGTGATCGGCCCATAAGCATCGATCCTCCGATCCCGCAAAAACGGCCAGTTGCGCCGCGTATCCTCGATCACAGCCAAGTCAATCTCGCCCAGCAGAATCTCTTCGTCAGTGTGCGAAGCCTTCGCGATCACGCGTCCAAAAGGATCGGCCAGAAAGCTTCCGCCCCAGAATTCCAGTCCCACCCCTTCGGCCCGATTTCCCAAAACGTCGCCATGTTCCTCGCCAACGCGATTCACCCCGGCAACATACACACCATTGGCGATGGCATGCGCGCGCTGAATGGTTTGCCACGCATCGTATTGCGCCTCGCCGTATCTCTCTTTCTCCGCGGGGTGCCAGCCAATCGCCGTGGGATAGAACAGCACTTCCGCTCCCTGCAATGCGGTCAGGCGCGCCGCCTCGGGGAACCACTGATCCCAGCAGACTAGAGAGCCCACGCGGCCAAACGCAGTATCCACGGCCTGGAAACCAAGATCGCCCGGCGCAAAATAATACTTCTCGTAGTAGAGCGGATCGTCCGGGATGTGCATTTTGCGGTAAACGCCGGCGATTGCGCCATCGGCGTTCAGCGTGACTGCCGTATTATGATATAGCCCAGCAGCACGGCGCTCAAAAAGCGAAGCGACGATTGCAACCCGAGCCTCGCGGGCAACTTCGGCCAGCCTGGCCGTCGATGGCCCTGGAATGGCCTCGGCCAGATCGAACAGACGCAAATCCTCGCGCTGGCAAAAGTACTGCGCGCGGAAAAGTTCCGGCAGGCACACAACGTTGGCGCCCAGCCGCGCCGCCTTGCGGATATGTTCCACCGCAGATGCGAAGTTGGCGTCAGGGTCGGCGCCCATGCGCATCTGCACCATGCCCACAATGTATTTGCGTTTATCGCTCATGATTCGCCGGCCGTTCTCCTCAACGATTCTTGATCCCCTATGCCCGATGCAGCGAGGCCAACCCCGCCGCGGGATTGGCCTCAGAAGCCTTGCGCATGCATTCGCTATCCCTCGAGTATCAACACCGCCGCTGCAATGGTTGTGGTCCACAGCCCGCGCTTGTCGCCTACTGCCGACTGCGTCACGTTGCTGGTACGCACAATTTTGTTGGAGATGCGGTAGATCTCCTTCTTTTCGTCCCAGCTTGTGTCTGGATCGAACTCAACATCCAGCGTGGTTGCCAGCATCTCGGCGGCCAACTCCTCGGCATATTCCCCGGCCTGGTCTTCGGTCTCGCCAAAGCTATGGTGCTCGCTCAGGTAGCCGTAAGTGTCTTTGTCGGCGGGTATGGCCACGCCGATACTGGATACGATCAATCGATGCGGCTCACGCGTGGAGTTCTCCGCAATCACCGAGAAGACCACTTCACCGTGATCGAGATACCTCAGTCCTTCCTTGCGCGGAATCACTTTGCACTGCGGCGGAAAAATGGACGAAACGCGCACCAGGTTCTGCGAGGCTATTCCTGCATCCCGCAACGCAAGCTCGAACGACGTAAGCCGCTCTTTGTGTGTTCCCTTGCCCTTGGTGAAGAAAATCTTCTTCGGGACCATGCTTTTTCCCAATTTCTATGTACCCTCCATGCGAATTGAATTTCGGCGTTTCTGTATAACGTTCCCGCATGAGTCTATCGCATCTGGACGGGTGAAGACAGGGATTGGGAGTGAATTCATCCCGCATTCACGGTTAAACGCGCTCGGAGTGGCCAGGTTCTGCTTGCCGGACTACTGAAAGCCGCCCAGCAGGTTCGCTTCCAGAAATGCGTCTGTAGCGTAAAACCGATTGTCGCGATTTGGTTTCTTTTGGTAGCCGTGGCCCTCATCCTTGGCCATTAGGAACCGCACCTGCGTGTGCTGAGCTTGCAGGCGGGAGATCTGAGCCCCGCCGACCTTTTGCACCTGCGCGGCCCTTTCCGCGTTCCCAAGTTCGACGGCGACAGCTTTAAGGACGCGAAAGACAAGTAGCAGGCAGCAATTCAGCTGGTAAGCGGATTGACCCACCTGAGCCCAGGAAACCGGGCAAAGTCTCGGTCATTTGTATATAGAACACCACCGTGCTCGATTGTTAAAGCGGCAAGCTGAGCATCGGTCGTGATCGGCCCCTGAACCCGGCCAGCGATCAGCATGTCTTTGAGAATTGCCCAGTGGCCCTTCCCGGGAACGATCAGTCGAACAGGGGGCACCGCAAGCCACTCATCCACAATGTTGATCGCCGAAGCCATCGGAAGCTGGCTTCCGCCCAGCCTCAAATTCGTCGCAATACGAAGAAATGCCCCAATGGTGAGCCAGCTCAGGCCCACTGTATCGGCTCCGGAGAGTATTTGACGAAGCCACCGGCCAGCGGACGGGTGCTGATCGGAATGGCTGTCGTATGCGTAGAGGAGCAAATTGGCGTCGGGGACAATCACCGGTGGTAGGGTCCTTCCAACTCCTCAAGCAGCGCCGAGACCTTTCCGTTATGACGATCCAGCATCGCGCCCACACCCAAGGGACTGGCGTGGATGACAAAGGGCTTCTCCGCTTCCGCCTTTGAAGAAGCGACCAATCCGCGCCGCAGCAGCCGGTTCACCGTCCCTTTGAAGCTCTCGCCCGACTGGCGCATCTCCAGCTCCACAAGCACCGCAACATCGTCGTCGATGGTTAAAGTGGTCCGCACATCATGATGCTAGACCTGTAGGCATCATGATGTCAATTATTCCGAGCTCACTTCAAAATCCGAAGCCTCACCTTCGAACCATCAGGAAGGCTTGCGATTTGTCGATGGATGTCCCCTAAAAACGACACCTGCTCATAAAGATCGGCAACATATGCGTTATCTTGTACATCGCCGCTTTGCGAGAAGACGATTGGAATCTTGAAACCCACGCACTGCGCGACACCAGGTCGAAGGCCTCGTTCCCAAGCCGCCCTGGCCTCAGCTTCCGCGAGCCATTCCCCTCGGTTCTCTTCTTGTTTTAACAGTTCATGGAATTGAGACTGGGAAGTTGCGATTTCTGTAAGCTCCCCGGTCCCGACTTGTAGCCAGAGCACCTTCCCTTCTGCATTAAGCAGAAACAGATCACCGAACAAATTGCGCGCTATCAGCGAATGAGCTTCGGGGCAGAACCAGCGCCAGTCGGCCAAGTGCTGTTCGACATTCAGCGTATCGACGGAAATTGCTTGGTCCAGTAAATCGTCAGCCATTTGTCGGAATTGTCGCATAAACAAATTAGCGGTGCGCGGAATGGAAGACAAACCTCTGGCGAACTGGCGCTCAACTCAGCAATACAGCAATCCGTGAAACATGTTGCGTACCGGCCGTCTCCCACCACCGCACCCCCCGCCATTGCCACCCCCAATTTGCAGGTGTTAGCCTCATCCTTGACTCGATCCACGAAAGGGACCACACCAAAGCCATGCAAACCACCTATAACGGCCTCGCCCTGCCCACCGAAGGCCAGCCCATCCAATATGCCAACGGGCAGTTCGAAGTGCCCGACACTCCCATCATTCCTTTTATTGAAGGCGACGGCACTGGCCGAGACATCTGGAAGGCTTCGCAGCGGGTTTTCGACGCGGCTGTGAGTCGAGCCTATGGCGACAAGCGCTCCATCCAGTGGTTTGAGATTTTTGCCGGAGAAAAGGCCTTTCGCCAGTTCGGCACGTGGCTTCCGGACGACTCCGTCGCCGCGGCACGCGACTTCAGAGTCTCCATCAAGGGACCGCTGACTACGCCGGTAGGCGGCGGCATTCGCTCGCTCAACGTGGCGCTCCGCCAGCTTCTCGACCTCTACGCCTGCGTGCGCCCGGTCAAGTACTACCAGGGCGTGCCCAGCCCCGTGAAGCACCCCGAGCAGGTGGACATCGTCATCTTCCGCGAGAATACCGAGGACGTGTATTCGGGCATCGAGTTCAAGGAGGGCTCGCCGGACGCGGCGCGGCTGATTGAGTTCATCAACGAGGACCTGCTCAAGGGCGGCAAGAAGAAGATCCGCTCCGATTCGGGCGTGGGCATCAAGCCCATCAGCATATTCGGGACCAAACGGTTGGTCCGCTACGCCATCCGCCAAGCAATCGAGTTGGGCCGCAAGACAGTAACGCTGGTCCACAAAGGCAACATTCAGAAGTTCACCGAGGGCGCATTCCGCGAGTGGGGTTACGAGGTCGCCGTGGAGGAGTTTCGCGACCAGGTTGTAACCGAGCGCGAAAGCTGGATTCTCGGGAACAACGATGCCCACCCCGGCCTCACCGTTGAAGACAACGCCGCGCTGATTGAGCCAGGACTCGAATTCGGCTCTGACAGCTACCGCGACTCCGTCTATCAAGAAATCGAGAAGACGCTGCACGACATTGGCCCATCGCACGGCAACGGCGTATGGAAGCAGAAGATTCTTATCAACGACCGCATCGCCGACTCTATCTTCCAGCAGATCATCATCCGCCCGGCCGACTACAGCATCCTCGCCACCACCAACCTCAACGGCGACTACATCTCCGACGCGGCAGCAGCGCAGGTAGGCGGCCTCGGCATCGCCCCCGGCGCAAACATCGGCGATGGCTTCGCGGTCTTTGAAGCCACCCACGGCACCGCCCCCAAGTACGCTGACAAAGACATGATCAATCCCGGCTCGGTGATCCTCTCCGGCGTCATGCTGCTCGACTTTATTGGTTGGAAAGAAGCCGCCAAGCTGATCGAGACTGCAATGGAAAAAACCATTCAGCAAAAGTTCGTAACGTATGATTTCGAGCGGCAGACGGCAGGGGCAACCAAAGTTGGCACAAGCGAGTTTGCCACACGCATCATCGGGAACATGTAGTGCGAGTTGTAAGTTTTCAGTTTTAAGTTGTAAGTTGTCAGGTACCAGTAACCGTTTGTGGAGTAATAGGAAAGAGATGTCTGGATGGCGAACTCGTTTCGAGATTTAATTGTTTGGCAGCGTGCTATGCAATTGGCTGTGTCCATCTACCGCCTTACAAGGGATTTCCCTCGCGAGGAAATCTACGGCCTCACGAGCCAGGCAAGGCGATCGGTTGTCTCCATCTCAAACAACATTGCTGAAGGACAAGGAAGGCTAACCCGTGGCGAGTTCAGGCAGATCTTGGGCATTGCCCGCGGTTCAAATTTTGAGTTGCAAACGCAACTTGAAATCGCTCGTTCGCTCAAGTTGGGCGACCCGAGATTGCTCGATGAGGCGGACGGATTGTCGCGGGAGGTCGGAAAGATGCTCTTCGGCATGTTGGAGTCGCTCAAGGCGATCGAACGCCCATCTCTCGCAGCCGGCAACTGAAAACTGACAACTTACAACTGACAACTAAGAACCAGGAGTTATTGAAATGAGAAAGAAAGTCAGCATTGTAGGCGCCGGCAACGTAGGCGCAACCGCCGCACACTGGATCGCCTCAAAAGAACTGGCCGATGTAGTCCTGATCGACGTAGTCGAAGGCATCCCGCAAGGCAAGGCCCTCGACCTGCTCGAAGCCATGCCCATCGAAAAGCGCGACGTCAGCGTCCTCGGATCCAACGACTACGCCGCCACGGCCGACTCCGACATCGTGGTCATCACCGCGGGCATTCCGCGCAAGCCGGGCATGAGCCGCGACGACCTGCTGCACACCAACTTCAAGATCATGTCCGACGTGGTCGCCAAAGTCGTAGCGCAGTCGCCCGAGTCGATCCTCATCATCGTCTCCAACCCCCTGGACGCCATGGCGCAGGCAGCGTATCGCCAGGCCGGCTTCAATCGCGAGCGCGTCATCGGCATGGCCGGCGTGCTCGACTCCGCGCGCTTCCGCACCTTCATCGCAGAAGAGTTGAAGGTCAGCGTTGAAAACGTGACCGCATTTGTGCTGGGAGGCCACGGAGACACCATGGTTCCGCTGCCGCGCTACTCCACGGTGGCCGGCATTCCCATCACTGAGCTCATTGAACCCGCGCGCCTCGAAGCCATCGTTCAGCGCACCCGAGACGGCGGAGCGGAGATTGTGAAGTACCTCAAAGCCGGCAGCGCTTACTACGCCCCATCGGCCGCGGTTACTGAAATGGTCGAAGCCATCCTCAAGGACAAGAAGAAGATTCTTCCCTGCGCCGCTTACCTCACCGGCGAGTACGGCATCGATGGCTATTACATCGGCGTCCCGTGCAAGCTGGGCTCAGGCGGCCTGGAACAGATCATCGAAATCGGGCTAACTCCCGATGAAGATGCCGCACTCAAAAAGAGCGCCGAAGCGGTAAAGGAACTCTGCGCTGTGATCGGCGTATAGGGTTCTCACTGTCTTTCTCAATTGCCGAAGCGGGCGCAATTTTCTCATTGACAGCAGAGCCATGCAACCCTCAGCCTGTAGCTCTGATTTAAGAAAAGGATGGGTACAAATGACCTTCCCCAAATTGGCCTCGCTGGCCCTGATTGTGCTGGCGGCAACTGGCGTCAGTTCGGCGCAACAGAAGTTCCCTTTGCACAGCGGCGAATGGACAGCCACCACTGCCGATCCTACACACCCAGGCGGTCAACCGCTCACCATGCCTTATTGCCTGAACGACGAGACGTGGACAAAATCGTTTGTGAATCCCACCTGCAAGATTCAAAACTTCAGTTCCACTTTGAGCGGCGCCACCATGTCAGTTGACTGTGAAGGAAAGGCCATTCAGATGAAAGGCCATGTAGATTTGAGCTTCGATGGAATGACGCACATGACCGCAAAGGGATCGATGGACTCGACGGCAAACGGCAAGACGACTCACATGGATAACGCAGTCGACTACCGCTGGAAGGGCCCCAACTGCGACCCCAACAAAGACGTGAACCTGAAATTCAGACCTCATTGATCCAAAATTCCAATCGCCTTGAAAGTGGAGAACAATTGAAAGCCATCCGATGCTTGTTTCTATGCTTTGCAGTTTCGTCTGCAGTCTCCGTCTGCGGCGCCCAGGCTAAGGACGCCAAAGGCTGCACGGACTCGCCGCTCATCAGCCGCTTCCCCGGCAGCAACATTACCAGTTGCAGCCAGGCCGAAGACGATATCGTCAGCTTCCAAATGGGCCCCGGTAAGCCCGCCAAAAAGATCGAGGGAAAGGTTCTCAAGATTTATTTCGCTTATCCCTCCACCACAAGCAAAGCGCAGGTGCTCCGCAATCTCAATACGGCGCTCAAATCCGCGGGCTACACCTTCGATTACGACTCCGGCGACTATGGCATATTCAATGTACACATGGGGAAGACCTGGATCCATGTTGGTGTAAGCGGGGGCAACTGGTTTGAAGAGTTTTTTGTTACCGAAACTGCACCGACTCAGGATGTGGTAGCCACTGCGGCAGCCATGAATGGCGGCCTCACGTCCAGCGGCCATGTAGTGGTCAACGGCATTCTCTTCGACACCGGCAAGGCCGACGTCAAGCCTGAATCCGCACCGGCCCTGGAGGAGGTAGCGAAGCTGCTGAAAGGGAATCCCCAGCTCAAGGTATATGTCGTTGGACATACCGACAACGTCGGCGCCTTGGCTGCCAACATTGACCTGTCCAAGCGACGCGCGGCATCTGTTGTGCTCTCGCTAACCACGCAGTATGGCGTCCCAGCCGCTCTGCTTCAATCGTTCGGTGCAGGCCCATACGCACCCGTGGCCTCAAACCATTCTGAGGATGGGCGAGCGCTCAATCGCCGCGTTGAACTTGTCGAGCAATAACCATTCCCAACCAGGAGAAGAAAGTGAAGATTCCCCATTCTCTGCTCTTAGCCTTCGCCGTCGCTTGCGCTGCCCTCACCGGGACCGCCCAAACCCAGGACGCACAAGGCTGCAAAGACTCACCGCTCATCAGCCGGTTTCCAGGCAGCGTCCTTACCAATTGTAAACAAATGGATGACGACGCCTACGACTTCCAAATCAAGGACGGCCAACCCAAAAAACACATCGAAGGCAAGTTTCTCCACATTGACTACATCTACCCCAAAACCGCCAGCAAAGCCCAGGTGGTGCGCAACATGACAACCGCCCTGCACGCCGCGGGGTATACGTTCGACTATGATTCAGGCTCCTATGGCGACTTTACCGTGCACATGGGTAAACTCTGGATTTTCTTGGGAATTGACAGCGACAATACGTATCACGAGACCTTTGTCACCGAAACAAACCTGACGCAGGATGTGGTTGCCAACGCCGCCGCGCTCTCAAGTGGCCTTGCCAACACCGGGCATGTGGTCGTCAACGGCATCCTCTTCGATACCGGCAAGGCCGAAGTAAAACCCGAGTCGAAGCCTGCGCTGACCGAGGTTGCCAACATGCTAAAGGGCGATCCGAAGCTGAAGGTCTATGTGGTGGGGCACACCGACAATGTCGGCTTGCTGGCGGCCAACATCGACCTCTCCAAACGCCGGGCCGCCTCTGTTGTGCTGTCGCTTACCACACAGTACGACGTCCCAGCCGCTCAGCTTCAGCCCTATGGCGACGGCCCCTACGCGCCCATCGCTTCCAACGATGCAGAGGACGGCCGGGCCCTCAATCGCCGCGTCGAACTGGTCAAGCAATAAGCTGCTCAAATCGAACCACTCAAAGGGCCGCCGGCGCGCGGCCCTTTTTTGTTGCACACACTATCCGCCGCCGAATTATAGAAAACCCGTAACTTTTTGTCAGCATCTGTGTCTACAAATGCGAACGGCAAGCCACCGGGCTGGAATTCACCGGACACCATTTCCCAGCTGTGAAATGCGGAAGTCCAGGCAGTCCCTCCCCGGCCTGCCGTAGTGATCATGTATCGGAACGAGGAGGTTTTCACACATGACAAGGACCATCCGCACATCAGGCGCCGCAGTGCTTGCGGCCACACTCGCAGCAGCCCTTGTGAGCCTGCCCCAGGCTTCCTTCGCCGCGGGCGTGTCACCGGCTCCAGGCGCGGCATCGCAAGTGGAACAGTCTACCCCGGCAGCGAGCGACGCAGCCGCCCGGCTCGACAAGAAACAGTATCAAAACGTGAAGGTGACCGTGGACGCGAACGGCATTGCCACGCTCACCGGAACCGTGGACCTGTACGAGTACAAGGTCGACGCCGACAAGCGAATTCACAAAGCGAAGGGCGTCAAAGCGGTGCGCAACGACATTCAAGTCGCCGGCCCCAGTGTCCCCGACCAGGAGCTGAAAGACAAGCTGGTTGAGAAGCTGCAGTACGATCAGGTTGGCTACGGAAATGAGTTCAACGCCATCAACATCGACGTGCAGAACGGCGTCGCGATTCTCGCCGGACACGCTCTCAACTACCCGGCCAGAGACTCCGCCCTGGGTCTTGTAAGCACCTACCCAGGCGTCAAGGATGTGGTCGACGACATCCAGGTCGATCCGGTTTCGTTCCAGGACGATCGGATCCGCGTGCAGGTAGCGCGCGCCGTCTACGGTTTTCCGGCCCTCAACCAGTATGCAATCGATCCCGCCAAACCCATCCGCATCGTCGTGATGAACGGTCATGTCGAGCTTGACGGCATCGTCCTCAACCAGGGAGACAAGGAGATGGCCTTCATCCGCGCCAACGGCGTCCCCGGCGTCTTCAGCGTAAAAAACAACCTACAGGTGGCCAATCAGCCATCGGAATCGCAGAAGACCGCAAACCCGTAACCCCCAAACCTGCAAACCGGAGAAGGACAAGCGGCCCCGAAGGAGTTTCCCTTCGGGGCCGCTATTTTGTTTCCCGGTCCTTTCCCAACCTTGGGCTCAACCTGATCGGCAATGTGCGGCCGCGCCCGTCACATTCACACATTTGTAACACAAACACTCCATTTCTTCCTTACACTTAGCACCATGGCTATCGACGATCCTCTCGCCATTGAACAGACCGAGGGCAAAGCCCCCGGATCAATCATCCTGCGCCTCACCGGCCCTGTCACCCTGCGCAATCTATTCGACTTGCAATCGAAGCTCCGCGCGGGCGAACCGCCGCCCCTCACCATTCTCGACCTCACCGGCGTTCCCTACATGGATTCGGCCGGCATGGGCGCGGTCATCAATCACTACGTCCGCTGCCAGGGCAAAGGCAAGCGGCTCATTGCCGTTGGCGTGAGCCCGCGCGTGCTGGAATTGTTCAAGATGACCAGGGTGGACGCGGTAATTCCCATGGTTGCTACCGTTGCGGAAGCCGAAGCCAAGGCTTAGACGCCGGGCCGTCGCCACCAGACACCGGTTCGTTTCGTCTGCAACTTTTGTTTCAAGCGGCACAGGCCCCTGGTTGCGTACACTTATCCAACCATGCCCTTTGACACACCAATGACCATCGAGCGCCTTCCGGGCAAAGCTCCGGGAACTGTGATTCTCCGCCTTACCGGCCCGCTCACGCTCACCACCGCTGCCCCGCTTCGCGCCCAGTTTCGCAACTTCGACCTTCCGCTCCTTACCATCCTCGATCTGTCCGGCGTTCCCTATCTCGATTCGGCCGGCATGAGCGAGATCATCAGCCATGAAGTATATTGCCGGGACAAACTCGCTCGGCTGGTCCTCGCCGGCGTCAGTCCGCGGGTGCTTCAAATGCTCAAAGTCACCCGGCTTGACCGGGTTCTGACTTTGACCGTCACCGTTGAAGAGGCCGAAGCCGGAGCATAGCCGCTCTCCAGCCAACGCCCTCAAGTACACTGTTTTCTGGAGCCAACCATGGCAGGCTTGTGGGCCAAAACGCGCACTACGCTGGAGATGATCAAGTGGGAACACTCCGTCTTTGCGCTCCCGTTTGCCCTTACCGCTGCCCTGCTGGCCGCGCACGGGCTCCCCGCCGGCCGCACCTTGCTGTGGATTCTCGTAGCTATGGTCGCCGCCCGCTCCTGCGCGATGGCCTTCAATCGCTGGGCCGACGCCGAGTTCGACGCCGCCAACCCCCGCACCAAGAACCGCGCCATTCCTGTGGGACTGCTTTCGCGCGAATTTGTCCTCGGCTTCACGGTGGTAACCGCAATTGTGTTTGTGCTTTCCGCAGCCCAGCTCAACTCGTTGACGCTCGACCTCTCTCCCGTAGTGCTGGTTGTGCTGCTCGGCTACAGCTACACCAAGCGCGTTACCCGCTGGTCGCACCTGGTGCTGGGACTGGCGCTGGGACTGGCGCCTTCGGCAGCCTGGATCGCCGTCCGAGGGGCTCTCGACCCACGTATCCTGGTGCTCACCGCGGCGGTCACCCTGTGGGCAGGAGGCTTCGACGTCCTGTACGCCTGCCAGGACTTCCAGCATGACCGTGCTGCCGGCCTCTTCAGCCTGCCCCAGGCCATCGGCATTCCGGCAAGTTTCCGCGCGGCCCGCATCATGCACCTTGCCATGCTCTCCCTTCTCATGTGGTTTGCACTTCTGTTTCACTTCCGCGCCGCCGGATGGTCCGGCATTGCCGCGGTTGGCATTCTGCTGGGCTATGAGCATTCCCTGGTTTCACCCGGCGATCTGCGCCGCCTGAATGCCGCTTTTTTCACCATGAACGGCGTAATCGCCATGGTCTTTCTGGTCTTTGTGGCCGCCGACGTTTGGATGCGGAGTTAATTTTCATGCCTTCCTCAGTTCCAGAAGATAAATCTTCCCTCGAGCTGTGGTATGGTGCGAGAAAGCAACCTAAGCAAAGCATCTCCCTAACCGCCGCACCCGGCGCAAATCCAGGAGAACCAGGCACAGGAATGAAGATAGCCATTCAGGGAGAACCCGGCTCGTTCAGCCACGAAGCCGCCATGAAACTAGTGGCAGACGCGGTGATCGTTCCTTTTTCGCTCTCGGCGGATGCTTTTACGGCCCTCTCCAACGGCACCGTCGAAGCCGCTGTCATTCCCATCGAAAACAGCCTTGCAGGCTCGGTAGCTGAGCACTTCGATCTGCTGCTCACGCACGATGTGAAGGTGACGCGCGAGACCCTGTTGCGCATCCGCCACAATCTCATCGCCATCTCCGGAACTCAGACTGCGCAAATCGACCGCGTCTTCTCGCATCCCGTCGCGCTGGCGCAGTGCAGGCGATTTCTGGCCCAGCACCCCCGCATGGAATCGTTCGCCTTCTACGACACCGCGGGCAGCGTGAAGCAACTGGTGGAGTTGCGCGATCGCCACGCCGCGGCAATTGCCAGCGAGGCCGCCGCCCACTACTATGGCGCGCAGATTCTGCAGGCCGGCATTGAGGATAACCCGGAGAACTTTACCCGCTTTTTTCTCGTCCGCCGCACCACGGACGCTGTTACCGATCCGCTCGCCAACAAGATCAGTGTGTCGTTCTCCGTCGAGAATCGCCCCGGCTCCCTGGTTGCGGCCCTCACCGAGCTCTCGTCGATTGGAACCAACCTTACCAAAATCGAGTCGCGCCCGGTCCACGGCAAGCCATGGGAGTACATCTTCTTCGTGGATTGCCAGATCCAATCCCCGGAGGAGGGCTTGCGCGCCATCGAGGCGCTCCAGCCCCACTGTGCCATGGTCAAGGAACTAGGGAGCTACAAGGAAGCCAAGAGCACTTGATGCGGCACCGCCGTCAAACAAGATTGCTTCCTACAGCTCGCGTATGGAGGCCACCGGATCGGCGCGCACGGCTCGATGCGCCGGAAGGTAGCAGGCAACCAGAGACATCGCTCCCAGCACAACGACCACGGCGAACACCGTCAATGGATCGTTGGCGTTCACCCCGTAAAGCAAGCTGGAGATGAAGCGCGTCAGTCCAAACGACGCGACGAGCCCTAGCGTCAGCCCGATTACCGTCAGCCAAAGGCCCTGCCCCAGCACCAGCCGCAGCACGTCGGCGCGCGAAGCGCCAAGGGCTACGCGGATCCCGATCTCGTGGGTGCGCAACCGGGTGCGGTACGCCACAACTCCGTAGATCCCCGTCGCCGCCAGCAATAGCGCAATCACCGCGAAAATCCCCGCGAATGTGCTTTCAATGACAACAAAGCTGCTCGCCATTGCGGTGGTCTCCCGCATAGTGCGCACATCGAACACCGGGAGCTGTCCGTCGATCTCGTTGATCGCCCGCTCCACCGCCGGAGCCATGTCCGCCGGATTGCCCCGCGTCTTCACTTGCACAATGAACTCCCAGTCAGGGTCCTGGTAATAGCTCATGTAGATCATGGGCTCGGCCCGCTCGTTGATCATCAGGTGCTTCGAATTCTTCACTACACCCACCACAGTGAACAGGCCGTCCCATATGTCGAGTTTTTTTCCCAGCGGATCCTGTCCGGGCCAGTAGCGCTTTGCGGCCGTCTGGTCGATGATCAGGACTCGCGGCACCTTGTCGTTGTCATTTACGGTGAAATCGCGCCCTTCCACGATGGGAATGCCCAGGGTCTCAAAATACCGCGGCGATACGTCCGCCCTTCCCGCCTCCAGCGATTCGTGTGGGCGTGGCGCATACCCTTCTGGATACGCATCCACCGTCTTCCGGCTCAGGCTCAGCGGAATCCAGTCGGTGAGGGAGGCAACCGTCACTGCCGGCAATGCCGATACGCGATTGAGAATTCGGTCGCGGATCACCCGCCCCTGGTCTTCGGGGTAGCCCACAATATTCAATCCCACCGACGCGGTCAGCACATGATCCTGCTCGAATCCCGGGTCCGCATGAGCCATGTTCCTCAGCGTGCGCAGAAACAGCCCGGAGCTCACCAGCAGCGACAGCGACAGCGCGATCTGCGCCACCACCAGGGCGCTGAGCAGACGCCGGTTGTGTGAACCGCCGGAGATGTTTGCCGATTCTTCTTTCAGCGCCTCGACGGCGGGCACCTGAGAAGCCCGCCATGCTGGAAACGCGCCGCAGAATACGCTGGCTACGACCGCCAGAACCACGATTCCGATGACGACTCCGGGATCGACCATCCCGTTTACTGCGATCGGATTCGCGCTCGGTGGAATGAATAGCGCGAACGACTTCGCAGTCCACGTGGTTAGCAGCAGCGCTACCGCTCCAGCGCAGGTGGAAAGAACCACCCCTTCCAGCGCCATCTGCCGCATTACTTGCAACCGCCCCGCGCCCAGCGACTGGCGGATGGCAATCTCGCGCCGCCGCGACACAAACCGCACCAGCGTAAGCGTGGCCACGTTGGCGCAGGTCAGCAAAAGCACCACGCCGGCGATGGCCAGCAAAATGGGCAGCGAAGCAGCCATGTAGCCGTTGGCGCCAAACGGTGAGCGCCACATCGGGTCGAGAGTGATGGTGTTCACGCCCAGATGATCGTTGGGATAAGCGATCACAATGCGCCGCATGATTGTCTCGAGATCCTGCGTGGCATTCGCCCTGCTCACTCCCGGCTGCAATCTTCCCATCACGTTCAGCCAGTACGCGCCGCGATGCGTGATCCGCCATCCGCCCGTCCCCAAAGGATCGAGCGTCACCCACGCATCCTGCCGCAGCCCGGGCATCGCGCCGATAAACCCCTCCGGCGCCACGCCGATCACCGTCACTTGGTGGCGGGCGATCTCAAGCGACTTGCCCACAATTCCAGGGTCGCCGCCATAGTGCGTCTTCCAGAACGAGAAGCTCAGAACGACGTAAGGAACATCCCGTCCCTGCGTCTCTTCTTCCGGCCGGAAGAAGCGTCCGTACAAGGGCCTCACTCCCAGGACGTCGAAGTAATTCGCGGTTACATTTGCCACATAGATTCGCTCCGGCTTCGGCCCTCCCGTCAGCGTGAGCCAGTCGTGGTGATATCCAAGGATTCCGGAAAAGCTGCGATTCTGATCCCGTAGATCGCGGTAATCGAGATAGGAGAACGGCGGAGACGGCGAGATGCTCCACGGTCCCCGCATCACGCTCACCAAGGCGCCCTGGTCCCGCGCACCCGGAATCGGATGCAGCATCGTGCCGTCAATCCAACTGAAGACGGTACCGTTGGCGCAAATGGCGACCGCCAGCATCGCCGTCGCTGTAAACGTGAATCCGGGATTCCTACACAGTTGCCGAAACGCAAAGCGAACATCCTGAAGCAGAACGGCCATGACCGTCTCCAATAGAAACTTTGCTCTTGGGGAATGAGAGTATTATACTCTCCGTTGCACACGGAGTTCCAAACCAAGTTCTTGAGGTAAGTATAATCCTAACAATAACTTATCAGCAATAAGGATCTTTCCAGTTTCTTCATTTTCTGTCCGCCTGTGCGCTGCATGTCCGTTTTCGAACAGTTCCCGTGGAAGGATAGCTGCGCTTTCAGCGGTGCGCCAATTCCAGAAGCACCCTGACCAAACCGTTTCGGCGAAGATGACAAAGAAAGCGTTCAGCGTTCCCTGTCCACTGTTCACTATTCACTGTTCGCTGAACGCGCGACCGCTCGGCAGAATCTTCGATTCAAAAAAGCCACTGAGAATAAGCGTGCCGGCGCAGGCGGGTAGGAGCATTCCCTGGTCCCTGCTCCCTGTTCCCTGTTCCCTGTTCCCTGGTCCCTGGTCCCTGTTCCCTGTTCCCTAGAAATGGTATGCCACGCCGACCGTAGGAACGAAAACGTTGTACCACTTGTTTGTAGTTAACTGCGAGTCGTCGAAGGTCGGCACCTTGGTGACGTAACTGCGGTATTCCGCGCGAATATCGAAGCTGGGGCTGACTTCGTAAGCAAAGCCGGCTCCGTAAAGGAGGCCAACCTGCGTCTCCTGCTTGGCGTCCAGCAAGGTGGTGCCGATGTTACGAATAGGCAGAAAGATGAATCCGGCCGGCCCGGCTTCAACAAACGGATTGTATTTCTTGTAGGTGAAGGAGCGAACATATGCGCCCGACATTTCCTGGGTGCGTGTGTTCACCACGTAATGGTTGGTGTTGTTGATCACGTAGTGGATTTTGTTCTGGTAGGTAATGCCATAGTTGGCTTCCAGCGCGCTTGAGGGCGTCAACATGAAGCGGTAGCTGGCAAGCGCGCCCAGGGCATAGTTCGCGCTGACCTGAACGTCGGTCTGCGATGCTCTGAACGGCTCAATGAGCCCGATTCCACTGATACTTATGTCCTGGCGGCTCTCCTGAGCCCGGCCTGCTGCCGCGGTTGCAACCAGCAGGATAGCAATTAAGGCGATCTTCTTCATTCGGTCCTGAACCTCACCACTGCGCAACCGTCCGGCTGGCAACGAGCTTGTCAATTCCGGCGCGCCGGTTCTTGTCCGGGCCCCGCTCTCAGCATTGTAACTGGCCAGGGGGGGTCCGTGCCGGATTGTCCCCGCTCCGGCCATTGCGTGAACCACTGTCAAAGCCATCTCACAAAAAAAGTTCTGCTGCTATAGACGCGCGTCGGGCAAAAGGGGTGCCTTCCCACCACAACCGCTTGAATTAGGCGCCAAATTCGCTCCGTTCTGCCGTCCTGTATCGCTCGGAATTCTTCTACACCCGCCAACCTCAACCGTGGAAAGGAATTTGTGCATAGTATTGCTTGTTCAGTTTTCAAGCAATTCGCCGGGATGTGTAAAAGTGCAAGGGTGTACCATGCAAATGAGTCCCGCAGTTTCTGAGGCTGTCGCAGCCCTTGTGAACCCCCTGCCCGAAACGGCGATACATTTCAAGTCCTTGCATTCTCAATTGGGCTAAGACCATGCCAAAAGTTACCGTAGTCATCGCAACCTACAATTGCAGCCACACACTCAAGTGCGCCCTTGCCTCCGTCCGCGATCAGACCTTCACTGATTTTGAGGTTTGGGTGGTCGGAGACTGCTGTACCGACGACAGCGAGCAAGTGGTTGCTGGATTCCAGGATTCGCGATTCAACTGGACCAATCTCCCCCAGCGGTTTGGCACTCAAAGCGGCCCCAACAACGAAGGCCTGAAGCGCGCACGCGGAGAATACATCGCCTATCTCGGCCACGACGATCTGTGGTTTCCGTGGCACCTCGAGACCCTCGTCGCCAAAATCGAGCAGGCCAATGCCGATTTCGTCCATGCGGTAGCGGTAATACTGGGGCCCGATCGTCCCCCTGAAGGCTTAGGCGCGCCGAATAGCAGGCGGTCCCTGGCACAACGCTGGACACCCCCGTCAACATGGTTGCACCGGCGCACAATTAGAGAGGAGTGCGGGTTCTGGCCGCTGCCAGGCATCTTGCCAGGTGGCGTGGACTTCGTTTTCCAGAGGCGTGTGCATCTGGCCGGCTTTCGCTTTGCGGGTACAGGCCAGCTGAGTGTCATTAAATTTCCGTCGCCCTTTTGGCGTGTCTACGCAAGATCCAGCCCCTCTCCACAGCCGGACTACCTTGAAAGAATGCAGCGCTGCCCCAGCGATCTCCACACGTCCCTTCTGACTCAGATGGCAGTCGAAGCGATTGAACGCAAAGAGAGCCCGGACATCGGCGCCACGTTGAGCGTGTTCCTCGCTGCTGTTCGCTGGCGAGTGGTAGATTTGTACGGAATGGACCGCTGGCCCCTCTCCACCTATTTCAAATGGAAGCGCCGACGCTATGACCAACGCGCTTGGTCGGTTCGAGGCCTCTCATCGTTCAACGCCAAATCTGATCCTGCGAATTATCATGCAAGCAAAACCTGAAGCCGATGCCGATGCCCTTGATTGTGCCTCCTCGAATATGGATTTCCATGCACTCTGACCCACTTTGGAAAAAGCAAACAAGGAGAACGCGATGAACGAGCCGCGGATGTCTAAAAAGCCGCCCACCAGCACGGTTGGGCGTAAAGACTTGCAAACAGTTACACCAGAGGGCAAATCGATCAAGCAAAGGATCTCCGGCGTCGTCATCGACCAGCGCCCAATCCAGGAAGACGAGCGCGGGGAGTTGCAGGAGATCTACAATCCGGCATGGGGCCTCCACTCAGACCCTCTTGCCTTCGTATACATGGCCGGCATTCGCCCCCGGCAGGTCAAAGGATGGGTGATGCACAAATTGCAGGATGATCGGCTATTTGTCATGTCAGGCGTTTTTCGCATTGCGCTCTTTGACAATCGGCCTGAATCTCCCACGTTCAAGATGTTGAACGTATTTGTAATGAGCGACCACAAGCGCGGGCTGCTGATCATTCCAAGGGGCGTTTACCATGCCCTGAAAAACATCGGCAACAACGATGCCTATTTCATCAATCTTCCCACCCGGCCCTATCACCATCAGGACCCAGACAAATACCGGCTTCCGCTAAAAAATGACCTGATTCCATTCGCGTTTGACGACAGCCCCGTGTAGAAGGGATCGATCTGCATCAGCGCATAGTCCCTTGCCGTCACCCCGGCCGTTCCACATGGTAGTAGAACGGCGGTCCCTGTGCCTTGGCCATGGTCTTCACCGTGCCCAGAAATGCCCTTGCGGCATAGGAAAGCGTGGCGTGGCGCCGATGTACCAGCCTCAGCACGCGCCGCATCTCCAACTCATCTACCGATACCCGCACCAGGTCGCCGGTCTCCAGTTCGCGCGCCACACTCAGGTGCGGAACCAGCGCCACCCCGTTGCCCATGGCCACAAACCGCTTGATCGCTTCGATTGTCGGCAGCTCGATGCCCATATTCAGCGGCGTGCGGTAGCGCTGGAACGCTTCAATCACCTTGCGCCGCAAAGGCGACGTCACATTGTGCGCCACAAAAAGCTCTTCACCCAGGTCATTGATCGAAACCCGCTCAGAACCGGCAAGTGGATGGTTGGGGCTCACGATGAAGGCCAGGCTGTCTCCATAGACCGCGATGGTGCGGAACTGCGCCGGATCGGGCCGGAACGAGATCACTCCGATCTCAAACGTGCGCAGCGCCAGCTCCTCGGGGATGCGCGAGGCCAGCATCCTGTGAACCGCGACGCTGATATGCGGAAACTCCTTGCGGAACTGGTCGATCGCCGGCAGCAGATACATGCAGGTGTATTCGTTGGCCGCCAGTTGCAGGCGTCCGCGCTCCAGGCTCTTCAGTTCATCCAGTGCGCTCGACGCCTCGCGGCGAAGCGCCAGCAGCCGCAGCGCATAATCGCGCAACAGCACTCCGGCCGCCGTCAGCGACCCATCGCGCGCCGCCCGGTCAAACAGCGTCTCGCCAATCGACGCCTCCAGCTTGCGGATCACCTGGCTCACGGCTGGCTGAGTTCGATGCAGGCGCACGGCAGCCTTTGAGAAGCTTCGCTCCTCGGCCACCGCCAAAAACGTTTCTAGTTGATTCAGTTCCATGTCAGTGAACAGTTGTAAGTTTTCAGTTGTAAGTTGTCAGCCGATCGGCGGCTCGCCGCCAGTATTCGGCGACCCCTAGCTCTGAACAGAAAAATCTCGAAACCCGTTGATTCCGGACAACTGACAACTGAAAACTTACAACTGACAACTCGATTATAAGCATTTCTAATCGCCCACCCAAAAAGAATAACTTTGCCTTATACAGCCCCGATACGAGACACTTGCAGAGTTGACTTTAGATCGATACTCCGGCAGGCTGGCAAATGACTTCAGATCACCCCAATCACGTGTTCTTCTTTGACACCACACTGCGCGACGGCGAGCAGTCGCCCGGTTGCAGCATGACCACCCAGGAAAAGCTCACCATGGCGCATGCCCTGGAAGACCTGGGAGTGGATATCATCGAGGCCGGTTTCGCCATGGCTTCAGAGGGCGACTTCGCGGCCATTGCCACCATTACCCAGGCCATTCGCAAGCCGCGCATTGCATCGCTGGCTCGCGCCAAGACCGAAGACATCGAAATGGCGGCGCGCGCCATTCACTTTGCCGACCGCGCCCGCATCCATATCTTTCTGGCTTCGAGCGATCTGCATCTGGAATACAAGCTCAAAATCAGCCGCCAGCAAGCCCTGGATCAGACGGCGGAATCCATACACCTGGCGCGAACCTTCGTCGACGATATCGAGTTCTCGCCCGAAGACGCCACCCGCTCCGATCGCGACTTCCTGGTCGAAATGGTTCGCGTAGCCGTCGAGGCCGGCGCAACCACCATCAACATGCCAGACACTGTAGGCTATTCCACGCCCGAGGAATACGGCCGCATGTTCGCCGAAGTCCGCGAACGCGTCCCGGCCATCGACGCGGAAGGAATCGTCCTGAGCTCGCACTGCCACGACGACCTCGGCCTGGCGGTGGCCAACTCCCTGGCCGCAATCTCCAACGGCGCGCGCCAGGTGGAGTGCACCATCAACGGCATTGGCGAACGCGCCGGCAACGCCGCTCTGGAAGAGATCGCCGCCGCCCTTTATGTGCGCGGTGATCGATATGGCGTCTCCACCAGCATCAAGCTTGAGAATCTTTATCCGACGAGCCAGGTCCTCGGCCAGATCATCACCTTCCGGCCATCCCCCAACAAGGCTATCGTGGGCGACAACGCCTTTGCTCACGAATCCGGCATTCATCAGCATGGCATGCTGGCCAACCCGCTCTGCTACGAGATCATGACGCCAAACCTGGTTGGAGTTGCCAAAACCCACCTGGTCCTGGGCAAGCATTCCGGCCGCGCCGCTCTGAGACATAGGTTGGAGCAGCTTGGCTTTACGCTGACCCGCGAAGAACTGCAGCAGACTTACTATCGTTTCGTCGCGCTGGCCGATCGCAAGAAGAACATCTACGATCAGGATCTGGTGGGCCTGCTTCCCGAGCAGATTCGCGAGAAGCGCCGCGAGCCGGTGTCGGAGTTAGACTGACCTTGACCGCTACAAACTGGAACCGCACCTGTTCAGGCAGATGCCAGGATTGGAGAAGATGAGGCTACGCGTTCTATTACACACAGCAATTTCCGGCTTTGCGTCTGCGTTTCTCCTGCTATTTGGCCTCATGGTAAATGACACAAAGGCTGAATGGTTTCGAGACTTGGTGTGTGCGCCTGGCCATCTTGCGAGCCGCATGTTTCTTCCGGCAGTCACAATCAAGACTTATTGGCCGTTAGTGGTTGAGTTTGTTCTGGACTTGCTTATTATCTGGATTGTGTTGCTGTTCGCCATGAGTTACCTGGACAAACTGATTTTTCAAAGAAAAGGGAAAGCATGAAGCTGAAGATTCTGGTAACTGCCGGCGACGGCATCGGCCCCGAAGTCACCAACGAAGCAGTCGCGGTGCTGCGCGAAGTGGCGTCCCTGGGCGGTCACACATTTGAGTTCGAGGCCCGGCGCATCGGCGGAGTGGCCATTGTTCAGGATGGAACCCCCTTGCCTGCAGAAACACTCGAAGCCGCGCTCGCCTCCGAAGCTGTTTTACTGGGCGCGGTTGGGGGCAACGAGTTCAACTCGCTCGCCCCGGACAAGCGGCCTGAAGCCGGCCTGCTGCAGATTCGTGCAGCGCTGGGCGGCTTCGCCAATCTCCGTCCCGCATTCGCTTTCAAGGAACTCGCCGTCAACAGCCCCCTGCGCCCGGAGATCATCGATGGAGCGGATATTCTTTTCGTCCGCGAGTTACTCGGAGGCCTTTACTTCGGACAGCCCCGCGAGTGGAATCGAAGCACCGGCGAAGCGTGGAACACCATGCGTTACACCAAGGCCGAGGTCGTCCGTGTAGCCCGCATCGCGTTCCAGTTAGCCACCAGGCGCCGCAACAAAGTTACCAGCGTCGACAAGGCCAACGTTCTTGAGGTTTCGCAACTTTGGCGTGCAGCCGTAACTGAAGTCGCCGCCGAATTTCCCGGCGTCGCGCTCGAGCATCAATACGTTGACGCCATGTCAATGCACCTGATGAACCAGCCGCGAAGTTATGACGTGGTGCTCACAGAGAATCTCTTCGGCGACATACTCTCCGACGAGTCCGCCGTCATCACTGGATCGCTCGGCATGTTACCCAGTGCCACCATCGGCGGCAAGGTAAATCTGTACGAACCGGTTCACGGCTCGGCGCCCGACATTGCCGGTAAGGGCCTGGCCAATCCGCTCGGCGCTATCCTCACCGGCGCATTGATTCTGCGCCACTCCGGCGGCCTTGAAGCCGAGGCCGCGGCTATTGAAGCCAGTGTCCGCAGGGTCCTTGAACAGGGCTTCCGCACTCCCGACCTGGCGCGCACCAACCCGCAAGGATTCACCGTGCTTTCGACCACAGAGATGGGAGCAAAGGTCCGCGAAACGGTAAAGACCATGCTCGTCAACGCATAGTTACCGTTCACTGATCACTAACCACTGTCCACTGCACTTAGGAGCATCATGAGTTTCGAACCAAAAACACTATTCGAAAAAGTCTGGCAGCAGCACGTTGTCGTCGAACCGGCGGGCGAGCCGACGATCCTCTATATCGATCTGCAATTGCTCCACGAGGTCACTTCCCCGCAAGCATTTGAGGGCCTTCGCCTCGCCGGCCGAAAAGTTCGCCGGCCAGATCGATCCATTGCCACCGTCGATCACAATGTGCCGACCACCATCGAAGGCCGCCTCAACATCCTCGATCAGATCGCCGCCACGCAGATTGCCACGCTGCGTAAAAACTGCGCGGACTTCGGCGTCGAGCTATACGACGTGAACTCGCGCGAACAAGGCATCGTGCATGTCATAGGCCCTGAACTCGGCATCACCAAGCCAGGCATGACTATTGTTTGCGGCGACTCGCACACCAGCACGCACGGCGCATTCGGGGCACTCGCATTCGGCATCGGGACCAGTGAAGTGGAGCACGTGCTGGCCACGCAGACGCTGCCGCAAGCCAAGCCAAAGACCTTTCGCATCGCTGTCGAGGGCGAGTTGCCGCGCGGCGTCACGGCCAAGGACATCATCCTCGCCATCATTGGGCAGATCGGCACCGACGGCGCGACCGGATGTGTGATTGAGTACGCCGGCTCCGCCATTCGTGCCCTTTCGATCGAAGGCCGCATGACCGTATGCAACATGAGCATCGAAGCGGGCGCGCGCGCCGGCATGATCGCTCCCGATGAAAAAACCTTCGCTTATCTCAAGGGACGCCGCTTCTCTCCATCTGGCGCTGCATGGGATGAAGCTGTAGCCGAGTGGAGCAAACTCCCCACCGACCCCGGCGCAACTTTCGATCGCGAGTTAGTCATCGACGCGGCGACGCTGGTCCCGTATGTCAGTTGGGGCACCAGTCCCGGCATGGTTGCGCCAGTCACCGCGTCCGTTCCCGACCCCGCGGCAACCGTCAACGCACTCGACCGCAAGTCGTTCGAGCGCGCACTCGAATACATGGACCTGAAAGCAGGCACGCCGCTCGAAGAAGTCACGATCGACCGCGTATTCATTGGCTCCTGCACCAACGGCCGCCTGGAAGATCTGCGCGCCGCCGCCCGCATCGCCGCCGGTTACAAAGTTTCGAGTCATGTCGGTGCGATGGTTGTCCCCGGCTCGCAAGCCGTCAAGGCCGCCGCTGAAGCCGAAGGCCTCGACAAGATCTTTCGCGAGGCGGGCTTCGACTGGCGCGAACCCGGCTGTTCCATGTGCCTGGGCATGAATCCCGACATACTTTCGCCCGGCGAGCGTTGTGCCTCGACCAGTAACCGCAACTTCGAAGGCCGCCAGGGACGCGGTGGCCGTACTCATTTGGTCAGCCCCGAAATGGCCGCTGCAGCTGCCATTGCAGGCCACTTCGTCGACATCCGCAACTGGCACGTTCATGAAGAGGTAACAGCCTGATGGAACCGTTTCGCACACTCACCGCACTGGCCGCGCCACTCGACCGCACCAACGTCGATACCGACCAGATCATTCCAAAGCAATTCCTCAAGCGCATTGAGCGCACCGGCTACGGCGAGTTTTTGTTCTTCGACTGGCGCCGCACCGCATCCGGAGATCCCAACCCGGCGTTCGAGTTGAACGACCCGCGTTATAAGGGTGCTCAAATACTAATTGCCGGCAAGAACTTCGCTTGTGGCTCCAGCCGCGAACACGCCGCGTGGGCGCTAAGCGACTACGGATTCCGCGCCGTCATCGCTCCGACGTTCGCCGACATCTTTTTCTCCAACGCCGGCAAGAACGGAATCGTGCTCGTCCGCCTCAGCGAAGAGCAGGTCGCACAACTGCTTCACAACGCGAAGACCATTCCGAATTATCAACTAACCGTCTCCCTGGAAGCCCAGACTGTCTCTGACGCTCAAGGCTTTCACGCAACCTTCGAGGTAGATCCCTTCCGCAAGTTCTGCCTCATCGAAGGCCTCGACGACATTGGCCTGACGCTGCGTCACGAAGCAGCACTCGACAAGTTTGAATCGAAACACGACGAAGCGAATTGGCTGAAAGCAAAGTAACCTGTCTCTGACAACTGACAACTAGCGAACGAAGTGAGCACAATGACCATCGAAGGCAAGCGTCAAAGCATCCCGTTGACTGAAGGACCAAGCCGC
>CAYWMR010000008.1:0-30338 GCA_964458965.1 uncultured Occallatibacter sp. | reverse complement strand
TCTGGCATTCCGCGAAGCCGAAGCCAAGCACCCCGTGGAAATTGTAGGCAAGGAACTCCGCGCCGCCATGCCTTTCCTTGACCCGGTGACGGTTGAGGAAGTGGCTAAGAACCGGTAACGTATGCAGCCTCCAGCGCTAACTGCAACTAGTCGCTGGGGGCTGCTTTCTGAGTAACAGAAAGACCAGAACCAACCTTCAAAGCTTTTTTGCTCCCATTCGCGCTATCATCAATCCATGGCGACCATCCACATCTCCGAAGCCGAGGCGGCCCGCGACTTTGCCGGGCTGATGGCCAATGTGCACGCAGGATTTGCCGACGATTTTTCCGAAACCGTCACACTGAATCTCTAATTCCCCAGCAGCCTCTTCAACACTGGCGCCAAGTCCTGTCCGCCGTAGTAGACGCGCAGGATGTCTACCTTGTCCGCACCAATGCGAAACAGAATCGTCGCCCGGCGTTCAAAACCCATTGTGCGCAGTCTGGGGACAGCTCCGGCAACCGCTGTCCCCCGCTGTGGGAAGGACTCCAGAGGGCGGCAGAGCCGCTCTATCCGGACCAGGTAGCCATCCGCAATCTCATAGCTCGACTCGTCTGCGATATAGCAAAAAAGCGCATCCAGGTCAGCGATGGCTTCCGCTAGGAAGTGAACCTCGTACCTTTTCAAGATGCTGGGTCAACCACAGGCCGTCCGTACTTGGCCCTCAGCTCCCGGAAAACCTGAGCCGCCGGTACGCTCGGCCTTGGATCGGCCAACGAATCTTCCGCCTGCCGCGTCAGCCACTCGTTCAAGCTAGCTTCCTCGCGCGCAAGGGCCGATAATCCGGCTTGAACCACCTCATCGGTCGAGGCATACGAACCAGAGTTGACCCGTTCCTCAACGGCCCCCCCAAAAGTCCCCAGGTCCACTATCACCCTATTCTGCGCGGTTTTCATGCAAGCCTCCGTTCCCATCATTGTACCCTCTAGCTTGTCGTTCTGCGATCTCCCCTCGTCCTGCCATAGATTCATGGGCTTACCCGGCCCCGCAGGTAAGCAAAAGCGGCTCCGCCACCTAACCCACGATATGTAAAGGCTGAACTCATCCCAGACTTATTTGGACGCGCTTCAACCCTCCAGCCGCGCATCTGTCCCAATTCCGCCGCACCTTTCCCAAAAAGCGACCGAAGAATTATTACTTTAGTGTTAGTCGAAACGTTACTTCCCCCAACCCACCCCCTTTTGTGATTCAATCGAGACTATCCGTAGTTCTCTCCTCGTTGAGACGGGAAACGTGGCCACTCGAACTGTTCCAATCGCGCAACCGCAACAACTGGAAGCCTCGCGCTGGCTGGTACCCTACGTGTGTCTAATGGCGTTCGCCGTCCGGCTGGCGGTTGTGCTCTTCCTCTGCCGGAGGATTCCCGATTCGAACTGGAGCTTTGAACAGTTTGGCGGCGAAGTCGGCTGGGTGGCCCGCTCCCTTGCCGGCGGCCACGGGTTTTCCTCGCCATTCTCTCCCTGGAGCGGCCACACTGCCATGGTGCCGCCGCTCTATACCTTCCTGCTTGCGGGCGTATTCAGGCTGTTCGGCGTCTACTCGCCCGCATCGGCATTCGTCATTCTCTCCATCAATAGCCTGCTTTCGGCACTCACTTGCATCCCCGTCTACTTCAGCGCCAAGCACTCCCTGGGTATGCGGGGAGCAAGAGTCGCAGCCTGTGTTTGGGCATTTTATCCGCTCTCGATCTATTTTTCCGCCGCCCACGTTGGAGATTATGCGTTGACCGCGCTGCTGTTCACCACCTGCTTTTGCATAGCACAGCGAATTCACAGCGCACCAAACCCCGCCGCCTGGATGGCCTGGGGCCTGCTCTACGGCCTAACAGCGCTCTCCAACCCCTCAGTGCTCTCCGTGCTGCCGTTTCTCATTGCCTTAGCACTGTGGAAGATGCGTCGCTACGGCAGCCTCTGGGTGCTCAACGGAGCGCTCACTCTGGTTGCCGCCGGCGCCGTCATCGCTCCATGGACCATCCGCAATTACCTCGACCTCGGCGCTCTCTCCCCGGTCCAGGACAATTACTGGCTGGGCTTTTACGCCGGCAACTTCGGCGATAGCTCCAGCCCCAACCCTGCCTCGGCCAATCCCGCTTCAAACCCGGTTCAAATGGAGGCTTTCCTCCGCATGGGCGAACCGGCCTATCTGGCTCAGAAGCATACGCTCGCCGCTGAATGGGTTCGTCGGCACCCGCTTTCCTTTGCAGGAATCGCGGCCCGGCGCGTCCTCTATTTCTGGACCGGCTTCTGGAGTTTCTCCCGGGATTACATGCAACGCGGATCGGTGAATTTCTCAGGCCTCGTCTTCTTAGTCTCCATCACGCTTCTCATGCTGCGGGGCGTTCGCCGATTCTTGCGCCTGAACTCCTCGGCCGGACTGCCTTACCTGGTGCTCGTCGGCATCTTTCCGATTGCCTATTACCTTTCGCATTCCGTCATTGGCTTTCGCCAGCCCATTGAGCCCGCTATCCTGGTGCTGGCCCTTGCCGGCTTGTTTCCTTTGCGGCGGGTGCACTCAGGCTCTCCCACTCCGCGCGATCACCAATGGATTGGCGAAGAGCGCGCGCTTGAACCCGAGACGCCCATGGAGTGCTATACCTTCGTTGACACGCTACGCTATTAGATGCTGCGTATCCGAACCCGAAGCCGGGTCCGCGCTTTCCCCACCCTTCCTTCGCCAAATCAGAACCGCGTAGCAGCCAAGAATCACCAGCAGCGGATCAAGGGGCCGCATATGGTATGGCTCCGGATGAGTAAAGTAGTACACCACGGGAAACAAAACCAGCACCCCGCCGTAACGAATAGCCTCATGAGGCTTGCGCCGCCACGCAAGGTACAAACCGATGATCCCCAGCACCGTCAGCCCAGTGGCAAACGGAACGTTCTCCGGGTCGAACGGCTCCATGGCCAGATAGCTCTTGTCGAAGCTCCAATATCCGTACCACAAATAAAGTGAGCGCCGGACGCACATCCACGCATACCAGCCGGGATGATCGCCGATATAGGTCCGGGCCTGTTGCGCCTTGTGATCCATGTAGGCCAGCTCACCGGCATCGTATGCAGCCAGTTCGCCGGCATCGTGCAGCGGATGCTTGTCGTCGCTCGTCCAGCGAACGTTGCTGCCATTGTTTCCCATCCACAGTTCCAGGCCCATGCTGTCGCGCATTGGAATAAAGCGATGAAAGACCAGCGCGTCGCGAATCAGCCAGGGCGAGATTGTAGCGGCAAGCATCAATCCAGCAGCCACGCCGGGCGCCAGCCAGCGCTGCCCCGCACCGGCAAGCCTCCACGCGGCCAGCACCATAAGAAATGGCACAACCACCAGGACCGATGGCTCGGTAAGTCCGGCAAACCCAGCCAGCAGGCCAAAGCCGGCCCACAATCCCAGCCGGGGAGAGCGCTCCATATCCTGCGCCAGATAGATCAGCCAAAGAAGGCTCAGCAGCAGCAGATGCGTCGACCAGGCCCAGGCCGCCGCAAAGTAGATTCCGTACGGAAAGAACACCCATACCCAGCCGGCCCACTTGCCCGCCCGCTCGCCAAAGCTGCGCCCGGCAACCAGAACAATGGGAATGCAGGCCAGCGAGTTGATGAGGCAATCGAACGCATGCACGGCAAAGATGGATTGCGCGGTGTGAACGCCGAAGACAAGGAAAATTCCAGCCACAATCAGGGGATACACAGGCGGCATGATCGCCGACGGCTGGTTGGACCAGAATGGGCTGCCAAAGCCATCGCCGGCCACCAAAGCCCGCGCCACATTTCCCTGCTCCCAGGCGTGGATGTGATCGGCATCCATCAGGTTTTCAATGGTGTCGAACGGAATTACAGCCACCCGCAGCGCCAGCGCAATCAATACCATCCATACCAGCACCGGGACTGCGCGCAAGCGCTCGCGAATCGACTGACTCAACTTGTTTCCTTTTTGGGCACGTTTTCCATCATAGCCGGGCCTTTCAATTTCTGGCCATTTCCGCATCTTCATTTCCGGTAGTGAAATGCCCCTTCCCGGAATCGGCTATCCTGAATTTGCACCCCGGAGGTTCCCCCGATGGCCTCTCCCGTACTCACCCCGCCCGCCTGTCCCACCCCCGCTGAAACCATTGCGGCCGCTCTCGATCGAATCACGCCGCTTACCGGCCTGCCCCTCGAAGATCGCCTCTGGCTCGCGCGCCACGGCCAGGAAGTGGTTGCTGAGCCCGGCGGTATTCTCTTCGAGGAAGGCACCATTGCCGACCGAATGATCCTCATCCTCAAGGGTGAGATTCACGTGCGCCGGCACAGCGGCGGCCCCATGGAGCTGTTCATTGGCCGCGCCGGGCAAATGACCGGCTACTTGCCCTTCTCCAGAATGAAAACTTCCGGCGGGCAGGGCTTTGCCGTAACACCCGTGTGGGCGCTGCTCATTCACAAGTCGCTCTTCCCTGAGATGCTCGCGGCAATACCGTCCATGACCCAGCGGGTGGTGTCTACGCTGCTCGACCGCGTGCGCGAAGTCACGCGTATTGAACAGCAGGCCGAGAAGCTGACAGCCCTGGGTAAGCTTTCCGGCAACCTGGCCCATGAACTCAACAATCCCGCGTCCGCGGCCCAGCGCGCCGCCTCAAGCCTGGTTACCGAGATTCGCGCCAACCGGCAGAACCGCTTCAAGCTCGTCAATCTCTGCCTCAGCAAGCAGCAGGTCGCGGCAGTGGACGCCTGGGAACTGAAGGTCTTCAGCCGCACCTTCAAGCCCGACGCGCTCACCGTCACCGCGCTCATTGCCCGCGAAGAGTCCCTGCGCGCATGGCTCACGGCGCTGGGCTGCGCAGAGCCGTGGGACATTGCGCCGCAGTTGGCAGAGCAGGACGTATCGCTCGCCGATCTCGAAGAGCTGAGCACCATCGTCGGTCCAAACGAAGCCTGCGTTGCCCTTGAGTACTTCGCGCGCTACCTGCGTACCTCGCGCTCCGTTGATACGCTGGTTAACTCAACGGCCCGCATCTTCGACCTGATCAGCGCCGTTAAAGCGTACTCCTACATGGACCGCGCCCCAATTCTCGAAATCGATGTGCCGGCCGGCCTTGACGCAACCCTGCAGATGCTCCAATCGCGCATGACCAACGTCCAGGTGGTCCGCGACTATCAACCGGATTTGCCCCGCATCAGCGCCTACGGAAGCGAACTCAACCAGGTGTGGACGGCACTCATCGAAAACGCCCTGGACGCGCTCGGAAACCAGGGCCAACTGCGCATTACATGCCGGCTTGAAGCCGATATGCTGCTGGTTGAGATTTGGGATACAGGTCCCGGAATACCGCCGGGGTTGCAGGATCGCATCTTCGAGCCATTTTTCACCACCAAGCCGCCCGGCCACGGCCTTGGCCTGGGACTCGACAATGCCATGCGAATTGTGCGCAAGCATCGCGGCCACATCGGCGTGAAGTCTGAGCCAGGCTCAACCTGTTTCCGCGTCCGCCTCCCATTGCAACAGTTACAGGCATACTGAGGTGAGTTATATAGCTTGTAAATAGAGTTACTGACTTCCTCCAGGGATTGCTCGCGAATGCAAAACCATGTTCTCAAAGGCATGCTTTGTGTCAGGGCACGACTTTAGTCGTGCCGCAACGCGTCAGATTAACGAGGGGTTTTAACCCCTGCGGCAGAATTCCCTGATAACTCATCAATAACCCTGAGCAACCAGCCAAGCCTCGGAAAGCTTCGACTCCGGCTTCTTCTCCGCCAGCAGTTGCGCATGAGCTAACTTCACCAGCACATCGGCTTCCACATTTACCGGCGCGCCGGGCAAGAGCGTGTGCAGGTTGGTTCGCCAATAGGTCAATGGCAGAATCGCAATCGTAATCGACTCCCCATCGAAGCCGGCGATGGTCAGGCTGATCCCCTCCACGGCCACCGAGCCCTTGTGAACCATCCACGGCCGCACGCTCTCCGGAACACGAACCTTGAGGGTCCAATCCGTGGTCTGGGCATCGAAATGCGGGCTGGATCGCGGCACAACCGGATCGAGCGAAGTGAGACTCCCGGTTCCGTCCACATGCCCCTGCACAATGTGGCCGCCGAGCGGACTTCCGGCCGCAGTCGGCAGTTCCAGGTTGACCTTGGCGCCGGGCTCAAGCGAGCCGAGCGAGGTGCGATCCAGCGTCTCCTGCGCCAGGTCGGCGTGAAACAGCGTTGGGTCCACGTCGAGCGCAGTCAGGCACACGCCAGAAACGGCCAGCGAATCCCCCTCGCGCAGCCGTCCGGCCAGCCCAGGAGCCTCGACAGTGAGCCGCCGAACTCCGCCCGTATCCTTCAAGCTAACCAGCGTGCCGGTCTGTTCGATAATGCCAGTAAACATGGTTCTATCTTACGAGAAGCAGTTGTAAGCGGCCAGTTGTCAGTTGTCAGTTGTCAGTTGTCAGTTGAAAGTTAAGAACGGACGTGAACTTACAACTGACGACTGACAACTAATCACTGTTTCTCCGGCCACGGGTCCCTGAGCAGCGAGCACAGCCCCAGATCGTTCTCATACCGCTCCACTTCGACATCGGCCATGCGGATAGCGTGCGCCATCCCGCGAAAGGCAGGCACCGCGTCCGAACCCATAATCTGAGGTGAGACGAAAAGGTGCACGCGGTCCACCAACCCGCCAGCCAGCAACGCCGTATTCAGGCGCGTCCCGGTCTCGGTGAGCAGCGTAAGGATGCCCTCTTCGCCGAGTTGATTCAATACCTTGATCAGCGGTACACGCCCCGCCTCCGCCGGCAGAACCTCAACCCGGACGCCGCGCTTGCGAAGCTCATCGATCCGCGCCTGGTCTTTGGAAACAGTGAAGATAACCACATCGTCGTGCGCCGAAGTCACCATTTTCGAGTCCAGCGGCATGCGCAGCGCCGAGTCCAGCACCACGCGCAGAAGCGGCCGGCGTCGCCTCAACCCGCTGCGGTCGGTAAGGTGAGGATCGTCGGCAAGCACAGTGTCTACGCCGGTCAGAGCGGCGTCGGCCTGCCAGCGCAGCGGCTGAACGGCGGCGCGGGCGGCTTCGCAGGTGATCCAATAGGGCTCGGCCTTGGCATGGACGCCGGCAGGCGGCGCGATGCGCCCATCCAGCGTCATGGCCACCTTCATCAGCACCAGCGGGCGCTTGTGCTGGCTCCAGCGTGCAAACCCCTCGTTGAGCCGGCGCGCCTCTGCCTGGCAAACGCCCAGCGTAACCTCAAGCCCCGCTTCCCGCAGCCGGTCCGCTCCGTGGCCGGCGACGGCCGGGTTGGGATCGATGGTGGCAGCCACCACGCGTCCTAAACCCCCTGCAATCAGCGCCTCTGTGCAAGGTCCGGTGCGCCCGGTGTGGTTGCAGGGCTCCAGCGTTACGTACGCCGTCCCGCCGCGAAGGCGCTCGCCCGCGTGCTGGCTTGCGATTTTGAGAGCAACAACTTCCGCGTGGTCCAGCAGGTCGTACTCGTGCCATCCCTCGCCGGCCACCTGGCCCGCGCGATCGAGGATCACGCAGCCGACAGCCGGGTTGGGCGAGCTCACGCCGATGCCGCGCCGCGCCAGCTCCAGTGCGCGCTGCATCCAGTAGCGATCCCGATCCAGATTCTGCTCCAAAGCGTTCATTCTATTCCAGTAGCGATTCCACAAACTCAGCCGGTGAGAACTCTAACAGATCGGTCATCTGCTCGCCTACGCCGGCGAAGCGCACTGGCAGGTTCAGTTCGCGTGCGATGGCCACCGCAATCCCGCCTTTCGCCGTGCCGTCCAGCTTGGTGAGCACAATGCCCGTTACGCCCGCGGCCTGCGTAAACAGACGCGCCTGCTGCAGGCCGTTCTGGCCCGTGGTGGCGTCCATCACCAAAAGCACTTCATGCGGCGCTCCGGGAACCAGCCGGGCAGCCGTGCGGCGCATCTTGTCGAGCTCGTCCATGAGGCCCGTTTTGGTGTGCAGGCGGCCGGCTGTGTCCACAATCAACTCATTGATATTGCGGGCCTTGGCGGCGGTGCAAGCATCGTACAAGGCGGCGGAAGGATCGCCTCCCTGGCGGGTCTTGATCATCGCCACGCCGCTGCGCGAGGCCCACACTTCAAGCTGTTCAATCGCGGCGGCGCGGAAGGTGTCCGCGGCGCAAAGCAGCACGCTGAGATTCCGCGCCCGGTACCAGGCAGCCAGCTTGCCCGCGGACGTGGTTTTTCCGGTGCCGTTTACGCCCACCAGAAAGGTGACTTTGGGAGGGGTTTCGGGGGTCGAAACCGGGTGTTGCGGCGCCTCAAGAATGGCGCGCAGCTGGGTCTTCAGCAGGGTACGCAGCTCGTCCCCGCCCTCGATCGCTTGACGGCGCGCACGGTCCCGTAAAGCCGCCAGAATATCAGCCGTAGTCTGGACCCCGATGTCGCTGGTAAGCAATGCCGTTTCAAGGTCTTCCAGAGTGGACTCGTCGACGGTCCGGGTAAGCGCGACGATGCCTTCAATCTTCGACGAGAGCGATTCGCGCGTGCGGCTCACGGCCTGCTTCATGCGGCTGAAGAGGCCGGAATTGGGAGGTTCAGGTGTGTCTTTGTCGCCGCCGAAGAGCTTGATCATGAAGTGTTCCAGCTTTGAGTCTAGAACATCGGGGCTTGGCGGAGTCGCCTTAGAGTGCGTAGCGCGAAAGCCAGTCACATTCCGTCCCAGAAAAAAGCGGGATGGGCCACGCGCCCATCCCGCTAAGCAATGCAATTGCCTCTGCGCAACGTCGAACGCGTTCTATCGAACTGCCGGAAATGGAGGCTGATTAGGCAGCGTAGGAAGCGCAGGCAACTGCGAGTGTTTATTTACCTCATAAAACCCCACAGCGGCCATTGTGCCAACTCCTGCAAAGCCTGCCACCACCAGGGTCCAGAAAGCTCCGTGCGAGATCCCGGTGTTAAGTTGCACCACATCGCTGTAGAACACGGCTGTGACCTCAGGATCGTTGTGCAATTGCAGGCTGAACGACTGGTCGTCGATGCTCACGATTCTGCCGCCGAACTCCGTTCCATTCTGTAGCTGCACGGCCGCCCAGTTTCCCAGGCCGGCTTTCAGCAGGCGCGCATGAACCTTTTCCGCAGGCAGCGGTTTCGGCGCGGCGTTGGCAACAGTTGGCGCCAAAAGAGCGCAAACCAGCAACACACCTGTACAACGCGAAAGGGTACGACTTATAAGTCCCATCTTCGTTCTCCTTGGAACTGAAGTTTCTGTACCTTAGAGACCTGATGTCCTGTTTCGGTTATGCTCGGTTCAAAAGAAAAGCGGGACCGGCATAGATTGCCAGTCCCGCTCTTCTAACTTCTGACCCGCGCACGAAGCGGGTAACTATGCGTAGATGCCGCGCTGCTTGATTGTGAAGGCAACGCGATCGATGGCCAGCATGTATGCAGCGATGCGGTTGTTCACGTTGTGCGCCTCGGCGTATCGCACTACATCGTCAAAGCTATCGCGCAGAATGGTTTCAAGCTGCTCGTTCACGATGGCTTCCTTCCAGAAGTATCCCTGCCGGTCCTGCACCCACTCGAAGTAACTTGCGGTAACGCCGCCGGCGTTGGCCAGGATATCGGGAACCACGAAGATCCGTTTGTCGGCCAGAATCTCATCAGCCACTGCCGTAGTGGGTCCGTTCGCTCCCTCAACAACAATGCGCGCCTTGATCTCGTCGGCGTTGCGGCTGGTTATCACGTTCTCGGTTGCCGCGGGAATGAGAATGTCGCACTCTGAAACCAGCAACTCTTCGCTGGGGGTGGCCTCTGCGCCGCGAAAGCCCAGAATGGTTCCGTTGCGATGCTTGTACTCCGTCAGTTGGTGGATGTCGATGCCGTTGGGATTCGACAAGCCGCCGTCCATCTCGGCAACTCCCACAATCTTGTAGCCGCGCTCCATCATCAAACGGGCCGCATTCGATCCCACGTTGCCGAATCCCTGAATCACCACCTTGCAGCCGTCAATCGGCATGTGCAGGTAGCGCAGGCTCTCGTCGCATACCACCAGCACCCCGCGCCCGGTGGCCTCCAAACGGCCTCGCGAGCCGCCGATGGTCAGCGGCTTGCCCGTTACCACGCTGGTTACGGTGTGGCCCATGTGCATGGAGTAGGTATCCATGATCCACGCCATTGTCTGCTCGTTGGTGTTCACGTCCGGCGCGGGAACATCCTTCTCCGGCCCGATGAAGTCGATAATCTCAGAGGTGTAGCGGCGGGTCATCCGCTCCAGTTCCCCCTGACTCATGGTCTTTGGATCGCAGATCACTCCGCCCTTGGCCCCGCCAAACGGGATGTTCACCACCGCGCACTTCCAGGTCATCCAACTGGCCAGCGCCCGTATCTCATCCAGCGTCACATCCGGCGCGTAGCGTATGCCGCCCTTGCACGGACCGCGGGCCATCGAGTGCTGTACCCGGAAGCCGGTGAACATTTCAATCCGGCCATTATCGCGGGTTACGGGGAAATGCACGATGATCTCGCGAAACGGAGTGCTCAGCACCCTCCATAAATCCTCATCCAGATTGAGCTTGCGCGCTGCAAATTCAAATCGCGCGCTCTGGGCCTCCCAGGGGTTGATCTCCTGGTCTAAAGTAACTGTTGTGGCTTTACCTGCCATACACCTCTCCAAATTCGATTCACTCACATTTTGGCGCGCCGGACTCGGGGAACGAATCCAACCGCAACCCGCGGAAGCGCCCCGGAACGGTCTCGACGGCGTGTCCGCATCCGGCGACTTGCCCGGTTTGCCCCAAGGCCTGCTCCGTCCGCTTACCCGGTTCCGCAAGCCCAAACCCCGTTGAGTCTAGCCCGTCGCAATACCCTAGTCAAGCCGACGGCCCCGGATTTGCGACCCCTCCCGGCTTCACCCGCCACTCCAGTATCCGCTCTGGCCCGGCAAACTCAGCACGAAATCGCGATCACAGCGAGTTCTCATTCATAATCAGGGCCACCGCGCTGCGCAACCGGGCCTTCCCGGCTTCGAGCGCCGGCCGCAGCCTGGGAACTCTAACCAGCGGGTTGCGGCGCATCGCACTCTCGATCAGGGAACCGGCAAAATGCCAGGAATTTGCAATGTCGCCCACCACCACAATCTCGCTGGGAGCCAGCGCGGACGCAATCATGTGCATGCCCCGGCCCAGCGCGGCGCACATCTTCTCTATCGCCTCCCTGGCTGCGGGGTCGCCGGCCTCGGCTAACTCCAGAAGCGTTTCAAAAGCCGGCGAAGGCTTGCTTGCTATCTCATGGTAGTAACGCATCCCAGCGCGATTTGAGGCAACGGTCTCCCAGCATCCATTGCTTCCACACCCGCATGGCAATCCATTCGGATCTACCTGCACATGCCCAAACTCACCGGCGGAACCGCCTTCGCCCCGCAATATCCGGCCATTGGCAAAGATTCCGGTGCCCAATCCCTCCGACACATTCACCACAACCAGATCGTGCAATCCGTCGCTCGATCCGAACCAGACCTCAGACAGCGCACAGGCGTTGGCCACATTATCTACAACAACAGGCAGGCCGGTGGCCTGTTCGACGCGCGACTTGATGCCTCCAATGGGCCATGAAATGTTGGGCGCGAATACAGACTTTTTACCCCCTGAACTATCGGATCTGGACCTTCCGGCGCCTGACTTATCGGATCTGGATTTATCGGTGACTGACTTATCCAAGTCAAGGTCGAATCGGCCTGGCAGGCTGATCCCGATGCCATCGAAAATTCTGTCAGCATGAGCGGCGATCATCTCCCGGATTGAGTCAACAATAGCGCCAATCACCTTCTCAGCATTCTTGGGGAGCACAATCAGCTTCTCGGCAAGAATTTTCCCGCCCAGATCGGTTACGGCAATGGTTGTCTGTTCCGGGTGGATATCCAGCGCAAGCACCCCGCGCTGACTATTCAGGTTCAGAAAAGTCGGGCGACGACCGCGGGGAAGGCGGCCCATCGAGCCCTCAACGATCCATCGCTCGGCCAGCAGCTCTTCCACAATCAGCGACACGGTGCTTCGTTGCAGCCCCGAGGTGCGCGCCAAATCCGCGCGAGAAACCGGCTGCCGCACGCGAATCTGGTTGAAGATCAGGTTTCGATTAATCTGCCGCGGCATCTTATTCGACGCGCTCTGCTTATTGATGAACGTGTAGCGCGAAGCCTGCATCTTATTTCTTTCCATCTTTTTAATCTTCCTATGCCCCTGGCCAGTCCCGCACCACGACTTACTGGTTCACTCCGCTGGCGAGGAATCCGCCGTCCACAACCAGCGACTGCCCGGTAACGTAAGAAGCGGCGTCGGAGGCAAGATAGATTGCGGCTCCGACCAACTCCTCGGTTTTGCCGAAGCGCCCCATCGGCGTCCGCATCAGTAGTTCCTGGCCGCGAGCGGTGCTATCCAGAAGATTGGCATTCAGCTCGGTGCGAAACACTCCAGGAGCTATCGCGTTCACAGTAACTCCCTTTTTCGACCACTCCACGGCTAGTGAGCGAGTGAGTGAAGCAACGCCGGCCTTGCTCGCCGCGTAGGCAGCCACTTCGTTCAGCGCTACAAAGCTGTTCAGCGAAGATATGTTGACTATGCGGCCATATCCTCGTTCCAGCATGTGCTTGCCGAAGACCTGGCATGCGCGCAGCGTTCCCGTAAGATTGGTGTCCAGAATGCCGGTCCACTCTTCTTCCGGCACGGTAAGCGTAGGCGCGCGCTTGATTCTTCCGGCGCAATTGATCAGGATATCCACTTTGCCGAAGCGATCAAGCGTCGCCGCCAGCAGGCGCTCCAAAGATTCGCGATCGCAAACGTCAGATGGAATGCGCAGCGTCTGCCGCCCGCGCGCTTCGATCTCGGCGGCCGTTTCCTCCACCTGCTTCTCACGCCGCGCCGTGGCAATCACATCGGCTCCGGCATCGGCCAGGCCCAGACTCAGAGCTCGCCCAATCCCCGACGTCCCTCCAGTTACAACGGCGGTCTTGCCTTCCAGGCTCAGTAGTTGTGCAGCCACGAGTTCTCCGTTTCAATCTGCATGTTAGAGGTCTTTCTATACGGGCTTCAATTGTGACTTGGATACCCCATTCCCGCCAGAACACCACGCATATACGCAAAACTGTTCATAACTCCGGGCAAAGGATTGTCGGGGAATATCTCGTATTCGAGATCGACAAAACCCTTGTACTCCGTCGCAACCAGAGCCTTGAATATCTCCCGTACCGGCATGATGCCGTCTCCAACGGTAACCTGGCTCTCCTTGTTCTTGAAGTCAGTCAGATCTTTCATGTGCACATCAAAGAGCCGCGGCCCCACCTCGTGAATAGCCTGAACAACGTCTGTCCCCGCCCGCGCACAATGGCCCACATCGATGCAGCATCCCATCCGCGGGTCCATATGCTTCACCGCCTTCAATACATCCAGCGGCGAAGGCCACAGCTTATCCTCGGGCCCGTGGTTGTGAATGGCGAACCGGATGTCGTACTGCTTCACAAACTTCTCTATGCGGGGAAGTGTTGCGGCTGCCGGATCACCCGCGACAATCACGGAGATACCCGCCCGCTTGCAGTATTCAAACTTGTTGCGAATGTCCAGGTCTTCATCCTTTGGAAAACTAATCGTGCCGGCGGCGTGAAGTTTGATGCCCGCGTCGACATAATCCGCAATCGCCTTCGCTTCTTCCCCGGGGTCCTCGGGCAGATGATCTTTAGTTTCCTTCGCGTTCAGTTCGCTCAGGTCGAGTTGCTTCATGAATCCAATCAATTGCGCGCGGCTGAAGTTACGAAACGTATAACTCGCCAGCCCCAGCCGAATTGGCGTTGCCTTTCCCAATGCGGACGACGGTTGCGCAATAGATGCGACAGCGCCTGAAGCGGCCCATGCGCCCGCAATTAGCGCGCCCGACTGAACAAAGTTACGTCGTGAAATGGTCCCTTTCATAAGTTTGAGACTCCTTGCTTCTAGCCGATCGTGGTTGTCCGTTCAAGAGTTCCGCGGGGCAGCCTCACAGATGAGGCGCCCAGCCCTTCTCGTACTCGCGTCCCCACTGCTTCATAGCTTCCGCATCGTTCTGAATCTTCCCAGTCGCCGTGTCTAGATGCAACTCCCGGTTCACTTCCCAGGCGACATTGGAAAGCTGAAGCATGGTAACCGCGACATTGCCAACGGAAACGGGCGCGTTGAGACTCTCGCCCTTCTGGATGGCAGCGATAAAGTTCGCGATGTGCGCGTCTGTCATGGAGTCGCGGCCGGTAAGATCGGAAGACGACGTCTCGGTGCCAAGCTTGAATTCGCTCGTCTTCTTTCCCTTCAGATCGTAAATCTCATATCCATCGCGGTCAACCAAAACCGAGCCATTGGTTCCCATGATTGTCGAACCACGATCCCGGTTGTAGAGCTTCATTCCTTCGCAGCACTTCCCTTCCCACGAAATCATCTTGTCGTCGTATTCAAAGTTGGTGACAAGGGTGTCGTAAAACTCCCAATCGTCCTTGAAGTGATACCTGCCTCCGGACGATGTTATACGGCTGGGGTAATCCACTCCCAGCGCCCAGCGGCAGACATCCACCTCATGCGTGCCGTTGTTCAATGTCTCTCCGGTCCCATAGATCCTGAACCAGTGCCAGTTATAAGGCTGCACATTATCTTTGTAAGGTCGGTGCGGCGCAGGACCCTGCCATAGATCCCAATCCAGTTGCGGCGGCACCGGCGCTTCCTTGCCCATACCTATCGATTTCCTGACATTCACATACCATGCCTTGGCGAAATAAGCCCTGCCGATGATGCCGTTGTGAATCTTATCGACGATCTCAATAGTGTGGGGAGACGACCGCTGCTGCGTGCCCATCTGCACAACCTTGCCATACTTGCGCTGAGCCTCTACCAGCAGCGCGCCCTCGGCAGGATTGTGGCTGCATGGCTTTTCAACATAAACGTGCTTGCCCGCCTGCAATCCCGCAATCGCCATGGGAGCATGCCAGTGATCCGGAGTGGCAATGGTGATCGCGTCCACATCCTTCAACTGGAGAATATTCCGGAAGTCCTTATCGGTTGCGGGCGCATATCCCAACCCCTCCTGCACCGCGCCGGCAAACTTGCCCAGAATATTGCTGTCCACGTCGCACACATGCGAAATCCGGGCAGCATCCTTGTTTGCCTTCAGCGCCGATAGGTGGGCATACGCGCGGCTGTTCAAACCGATAACTGCAAAGTTAAGTCGATCGTTGGAGCCCAGTATCTGACCATAGCTCTTTGCGGTGGAACCAATAGCCAGCCCCGCCGCTCCTGCTGCAAGTGTGTCGAGAAATTCACGCCGAGTTACCAATTTTTGTCTCCATCCAACTTACAAAGGTACAGACTGATCGACCAGGATATTGTTCAAATATCGAACAAACACTATTCCCCTTGTTTGTCTTCTGTCAAGCAGCCTCACCAGAAGGTGATGTGTCAGTTTGAAGGATGGGCTTCAGCGCGTACATTAAGCCCAGCAATATCAACGTTGGGCTTCAGCTCCTGCGTCAAGTTCTCTTCAAACTGACCGACTCCGCTCTCATCTGCCCATCCAGCCGCCATCCACCACCAGGATATGCCCGTTGATATAGTCGCTGGCCGGCGAGGCCAGAAAGACTGCCGCTCCAGCCAGATCCTGCGGCGAACCCCATCTCCCTGCCGGAATGCGCTCCATAATCTGTCGCGAACGGTTTGGGTCGTTCTGCAGCGCCTCGGTAAGATCCGTTTCCATGTAACCCGGTGCGATGGCGTTAACCTGCACGCCTTTCGCCGCCCATTCGTTGGCCAGAGCCTTAGTAAGTTGCGCCACACCGCCCTTCGCGGCCGCATAGGATGGCACCGTAATTCCCCCTTGAAAGCTGAGCAGAGAAGCGATATTCACGATCTTGCCGGATCGCCGCGCCAGCATATGCCTTCCCGCGCTTTGGCAAAGGCGGAAGACGCTGGTGAGATTGGCTGCCAGCACCTCGTCCCAATCCTCCGGCGTATAGTCGACGGCCGGCGCACGCCGAGTTATCCCCGCGTTATTAACCAGAATGTCGATGGAACCGAGCGCTTCAACGGTTTGCGCTACTAACTCCGCACAGCGGTCCGGGTGGCGCAGATCGGCGGCCAACTCAACGTGCCGCGCGCCCGTTGCGGCCACTCGCTCAATAACTTCCTCAGGCACCGATTTCGATCCGTGCAAAGCAACGTTTGCGCCCGCCTCGGCCAAAGCCACCGCGATGCCCGCGCCCAGTCCGCGGGACGATCCTGTTACCAACGCATTCTTGCCAGTTAGCCTGAATGATTCGAGAATCAACGAATGTCTCCTGTGTTATCTCGTTCAAAGCCTCTACTTACAAGAGCTCAGGAATCCGCAGCGCATCCATGTCGGTATACACCTGGTTTTCTCCGCCCATGCCCCAGCAGAAGGAATAACTCGCCGTGCCTACGCCGGCATGGATTGACCAGCCGGGAGACACTGCGACCTGCTTGTTGGCAACAATAAGATGGCGAGTTTCCGTCGCCGGCCCCATAAGATGCACGATGCGATGATCCGCCGGCACATCGAAATAAAGATAGACCTCCGACCGTCGCATATGCGTGTGGGGCGGCATCGTATTCCACACGCTACCTTGTTCCAACTCCGTGAAACCCATTACCAGTTGGCAGCTTCTCGCGCCCTCCAAATGGATAAGTCTTCGAATAGTACGGCGGTTCGCTGTGGCGGCCTCGCCAATTGGCGGAGGGGCTTGCTCCAAGCCGCGAACAATCGCGATGGGATATGTTGCATGGGCCGGATAACTCAAGAGATAAAACTCAGCGGGCCTGTCCGTACGGGCGCTTGAAAAAGATACGCTGTGCTCGCCCTTGCCAATGTAGAGCGCGTCGCGGTTGCCCAGGGGATAACTGGCGCCATCGACCTCCACTGCGCCGTCGCCGCCGATGTTGAACACTCCTAACTCGCGCCGTTCGGTAAACGACGTAGCCCGAAGCAGCGCGGGACAAGGAAGACTCAACGATGTGTCCAGCGGCGTAGCGGAACCTATGACTGTCCGGTCAAGATCCACATATACAAGTTGAACGCTGTTTGGTGCGAAGAGATCGTCCACCAGAAATGTGTCGCGCAACTCCGCGGTGGACATGTGCGGGTAACGAATCTCATCCGCCATTTGCAACAATCTCATAGAGACACCTGCCAATTCAGCCAACTCGATTCTAAGCGATTCATCCGGCGTCATGCGGCCGGAGCCTTAAGTGTTGGGCTTGGTTCCGAGAAAGACGGGGGCGATATGGCGGGCATAGAGGTTCTCCGTCACGTTCTTCGCAATAACAGCTTCATTGCTTTCCAGCAGTTCCAGATAGCGGCGGCCCATCTTTGCCGCCACCTTGAATCCCACATGGAGTAATTGGCGAAGGCTGGAGTTATAGGCAGGCGATCCAGGAACATGCCGTAGCGCAGCAGTAAATTGCTCTGAGGTCCAGTGAGCCACCTCCTCCGGAGACGGCAATTTGGCCTTGTCGATGTCAATCACAGTTGCGTAGGGCGCGCATAGCTCATCCGCATGGCTAAAGGCTTCGGCATAAATCTCTTTGGCTAACGCCAGACCGTTGCCCCCTGCTTCAGCAAGGCCGATGATTTCTTCAAGCCAGGTAGTGCCGGCGGTCTTCAGATGCACGCCGGTCTGAAACTTCACCATCGATGCGTGAATGGCGGGATAGATTGAAAATTTGTCGCTGCCCGAATGAATGCTTAGCTTCAGGTTTTCGGGCAAGCCATAATGGGCCACTGCGTGTTGAATAGCAGCCATGTCGAGTTCTATCTCACGAGCAAATTGACCAACGTCTCCCACGTAATCCACACCCTTGTTGAAGCGTCCGCTGAACTTCGGAGCTATGGTCTGAATGGGAATGCCTTCTCCCGCAATCGCAGCCAGGATAATAAGCAACTCGGCTGGAGTTTGCGCGGCATCGGTCTCATCCATCGAAATCTCGGGAATGAATGTGCCCTTGCCTTTTGCCGCCTCGATTTTGCGGTATATCCTTCCCGCCTCCTGAACCGCAAACAGGAATTTGGCCGCTGTTTGAGCAAGCAGCTGGGGTGTAATCTCAATGGTCTCTCCAGTGCCTTCCAACTGAATCGTGCCGAGTAACTCCGGGTGTTGGCTTTGAAACTCGTCTATCGTTGACTGCTCGGCTGGTTTGCCGATGTAATCTGCCACGTCGATGGTATAGAAGTCGCAGGAAGAAAGAAATCGCTCCACCGTGGAAAGATTGATGTGGTCCGCATCGCAGAAGTACGGGAGATTCCAGCCAAGTTCCCTGACCCCCGCATCGGCCGCGGCTCGGGCTTGGGATGGCTCGGACCCTATAATCGTGTGCTCGCGATTGGACTTGTTCCACACCGGAATAACATCGATGCCGTCTTTCAAGGCAAGAACGCAGGCTTCCAGTTGAGCCTTGCTTTCATGGGCGAATCGGTCGCCTAATCCAATGGAATATCTTCCCAGTGTCGCCATGTTTTTTCCGTCAGCCTTTCCGTCAGTTCGTCATCCCAGTTTGTACGCGCGGCGGACCAGGTTATAGGTCAGATCCCGTGCTACCTCATAGGCTTCGTCCTCATCGAGACGGTGCTCCACCACCAGCCTGGCAAGGAAGGCGCTGTCGATGCGGCGAGCCACATCGTGCCGCGCGGGAATCGAGAGGAATGCCCGCGTGTCGTCGTTGAATCCCACCGTGTTGTAGAATCCCGCCGTCTCAGTTACGTACTCGCGGAAGCGCATCATCCCCTCGGGGCTGTCCTGGAACCACCACGGCGGCCCCAGCCGCAGGCAGGGATAGTGTCCGGCCAGCGGCGCCAGCTCGCGGGTGTAAGCAGATTCGTCCAGCGTAAAAAGAATCACGGTGAGATTCCGCTCAGTCCCATAACGATCCAGCAGCGGACGAAGCGCGTGGACGTAATCCGTGGTCATGGGAATATCCGCGCCGCGATCCCGCCCATAACGCTTGTATACCTGCCGATTGTGGTTGCGCAGGCTTCCCGGGTGAATCTGCATCGTCAGTCCATCGTCCACGCTCATCCCCGCCATCTCAGTCAGCATTTGCGCGCGGAAAAGCTCCTGCTGCTCAAGCCCTGCGCGTCCTGCGAGAACCAGGTCGTACAACCCTGCGGCTTCGCTAGGGGGCAGGTTCGCGGTTTGCGCCGTGGGATGTCCATGGTCGGTTGCCGTGCAGCCAAGCAGCTTAAACCTGGCACGCGCATTTCTAAGGGCCCGCAGATAGCCGGCATATCTTCCGGTATCTTCTCCGGTTATCTCTCCCAGGCGCGCTATGTTTTCGCGGAATGTGTCGAACTCGGGGTCGACCACCGGATCGGGCCGGAACGTAGGCAGGATGCGGGCGTGCCATCCGGAGTCGCGGATTGCCAGGTGATCGGCGAGTGAATCCAAAGGCGAATCGGTGGTTGAGAGAACCTCAATGTTGAACCGTTTGTACAAAGAGCGAGGCAGGAATTCGGGAGTCTGCAGCTTCTCCGCCATGGTGTCGTAGTAGAGATCGGCGGTTGCGGTGGAGAGCCGGACGTCGATGCCGAAGAGTTCCTGAAAGGCATAGTCCAGCCACATGCGCGTCGGCGTTCCGCGAAAAAGTGCGTAGTGACTGGCAAAGATGCGCCACACTTTGCGCGGATCGCCGATCTCCTTGCTGCCGATCTCCAAATCCTCAAGCGAAACGCCCTGGCTGTAAAGCATTCGGTAAACATAGTGGTCGGGCTGAACAAACAGCCCGGCCGGATTGGGAAATGGGAGGTTGTGCGCAAACCAGCCTGCCTGGGTGTGACCATGCGGGCTGACGATGGGAAGAGAATAGATCGATGCGTAGAGTCGTCTGGCGATGGAGCGGGTGTCAGGGTCGGCGGGAAAAAGCCGGTCATCATGAAGCAAGGGCACTGGAGAACTCACCGCCTTCCGGTTGGACCATCCGAAGTGGTCGACGTCCAACCGCCTTTCAGAGGTCAGACCGCAAGCATACACCGCCAGCTCGATACAGGCCAATCCCGTGTGCAGAAATTGCGCAACAAATGCTGCACCCCGGTGCTAACCTCAATACAAGCCGTCAATCCTCCCATTCTAATTGACGGGTCAGGGCTCCATGCAAGGTGAAATGACACATACTCTCGACACACAACTCACCACGCAAGTGGTTAACCACATCCGCGCGCGGATCGAGGACGGCACCTTGAAGCCGGGCGACAAGATTCCGCCCGAGCGCGAATTTGCAAAGGAGCTGAAGATCAGCCGCGCCAGCCTGCGAACCGGAATTGGGTACCTGGCCGCCATGGGCGTAATGAAGGTGCGCCACGGTGTGGGAACATTTGTGGCCAACGGACCGGCTGAATTTGGAAAATCGTCACTGAGTTTGCTGGGGGCGCTGCATGGATTCAAATCCTGGCAGATGTTCGAGGTGCGAATTCTGCTCGAAACAAGTCTGGCGGCTCTGGCTGCGGAACGTGCAAAAGAGGAACACCTGATTCTGCTGGCGGAAGAGGTGGCCGAGATGTACGCAACCATCGACGATCCGGCGCAATACCTGATTCACGATGTGCGTTTTCACCGGACCATCGCGCAGGCATCGGGGAATCCAATTCTGGCTGCAATTATGGAGACGATAACAACCGCGCTTTACGACGAGCGGCGCAAGACCGCCGAGCGCGCCAAAGACCGCAGGAGTTCGCTCGAAGCGCACAAGGAGATTTACCGCGCCATCCGCGCCGGAAGCCCCGTCGAAGCGCGCGCGGCCATGGAACACCACCTGCATTCCGCCGAAAGCGAACTGGCCAACGAGATGGCTTCGCGAGGACGCGCAAGGCGGCCGAAACCAGCTCGCGAGTAGGGCCGAACTGGTCAGGCGAGCTTCCCTCCCTCCCCGCAAACCAATGCTATTCTTTCACCTTGATCACGACAGAGCTGTAGGTAGTCCCAGGCGCAACCATCAACTGGTGCGGCGTCCCGGCTGGAATGGTTACCACATCGCCGGCCGCAATCGTCTGCGTTACGCCGTCGCGGATGCCGGATCCATGCGTCTCGCCGTCGCTTCCGGTGTGCCCGTCCAATACTGTGCCGCCCGTGATCAGCGTCGCCTTGCCCTCCGTAACCACGAACACATCGTCGAAGTGAGCGTGCACTTCGGCTCCCCCGCTCGTCGTTCTGACCGAAAGCTTCACCGCATGGCTTCCGTAGTCCACCAGCGTGCTTCCGCTGCTACCCTTGGCCTTGGCCACTTCCCCCAGTTGTGCAAGCTGGCCGTGCAGTGAGTCGGAAGAAAATACCTGAACCTTCCCAGCAGTTTGCGCCAGCATGGATATGGAAAACGCCGTCATAACGATTGCAATTGCAAGTTTCATCTCAGACCTCATTCGATAGGAATTCTTCTTTTCATCCGACCTACGCGTCCACCACGGACTTCGCCTGGCGGGGCTACTAGGCTGGCTTCCACACTACAAAAACTATGCGATTCCCGTCCGGATCGTGAATCGTCAGCATCGATTTCGACTTCTCCACTGGTATCTGCAGCGCCTTCAGTTGAGACGCCGTGCGCTTCCCATCGGGAATGGAAAAAAGCAGCTCGAATGCCGACCCGGACCCGTGCTGAAGAATCGCTACCTCTTCCCCTGAGGAGCCGGACAGGCTCAACCAACTTTCTCCCGGCCCCAACGTGTGGCCAGGTGTAAAGGCAAGCTTCTCCTTGTAGAAGTTGAGCGCCGCCGCCGGGTCCTGCATCTCAATTCCAACCGCCAGAATATGCTCCGACACCCGGTTTGCGCCCAGGTGCAATCCGCGGTCGAGTGTATGTTTAGACCCCGGCATGTACTGCGTATACTCGATATTCTGTTTCTCCGGCCCTTCCATGGTAAACAGCAGATTGCCTGCCCCGGCGCGGCGAACCGACTTGGGCGTCAGGCCGCGAGCAACATAATACTGGTTCAGCCCCTCCAGGTCAGTGGACTCGAAGCACACATGCATGAACCCTATAGCCTGCGCTGCCTCGCGCTGCGGATAGAGTTCGATAAACTGGCGGTCGTTCACCTTCAAAAATGCTTCCGTCGGGCTCCCGCCCTGGTTCATTGCGAAGGCCTCTTCAAAGCCAAGCTTCTCGTAAAACTCGCGGGCTTTGGCCAGGTCTGATACGCGAATAGCAGCGTGTGCAATGCCTGCCAGGTCAGGAGTCTGCGTCGGCGCGGCAGCCGTCACCGGCTCCTGCGCACTGCAAATCAAACCGAAACAAGCGGCAAGCGACGCCGCCAGAAAACACAGAAAGCCCGCACTGCAACGCAACCGCCAAGCCGCGATTCGGTGAACTCCAGTTTCTTCCCGCCGCATAAATCCCCGCAAACCAAAACCTCCTTCAGCGCCCCCTACAGCGTCTTGTTATCCACTGCGCTAAGCGCGGTGTCGGCGGCCGCGCGGCTCCAGCCAATACGCAGATCCTTCACCCCATGCAAAGCAAAGGCCCCATCCGCATTCCGCGGAGCCGTGACAGCGAAGAAATCCGCTCGCTCCACATCCGACAGGTAAAACGCGGGACGCGCATCGGGGGTCGTGTTCGCAATCTCCACATGGCTCATCTCCACGTTGCGCACGTGGCGAAGAAAAAATCCCGACGCCGGCATAGGGCCGAACATTCCCGGCTCGGGATACTTGTTCTCAAGCTCCGGCGGCTGAACCTGCGCATCCGCGGCCGTAGCGCCGCCTACCGTCTCGATATAAATATTGGAGAATTTCACGTCTTCAATGGCGTACCCTGGAATGCCGCTCAAGATCGAGCTTACCTTCTGCGGAGCATTCAAGCAGTCAAGATTGCTGATCAGGATGCGCTTCAGCGTTCCCACCTTTGTGCTTTCCTTCGGCCCGCGCAAGCGCGCTCCCAGCCGCATGAACACTGGCCCGGAAACAAGATCGCGCATCGTCGTGTTGGTGATGGTAATGTCCTCAAGCAGCGCACCGTCCACAGTCTCCAGCGCATAGCCCAGGCACCCTTCAAACACACAGTTGGATATGGTGATGTTGATAAACCCGCCATTGGATTCCGTCCCGCACTTGATGCGCCCTGTGTGCCCGGCATGAGCCTCGGGCGCAAACTTCTTGAATGTGCCGTCAAGCACTGAGCCCAGTTCATAAGTGCCCGTCACCCAGCAGTTAGTGATAGTTACATTTCTGGTTGGCCTTGCATAACCCAGCGCATAACTCGACTTGGGGCAGATCCCGTCGTCCCACGGCGAGTTGACTGTGCAATTGGAGACGCGCACATTCTGGCAGCAATCGATGTCCATCCCATCCCGATCGGTATCAATCTTCAGATTGTCGATAGTAAGGTTATCCACTCCGGTCAGCAGAAGGGCAAAATGGCCGCCCTTAAGCATTGAGAAGTCGCGCAGCAGCACGTTGCGGCAGTTCTTCAGCGCGATAGCCTTGTTGCCCACCCCTGCCTGCTCGGCAACGTAGATCGGGTAATTTCCGCGCGCAGCCCGCCCTGCGCCGAAGCTGAGCCCCTTGCCCCATATCAGGCCTGTGCCGGTAATGCTCAAGTCGTGTAAATCTTCGCCCCACAGCAGGGAGTTATGCCAGTGGTTATGCCCGTAATCCTGATAAGCGTCCCACTCTGTCTTGGGTTCGGCCGCATCGTACACTCCTCCGTTGTAGCCCGTCTGGTCGCCGGGTCGCGGGGATTCGGCTGCAACAATCGTGCTCCCCTGCTCCAGGTGAAGGCGCACCATGCTCTTCAGATGAATCGAAAAACAAAGGTAGTTTCCCGCGGGAAAAACAACCACCCCGCCGCCAGCCGATGCCGCCGCTTCAATAGCACGATTCACCGCCGCCGTATCCAGCGTCTTCCCATCCCCGGTAGCGCCATATTTGCGGACATCGAAAATGGGCTGAGCCGTCGCGGATGCCGCGGCGCCATCCTCCTCCGTTGCCGCAAGCGAGACTGCAGGAACTGCCGCGGCCGCCATGCCGAGACCGCCTTTCATAAGAAAATTGCGCCGCATTGAATTGAATGTCTGCATTGGAAACATCTCCCTAAAGTTGAAGTCGAAGTTTGATTTTCCTGAAACACGCATAACTCAGTCGAGATGAAATAACTCCTCGAGCGAAAACATGTTATCGTCCGCGCCTCCGTTCTCCATCGTCTCAAAGAACGGCATCATCTCCGCCTGCCATCGCGCGTTTACAGCATACCCCTTCATGGCCGCACAGCACTTCGCAAAGTCGTCAGCCTCAAGATATCCCACTATCAACCCGTCTGGCCCGAGGAAGATGGAGTAGTTCCGCCAGCCGGTTTCGCGTAAAGCATCCAGCATCTCAGGCCACACCTGCGAATGGCGCGCCTTGTACTCGTCCACCTTGTCAGGCCGGACCCTCAACAGAAAACAAATTCGCATCTCTCTCCTTATATCCTTTGACTAATGCCGCAGGTAGACCCATTTCCACGCCCGCCATGCAAAAGCCCGCCGACGTTTCCTTCGCCTGCCGCCCCGGTCAGAACCGGCCACGGAGCATTTCTGGATAGAATTACATTTCCTATCGAAATTAGTCCAGTGCAAATAGTGGGTGACGTTGTAATTCAATACACAAAGGTAGATGCCCCAAACCCTGCCCGCCGCGGCCGGGGCCCGCCAGTGGAGTTGAAAGTTTTACGGCTTAATCGAGCCTCATGCCCAGACTCATCTACAATCCAAGGTCGAGGGAAGATCATGCCAATTTGCCCCAGGTCCGGACTCGCAGCCGTCATGGCCGCCATCTTCATGTTTGCCGTACAGCACTTGGCCATCGCTCAGCATCAGCCTTCGCCCAAAGAGCAAGCGAATATCGCCAACAACGCTGCGCGCCATTTTGGCGACGATCCCGATAACCCCGGCCCCGTTGCCACCGGCCTCTCTTACTCCACCAAGCCTGCTGCCGTGGCCAAAGCAATGCGAAAAGTCGCGGACTGGCAGCTTCAGCGAGCCCAGCCCGACTTCGATCGCATCTGGACCTGGAGCGCCTTGTACACCGGCTTCATGGCCGCTTCGGACTCGCTCGACGACCCGAAGTATCGCGATGCAATGCTCGCCATGGGCCAGAAATTCGACTGGAAACTCAGGTCGCATTTGCCCAACGCCGACGATCAAAGTGTTGCCCAGACTTATCTCGAGCTTTATCTCCAACAGAAAAACCCGGCAATGATCCAGCCAACGCAAAGCGAAATCGATGCAATCCTGGCCGCGCCGCGAACGTCAACTATTCCGGGCAAGGAGATTGCATGGTGGTGGTGCGACGCTCTCTTCATGGCTCCGCCGGTATGGGCGCGAATGTACGCCGCCACCGGCGACCATAAGTATGTCGACTATCTCGACGAGGAGTGGGCCAAGACCTCGGCGCGCCTCTATGACACCGATGAACATCTTTATTTTCGAGACTCCACCTATCTCACCAGGACCGAAGCAAATGGGAAAAAGATGTTCTGGTCCCGCGGAAATGGGTGGGTCATGGCCGGCATCATAAGAACCATCCAGTACCTTCCAAAAGACGATCCGGCACGCGCAAAGTATATTTCCCAATTCAAGGAGATGGCAGCGCGCGTCGCTGCGATTCAATCACAAGACGGGCTTTGGAGGGCCGGCCTGCTTGATCCAGACTCATACGATCTGCCGGAAATCTCCGGTTCCGCATTCTTCACCTTTGCCCTGACTGCCGGCGTGAATCAGGGATTGCTCGATAAACAAGTGTATCGTCCGGTGATCGAAAAGGCATGGGCCGGAATGCTCCATCATGTCTATGCCGACGGACGACTGGGCTGCATCCAGCAGACCGGCGCGGAACCGCAGCCATTCAAGCCTTCCGCGAGTTATACCTACGGAGTCGGAGCCTTTCTGCTGGCGGGAAGCGAAATCCGCAAAATGCACGGCCATTCCGCAGGTAAATAATCGCACCGCGCCCAATCGGCGGCTATGCCGTTTCCACCTTCAGGGTGATGCCAATATCGGAGATTTTCTCCGCCGGCATCTCTACCCTCAACCCGGCGTCGTCCTGCTGCCACTTCACATCGCCTTTGCCGCCCAGCAATTCCACCCTGCGTATCTTGCCCGGGCTCTGCGGGCTCGCAAGGCCAAGCGCATTGATAACCACAGCCTTTTCGGGCCAGCCCATAACGAACGCATAAATCGCGCCATTTTTCGCCGTAAAGCGAAAATCCTCGGCAGTCAGATCCTTCTGCTTATCTTCATTGAAGTTACCGGTTTCTATCTTGATCCTGGTCGATGGACCTTCGCCGTATATCTTCCAGGGACGCGTCCCATAAATGCCCTCGCTATTTACTGCCATCCAGGCAGTTATGCCATCCAGCGTGAACATTTCCTCAATATCCAACTCTCCCGAGTTAGGCAGCGGAAAATTCAGCAGCAGATTGCCGTTCTTGCTGACAATGTCGGTTAGCAGATCGATAACCTTCTTGGCCGACTTATATTTCTGCCCGCGCTTGTAGTGCCATTGACCGATGCATGTATCCGTTTGCCAGGGATTCGCAGCAATGCCGTCCGAGACGCCGCGCTCATGATCCAGAAGACACGTACCGATCGCGCAATCCGTCCACTCCTTGCTGGTATAAACCGCCTCCGTCACGCCCCCGTGCAACTGCGCACTCACGTTGTAAAGATGCGAGACCATCTTCAAACCGTAATCCTCAAAAGGGAGCAATCCGTCGCTATAGAGAAAATCCGGCTGGTACTTATCAATGAGGTCGGTCATCCGGTCAAGATAGTGCTTGCGCCACGACTCGGGAATTCCGTCTTCGTTCCAATCGAACTTGTCTTTGAACCGAGCACAATCGGCGTCGTGGTATAAGTCCTCAAACTGAGGATCGGCGCCGTCATACGCAACACCCGCCAGGGGTCCGGTCTTGTCTGCGCCGTGGCTTACACCCCACCACTTGTAACTGATCCAGAGGTGCTCGCTGACTCCGAATCGTAACCCGTGGTTCCGCGCCGCCTTCTCCCAGAGACCTACAATATCCGTCTTCGGCCCCATGTTCACCGCGTTCCAGCGCGTGTATTTCGAGTCCCACAGGTCGAAGTTGTCGTGATGAACACCCATGCTGACAAAGTACTTTGCCCCTGCTTTTTTATATAGCCCCATCAGGTGCTCCGGGTCCCACTTTGCCGCCTTCCAGTCATTCACCAGATCCTTGTATCCAACCTTCGAAGGATGGCCATAAGTCTCCGCGTGATATAGATATTCATCGGATCCCTGTATGTACATGTTTCGGGCATACCAATCGCCAAATTCAATGGCCGATTGAGGCCCCCAATGGGACCAAATGCCAAACTTGGCGTCGCGAAACCAATCCGGAATCCGATAACTCTTTAAAGACTGCCGGGTGGGTAGGAAGTTACCCTGCGCCGATGCCTGGCCCCGTGCAAATTTTCCAAGAGCAAGAGCGGAACATGCGCCGCCCATCCATTGCAGTAACTCACGCCTGTTTAATGCCATTGCGATTTGCTCCCTTTCGTTCTCTTTGCCTCATCCATAAATCGAGGCCGTTGCATTCCCGCTTCCGGCTTCGAAACGGTCCTATCTCGATTTTGCAACAAGCATTGCGGCGCGAAGCCGTGCTTCCGCTGCGGCGTTCCAGTAGCCGCAATCGAGTTCGAAAAAGACCGAGGTGTACGGGATTGTCATATTCGTCTTGATGATCAGGATACGGAATACCTGGGCTGATTGGTCGAGCTTCTTAATAATCTGTTCATGCTGAATGTGGTTGACTGACGTGCCCTTCAGCGCAATGGCAAGTTGCTTGCGGTACTCGCCGATGCCCGGCGCATCCTTCTCGTCCACAAAGCCAAGTTCTTTGTCGATATAAGCGCTAGCATGAAGATGCTTGCAATCGCGAATAGCGTCCAGAACTTTTCGAATCACTTCAATCCCACTGCCGGACGCTGTTATTGTCTCAATGCCAGGGTCGGACTGCGCTGGATAGGCGGAATCGGTAACCACAACCCAGTTGCGATGCCCAAAGAGCGCAAGGCGGGACTCGAGTTTACCCTCCCAATCGCTAATCGGCTTTGCAGCAGGCTTACGCATCCTCGGCTCTCCTCCCGGCAATCTCAAAACAGCAGGCGCCCCTCAGCCAGCTGCTTGCTTGTTACTGCGAGCGCTAACTCAGCTCTTCATCCGCGCAGACGGCAACCTTGCCGCATTTGCCTGACGCCATCAGGGAATACGCTTCGCCCGCGCGGTGCAATGGAAACCTGTGAGTAATAATATCTGCTGGATGAAGTTTCCAGCGAACCAATCGCTCCACAAGTTCTTCCATAAGCCAGGTAGATGTGACCCACGAACCGTAAACCGTCTTTTGATCGTGAATCATATCGGGAGAAGGATGGATCTCAACCGTCCCGCCTTCGCCAATAAAAACAATCCTTCCCCATTTGCGCGTCGCGCGGATCGCCGTCGCGCGCGCGGCAGCATGAGCGGAACAATCCACAGCGCGCTCTACGCCGAAACCGCCAGTGAGTTTCTTAACCTCGGCTACGTTATCGGGCCCCGAGCGCAAAACTTCGTCGCACAGGCCCAGGTCAAGTGCTATCTTCATCCGCTCATCAACAACGTCTATGCCAATAATCTGGCTGGCGCCGAGCTTGCGGCAAAGCGCGCCTGCCGCCAGGCCCACCGGCCCGAGGCCTGTTATCAGCACAGCGTGATTCCCATTGATGCCGATCTTTTCCAGGCCCTCGTAGACGGTGCCGAATCCGCAGGCCACCTGCGCCCCGTCGGCATACGATAACTCGCCGGGCAGGGCGATCAGATCCTTTTCCTCGGCCACCATATACTCGGCCATTCCGCCGTCACGCTGCCATCCGTATGCCCTGCGATAGGTCTCGCTGGTGCATGAGATCATGTAACCGCGCCGGCAGTCATTGCAAACTCCGCAGCCGGAGATATGGTATACAACTACGCGGTCGCCAACCACAAAACGCCGGCAACCCGTGCCCGTGGATACAATCTGGCCGCACGGCTCATGACCGGCGATAACTCCCTGATAGCCTTCAGGCCCCTTGCCCAGATGCTCGTGATAGATGCATCGGATATCCGAACCGCAGATCGTGGAAGCCTTCACTCGCAACAGCACTTCTCCGTGACCAGGAACCGGCACCGGCACGGTGCGCACTTCAACCGTGCTGTTGCCGGGAAGAAACGCTGCAGTCATTGTCTCGTTCATTGCGCTGCACTCCCCTTGCACCTTGCTGCTGAACCTACTTATTTACATCTTCCCCTCGTGGTTTGCTGTCACTCGGTCTACGCCGGAGTTATCTCCCCATTTATGTCCCAAAGATCCTCCCAGCTTTGCCCATCCTTCCACAAGAACACCTGACCCTTGATCAAACGGCAGTTACGATCGATCCCGGCTATTTCCTGCATCTCTTCCTTTGTCAACGGATCGCTCGCGGCCCCTGCGAGATTGGCCCGGTAGTTATGTATCGAAAACGGAATCGGCGATTGTCCGCGCTCGACTGCCCACTTGATGCAAACCACCGCGGGATGAATCCCATGCCGCCGGGCAATGTTTAGGATCACCGGATCTTCTGTCGGCGAAGTATCCTCAGGAGTGCGGTCCCGATCCGGCCTGCCCGGCGAGCCAACAGGACAGTAGCCAATGGCCTGAATCCCGTTCTCTACGACATATTGAAACAACTCCGGCTGCTGAAAATGCGGGTGCAGCTCCATCTCGTTCACAGCCGGCTTGATGCGGGCATCGCGAAGCAGAAGCTTTAATTTCGGAATGGTCATGTTAGACGTGCCAATGTGCCGCACCAGGCCGAGATCCACCAGCTCTTCCATCTTGCGCCAGGTTTTCATATAGTTGGCGTGGATGTAGGGCTTGGCGTCCGCGCTCCGCGAGCTAACATCGCAACCCGGCGGATGAAAATTCGGAAATGGCCAATGCACGAGATATAAATCGAGATACTCCAGACGAAGGTCGGCCAGCGATTTGCGGCAGGAAGCGATAACATCGTCCTCGCCATGCTTGTCGTTCCATAACTTCGAAGTTATCCAGAGATCCTCGCGCTTGATTCCGCCGCGGCGTATCTCCTCGAGCGAAGCGCCCACTGCGTCCTCATTGCCATACACTGAAGCGCAATCGAAGTGCCGGTAGCCAACCGCCGCAGCCCCTTTTACCGCCTCCGCAACCTGGCCAGCCGTCACGGAGTCCGAACCGAACGTGCCCAGCCCGACGGCCGGCATCCTGGCCCCCGTCGACAATACCCTTTGCGGAATCGCCGCAGGATCGATTGCGTCTTGCTTCAGTTCCCGTGCCGTAGCCATCTGCATTCCTCAGC
>CAYWMR010000007.1:0-31682 GCA_964458965.1 uncultured Occallatibacter sp. | reverse complement strand
AGGAGATTTCCCCTATGGCTTACGAACTCGCACCGCTTCCCTACGACTACGCCGCTCTCGAACCCTTCATTGACGCCGAGACCATGCATCTGCATCACGACAAGCACCACCAGACCTACGTCAACAACGTGAATGCCGCACTCGCCAGCCACCCCGACCTGGCCGCTAAATCCGTTGACGACCTCGTCGCTGACCTGGCCGCGGTCCCCGAAGACATCCGCGGCGTCGTCCGCAACAACGGAGGCGGACATTCGAACCACACCGCCTTCTGGCACGGGATGGGGCCGGTCGGTTCCGACGGTGTCGGCGGCGCGCCCTCGGGCGCAATTGCCGACCAGATTGCCGCCGACTTCGGCGACTTTGAAGCCTTCAAGAAGACCTTCAACGAATCCACCGCCAAGCAGTTCGGCTCCGGCTGGGGCTGGCTCGTTTTCACCGGCGGCAAGCTCAAGGTCATCACCACCGCCAACCAGGATTCGCCCCTGAGCCAGGGACTCTACCCCATCCTGGGCAACGACGTCTGGGAGCACGCCTACTATCTGAAGTACAACAACCGCCGCCCCGACTACCTCGCCGCGTGGTGGAACGTGGTCAACTGGCACGAAGTGAACAAGCGCTTCGCCAAAGCCAAAGGGTGAAAAAGACAGGGAACAGGGATTAGGGAATAGGGAATAGAAAAACAAAGCCGGCTGTCCTGCTATTCCCCGTTTTCTGTTCCCTATTCCCTATTTCCTATTCCCTAATCCCTATTCCCTAGTCCTTGCTGTACATCGTCCGACTCTTTTCCCCGTGCCGCTCCAGCCCCAGCTCAATAAGCCGGGAAATCAGCTCCGTATACGGCACCCCGGTCGCCTCCCACAGCTTGGGAAACATGCTGATCTGCGTGAACCCCGGCATGGTGTTCACTTCGTTCAGATAGATTCGCTTCTTTCCGTCCGGCTCCATCAGAAAATCCACACGCGCCAATCCGGAAAGGTCGCAGGCCTTGAACGCCGCCACCGCCATCTCCCTTATCTGCTTCGCCTCGGCGCGGGTCAGCTTTGCCGGGATTACCGGCACCGACCCCTCGGAAAGATACTTCGCCTCGTAGTCGTAAAACTCCTTGCCTGGGATAATCTCGCCTACCACGCTGGCCTGCGGCGAGTCGTTGCCCAGCACCGCAACCTCCAGTTCGCGCGCCTTGGCTTTCTTCCCGCCTACTCCCTGCTCCACAATCAGCTTGCGGTCGAATCTGGCCGCCAGCGTCAGCGCCGGACCCAGCTCCTTGCGGTCATGCGCCTTGCTGATTCCAACCGACGAGCCCAGGTTCGCCGGCTTCACAAACACCGGATACCGGAGCGCCGCCTCGATCCGCTGGATGGCCTTGCGCGGCTGCTTCTCCCACTCAGCCCTCAACAGCGTAACGTGCTTCACGATGGGCAGCCGCGCCTGGGCAAAAAGGCGCTTCATCAAGTCCTTGTCCATGCCGGCTGCCGACCCCAGCACGCCCGAACCCACATAGGCAATTCCCGCCAGATCGAACAGGCCCTGAATCGTTCCATCCTCGCCAAATGTCCCATGAAGGACCGGGAACACGACATCGAGATTCTGCGCCGGCGGTCGCGCACCACCCAGGGCCAATTCGGCCCGAGCCTCCGCCGGCTCCGGCGCCAGAAGCGTGGGAATCCCCTCCTGCAGCAGCTTGGCTCCAGGAGTGGCTTCCGCGTCGCCGGCTCGCAACCGCTCGGCCAAGGGGCTTTGGTCCCCATCCAGAAGGTGGCGCGCATCGCCGGCCGCCAGCCAGTGTCCGTCTTTGGTAATGCCGATGGGCACCACGTCGAACTTTTTGCGGTCGATTGCCTTCAATACCGAGGCAGCCGACAGCAGCGAAACCTCATGCTCGCCGCTGCGCCCGCCAAACAAAATACCAACACGAAGTTTTTTCGTCATTTCACCTGAGTGCCCCGAGTCTGAAGTACGCAACACAAAACTGAAGTACGAAACACAAAACTGCCTGTCATTCTGAGCGAACGGGGCCCCGAACGTCTTTCAGTTCGGGGTGGTGAGTCGAAAGCGTGCCCTGAGCGAAGTCGAATGGGAATCTGCGGTTGTTCTTCGATGAACTTCAGACCCACCATATTAGATTGTAGTGCGCACATTTGAGTCGGCCAGGCATCCGGGCAGTGTCCTAACAGTGCGTTGCTGTGGAACCGCGGCGATGGCAGCGCGGGACAGAAATGACATCTTCCCAACTGCTACCGTCTCGGCTTATAAATAGACGAGAGCCGTAGCCCGCTCCGACAGCCGAAATCGTTTCGGAATCGGTTAGGTGAAGTATAATCTTCGTACCTATCTGGAGACGGAAGTGAAACGATTGCTCATTGCCGGGGCGATCCTTGCATTTGCTGGCCATCCTGCACACGCCCAAATCCAATCCGGATCCATCGTCATTTGGATGGCGACGGATCGTGACCTTGTACTGGCCGCCGACAGTCGAGTATTTTGTCAGGGTGCGGGATGTAGTGCTCAAGACCCAATTAGGGATGATGACTGCAAAGCCATTGCATTGAATGACCATCTTATCTTCGCGAGCGCTGGGCTGCAGGGCGCGCGGGGCGGTGAAGGGTTGGATTTCACCTGGAGTGTTACTGGAATCGCTTCCACCTTGGCTGCTAAAAAGCCCTTCGATACGGCTAAATCGATTGACGACTTGGCGTATGAGTGGCTGAAATCCATTCAGCAGCGTGTGGATCAAATGTGTGAGTCTAATGCCATTTCCCCCGATGCTCCAACGCGCGCTGTATGGTCGGTCGCAGTCTTTGCCGGAGTCACAGCCAAAGGGGTAATTCACGCTACGGAGGCTCGTTTTCAAACCAAAATTGACCCCAAAATTATTGGTCCATGTACTTTCAATCCTACTGTTATTCCGGCTGACCTGAGCGCCTCCTCTGGAAGCGCTGTGCATTCGATGGGGACCGGAGCCGCCGTGGCCCAAACCTATCTTCAAAATCCGGAGAATCTGAAGCGGGAAATTCCAAACTTGCTCCCACCAGACAATTCGAGCAACTTCACCGATTGGCAAGACCTTGCCAAAATGACATACAGAGTCGCACGGATCGCTATTGAGCAAAGTGGAAGTGAGGACCATGTGGGAGGCCCCGTTGACCAGCTTCACTTGAGCGCCAAGGGCATCGAGTGGCTGCATCGAAAACCAAATTGCGCTGAAAAACAGATAAGTAAATAGGCGGTTCACACGACTTCATTCTCGCCACCAACCGAGCAACGGAGGATTGGGATACCAACGGCGTCCGACGCCGGCTGCATGCCGCAGCCCGCAAGCGGAGAGGCGGTTGCGGGCTTCTCCCCCCGTTCCACACTGTACCCCCCCCCGCTGCACCCGCAAGATGCAGAAGCCATACACCAAAATGGTAATTACAAAAGAATAACCGGCGTGTAGGATTGTGGTGCGCCAAGATGTGGTGGACTCGGTCTTCAACCCATTGCGCCGAAGACTCTTACTCCGGGTTGATGGAATGGCCGGTTTTTGCCGATAGAATATTCAGGAACCGGGCCAGGGAATCCGACGCGCAAGGTTGTTCTGCATGAAGAAGTGGATTTCAACGGTGATGATGGTTTTCGGCTGCGCTGCTGGCGCCTGGGCCGCGGCCCCCTCCCCGCTCACCTCGCTTAGCGCCATCCACTTGTTGACCAATGACGAGGCCAGCCACGCAATTCCAGTGGCCTTCGAAGCCACAGTCACCTACTTCCGCCCTTACGAAAAAACGATGTTCGTCCAGGACGGCGACGTGGCCATCTTCGTTTCGGCCCCGACCAATGCCAGGCTGGTTCCCGGCGACCGCGTCCTGATTAAAGGAACAACCCACGAGAGCTTCCGCCCCTTCGTGGCCAGCGACAGCATCGCGTTGCTTCACCACGGCAGTCTGCCCAAACCCATTCCCGCCACACACGACGAGCTGATGCACGCCGAACACGATTGCATGCTCGTCTCCGTGCGTGCCCGGGTCCGCGCCGCAGACATTACCTACAGCTCGGACGTGCGCAGTATTTACCTGCAGATGATTTCCGAAGGCGGACCGATCGACGCGGTAGTCGACAGCGACGACCCAAAGTTGCTCGAAGGCCTGCTTGACGCCGAAGTTGAAGTTACCGGGGCTGTTTCCGGAAACTTCGACGGAAAGATGCAGCAGACCGGGATCCTGCTCCACGTCCAAACGTTTGCCGGTGTCAAGGTTGTGAAACAGGCAACTACAAGTCCAATGTCCCTCCCGATTACTCCCATGGACCAGGTGCTGAGCGGGTACCACGTGGAAGTTCACTCCTCGAGAATCCGGGTGCATGGAACCATAACCTACTACCAGCCCGGTACCGCAATCGTTCTGCAAAACGGCGTCAGGAGCCTTTGGATACAGACGCGCTCAATTGCCCCGCTGCAACTGGGCGACGTGGCGGATGTGACTGGCTTTCCCGGCCTCCATGACGGCTTTCTAACCCTTACCAACGGCGCAATTCAAGATACCCATGTGCAGGCTCCGGTCACCCCCGTCAAGGCCACCTGGGGTCAGCTGGTATTGAGCCGCAACGTATTCGATCTCGTCTCGATCGAAGGCCAGGTGGTGACCGAGGTCCGCGAGGCCCACCAGGATGAGTATGTTCTCACAGCGGACGGTCAGCTGTTCTCCGTAATCTTCCGGCATTCTCCGGTTGGGAACCTGGTCTCCGGCCAGACACCACCCATGAAGCAGATTCCCCTGGGATCCATCATTCGCGTCACCGGCATCTGCATGCTCGACGATTCAAACCCCTTCAACGCCCAGGTGCCGTTCACCATTCTTCTGCGTTCCCTGGATGACATCGCGGTCGTCGCCGAGCCTTCCTGGCTGAACATCCAAAACCTGATTCGAATTGTGACCGTGCTTCTGGTGGTGGTGGCCGCATCCGTCTTCTGGGGCGCTACCCTCAACCGGAAAGTACGCCGCCAGACCGCCGCGCTCTCTACCCGCATTGAAGCGGAAGCCGCCCTGGAGCGCCGCATGGCCCAGATGGAGCACCGGCGAAGCCGCATCCTCGAAGACATCAACGGAGACAAGCCGCTGGTCGAGATTCTGGAAGAGATTGCGGATCTGGCTTCGTTCAGCCTCGGCGGCGCGCCCTGCTGGTGCGAGATTGCCGATGGCGCAAGGCTGGGCAAATTTCCACCCGACGCCGAGTCGCTTCGACTCGCCCGCCAGGATATTCTCGCCCGCTCCGGGCCGCCCCTGGGAGTGCTCTTTGCCGGGTTCAGCCGGGATTCCAAACCTGCCGCAGCCGAAACAGAAGCCCTTACCGTGGGCGTCCGCCTGGCAACCCTCGCTATTGAGACGCGAAGGGTCTACTCCGATCTGATCCACCGCTCCAAGTTCGATCTGCTCACCGACATTCACAACCGCTTCTCCCTCGACAAGCATCTCGACGCTCTCATTGAACAGGCCCGCGCAACCGCCGGCATCTTCGGCCTCATCTTCATCGACCTCGATGAATTCAAGCAGGTCAACGACATCTACGGGCATCGTGTCGGAGACCTTTATCTGCAGGAGGTAGCCCGGAGAATGAAACGCCAGCTTCGCTCCCAGGACATGCTGGCTCGCCTCGGCGGCGATGAATTTGCCGCCCTGGTCGCGGTCGTCCGCAACCGCGCCGAGGCAGATGAGATCGCCCACCGCCTGGAACGCAGCTTCGACGAACCCTTCGCCGTGGAAGGCCACCTCCTGTGCGGCTCGGCCAGTGTCGGCATCGCCCTCTACCCTGAGGATGGATCCACCAAAGACAGCCTCCTCAGCGCCTCCGACGCGGCAATGTACGTTGCCAAGCATACCCGGCATAAGAGCGCAGATGTCCCGCAGGATTCCGGGGAGCCCCGGCACACGCCCAGAAACCGCTCATAATCCAGCCCCGGCTCGGCCTGTCCCATCCACCCTCACCAATCCTGCTTACCCTCATCGCCCCAAGTGTCCGCCGAGCACAGGCTGTGCATAAGTTTGTCCGGACACAACACGCCCCCATGGAGTAATCTCTTTTTCCATGCGGGACTGATCAAACTTCTCCCGTTGCCGATAGATGATTTCAAGGGCCCGGATTAAATGCGTCCGTCTTACCGGAATCTTCACCATGAAAAGCCTCATCCCCGCATTTGCGATCGTCCTTGGATTGACATCGGCTGCCGCCCCCGCGCAGCCCGCATTGCTGACCACGCTCCAGGCCATTCACACTTTGTCCAACGAGGACGCGAAACAACCGCACCCAGTCGAGTTTCAGGCCACAGTCACTTTCTTCCGGGAATACGAGTATATGCTCTTCGTCCAGGACGGAGACGCAGCCATTTATGTGACGGCGACTCACAACGAGAACCTGATTCCCGGAGATCGAGTTCTGATCAAAGGAACGGTCGAGCCCAGCTTTCACCCCTATGTGCGAAGCTCCAGCATCGAGCTGCTGCATCACGGCGCCCTGCCCAAACCCCTTTCCGTAACCTACGACCAGTTGATCAACGACCCGCTGGATTGCAGGCTGGTCTCCGTCCATGCCGTGGTGCGCTCCGCCGACCTTGTCTTAAGCGCAGACCGGCCAAGCACCAACCTGGAATTGCTCTCCGACGGCGGAAACATCAAAGCCATCGTGAATAACTCGAACGCCGAAGCACTCCCAGCTCTGCTCGACGCCGAGGTTGAGGTCTCCGGAGCTGCCTCGGGAGACTTCGATGGCAAGATGCAGCGGGTCGGAGTTGTCCTCCATGTCGCCTCGCTTGCCGATGTAAAGGTGCTCAAACATGCCGGCGCAGGCCCCTGGACGCTCCCCATTACACCCATGGATCAGGTGTTCAACGGATTTCGCGTCTATGATGCCACGCAGAGATTCAGGGTCAGGGGAACCATAACTTACTATCAGCCCGGCTCCGCGCTGGTGCTGCAGGATGGCTCCCGGAGCCTCTGGATCTCCACCCAGACCCGGAGCCCTTTGAAGATCGACGATGTGGCGGATGTAACTGGATTCCCCGATATTCATTCAGGGTTCCTGGCCCTCACCCGAAGCGAGGTTCAGGATACCCTTGTCCAGGCCCCCATCGCACCTGTTCCCACCACCTGGAAGCAATTGTCGTCCAGCGCCAACATCTTCGATCTTGTCTCCATCGAAGGACAGGTGGTGACTGAGGTTCGCAGGGCATTGCAGGATGAATATGTTCTCACCGCCGATGGACGCCTGTTTACCGCCGTTTACCGCCATCCGGCAGCAACCAGCCTGCTTCCCCTTCCGCCAATGAAGGAGATTACCGTGGGCTCCAGAGTCCGCGTAACCGGCGTTTGCATCCCTGAAAACTCCAATCCATTCGACTACGACAAGGCATTCAACATTCTTCTCCGATCGTTCGACGATATTACGGTAGTCGCCAATCCCTCGTGGCTCAGTATTCGCAATCTCGCCCGCATGGTCATTGTGCTGCTGCTGGCGGTCATCGCTGTGGGCGCCTGGGGCGCGGTGATGATGAGAAAAGTGCATGGCCAAACCGCCGCCCTGGCCGCGCGTACCGAGGCCGAAGCATCCCTGGAACGCCGCCGTAGCCGCATCCTGGAAGACATCAACGGATCACGCCCCCTGGCCGAAATCCTGGAGGAAATTACAGATATGATTTCCTTCACGCTGCAGGGTGCGCCCTGCTGGTGCGAGATCGCCGATGGCGCCCGGCTGGGAATGTTTCCGCCGGATCAGCATCGATTGCACGTGGTCCGCACTGAGATTTCCGGCCGCTCCGGACCTCCTCTGGGAGCGATTTTTGCCGGGCTCAACCCGCTTTCCCGCCCGTCCGCCAAAGCACATTCGCCCAGGGAGCTTTCCTCTATTGAGCGGGAAGCGCTTTCTGCCGGCGCCGGCCTCGCCACGCTTGCAATCGAGACCCGCAGGCTCTATGACGACCTGCTCCACCGTTCGGAATTCGACCAGCTTACCAATACTCATAACCGTGCCTCCCTTGATCGCCAAATGGATGCGCAGATTGAAAACGCGCGCCTGGGCGCCGGAATCTTCGGGCTGATTTATATCGATCTCGACGACTTCAAACAGATAAACGACGTCTATGGGCATCAGGCCGGGGATCTGTATCTCGCGGAAGTAGCCCGCCGCATGCGCCAGCAACTGCGCCCCGGAGACGTGCTCGCCCGGCTCGGAGGAGACGAATTTGCGGCGCTCGTTCCGGTTGCCCACACCCGCGCAGATGTCCAGGAGATCGCCCTCCGCCTAGAACGCTCCTTCGACGACGCGTTTGACGCCGGCGGCTACCTTCTGCACGGTTCGGCCAGCGTTGGCCTCGCCCTCTACCCTGAAGACGGATCCACCAAAGACAGCCTGCTCAGCGCCGCCGACGCCGCCATGTATGTGGCAAAAAAAACCAGGAGGCGGATCGGGACAATGGCGTCCGCCCAGCAGGAGCCGGATCACACCACCTAAGACCACCCATAAGGTTGTTCGCATCCAAAGAATCAGCAGGACATCGCCTCGTGGAAAGGTGTAGCCTGATTTTTCATGCGCAACTGAATCGTACGCCGCCTTTGCCGATAAGAACTCTGAGGGCTTGTCAGCGCAAAACCGATTCCAACGAATCTTCGTGATGAACAAACTGATCCCCATATTCGTGATCGCTCTCGGATGGGCGCAGGCTGCCCTGGCCGCATCGCCCGCTCCGCTCACTTCGGTGCGCGCGATTCAAGCTCTTTCCATTCCCCAGGCCGCCAAGGCGTTGCCGGTTCAATTTGAGGCAACCGTCACCTTCAACCGCGCTTCGGAAGGAACCCTGTTCGTGCAGGATGGTAACGATGCCATCTATGTGGCTCCCCCTGCCCGCGTCAGCTTTGTCCCCGGCGACCGCGTGCTCGTTTCCGGGACCACGCACGCCGACTATAGCGCCAGTGTAGCCGCCAGCAGCATCACCCTCCTCCAGCACGGCGCAGTGCCCAGTCCCGTGCCTGCAACCTACGACGATCTAATCCGCGGCCGCCGCGATTGCATGCTGGTTAAGGTCCGGGGCGTCATTCGCTCTGTCGATGTTGAGATGCGAAAGGATACACAGGTCCCAAGCCTGCCGATGCACCCCGTGGCCCGCGTTCATCTGCTCGCCGAAGGCGGCTACATGATAGCTTTGGTCGACGGCGCAGACGCCGGGTCGCTCTCCGATCTGACGGACGCCGAGGTTGAGGTGACCGGCATTGCCTCGTTCGGTTTCGACGGCAAGATGCAACCCACAGGGGTCGACCTCGATGTCACCAGCCGCGCCAACTTCGAGATTCTCAAACGCGCCACAACCGACCCCTGGTCCATTCCCGTTAGTCCGATGGACCGGATCCTCAGTGACTATCGGGTGAACGATCTCACCCAGCGCGTCAGAGTCCACGGCACCATCACCTACTACCAGCCCGGCTCGGCCCTGGTCATTCAGGACGGCTCCAAGAGCCTTTGGATCTCCACTCAAACGCGCAGCCCTTTGACGATCGGCGATATCGCAGACGCAATTGGATTCCCCGAAATTCATAATGGTCCCGTCACTCTGAACCGGGCCGAGATCATGGACAGCCACACATCGGCTCCGGTCTCACCGAAACCTGTCACCGTCAAGCAGCTCATGGCCAGCGGCAATCTCTTCGATCTCGTCTCAATCGAGGGACAGGTGGCCACCTCCGTCCGCGAAGCCGCGCAGGACGAATATGTCCTCGTCAATGGCGGCCAGCTCTTCACCGCGATCTACCGTCATCCGGAAGACACGGTTCCACCCATGAAAGAGATTCCGGTGGGCGCCAGAGTCCGCGTCAACGGAATTTGCATCCTTGAAGACAACAACCCATTCAACGCGCAGGTTCCATTCGACATCATGCTGCGTACCGTCGACGACATAACCGTCGTCGCCAATCCCTCCATGATCAATACGCGCAACCTGATTATTCTGGTCGCCCTGCTGCTTGTCTGCATGCTTTTGGTAGGCGCAAGAGGGTGGGCTATTGAGCACAGAGTGCGCCGCCAAAACGCGTTGCTGGCATATATCGAGCGCCGCCGCCGCCGCATTCTCGAGGACATCAACGGCTCCCGCCCTCTCGCGGAGATCATCGAGCAAATCACCGAATTAGTCTCCTTCAAGCTGAAAGGCTCGCCCTGCTGGTGCCAGATCGCCGACGGCGCGCAACTCGGAAACCACCCGGAAAATCCCCGCGCGCTGCGCATCGTCAAGCGTGACATTCCGGCCCGCTCCGGACCACCCCTCGGCGAGCTTTTTGCCGCCTTCGATCCACTCACCAAACCCCGCGACATCGAATCCGAGGCACTGGCCCTGGCCGCCGAGCTCGCCACCCTGGCCATCGAGACGCGGCGTCTCTACTCCGATCTGCTGCGCCGCTCCGAGTTCGACCTCCTTACCGACATCCATAACCGGTTTTCCCTCGAACAGCGGTTGGACACCCAAATTGAGGACGCCCGTCAGCGCGCTACCATCTTCGGCCTCATTTACATCGACCTCGACCATTTCAAGCAGATCAACGACTTCTACGGGCACCGCATCGGAGACCTGTACCTGCAGCAAGTGGCGCTCCGCATGAAAGATCAAATTCGCTCCGTCGATACTCTCGCCCGGCTGGGCGGAGACGAATTTGCCGTTCTCCTGCCGGTGGCCCGCAACCGCGAGGATTGCGAGGAAGTTGCCCGCCGGCTCGAGCGCTGCTTCGACGAACCGTTTTTCGTCGCCGGCAACGCCCTGCAATGCCAGGCGAGCGTCGGCATTGCACTTTACCCCGAAAATGGCGCCACCAGAGACAGTCTGCTCAACGCCGCCGACGCCGCCATGTATCAGGCAAAGAGGAACAAGAAGTCCGTCGAGCCAATCCCTGCCGCCTAGCCTGCATTTCTCACAGCCCATAACTTCGAGTAGCGCCGGCCTCCCGGCCGGCTGTCGCGTGGACCTCCTGGTCCACGCCGCACACCACATGAGTTTGCCCCGCCATGCCCCAACCATGCTATTGCATGATCTTTCCCGGGGAGTAATATTATTCGACGATGAATTTTGACCGGCTCCGTGCGCTAGCTTTCAATAGGGAATTCAGATTCGGTAATCCATCAAGTTGAGCGGCCTTGCAAACAGAAGATTTTGCAACGCCCAGTGCAGGCTTTTGTACCTATGAAGAGATCGATTGCAGTGCTGGCGATAACTCTGGCGTTGGCGGCAGCCGCCGCAGCGGCGGAGCCCACCCCTCTGCAATCTCTCCAGGCCATCGTAGCCCTCACCAATGCCGAGGCGCGCCAGGCGCTCCCCGTCGCTTTCGAGGCCACCGTCACCTACTTCCGCGGATATGAGAATCTGCTCTTTGTTCAGGATGGAGACGCATGCATCTTCGTGCGTCCAGTATCCGACGTCGCTTTGGCTCCCGGCGATCGCATCCTCGTGCGCGGCACTACCCAGGGAAGCTTCCGGCCCATTGTCATCTCTACCAGCCTGACTCTGCTTCACCACGGCCCCCCTCTCAAACCGCTCCCGGCTCGATTCGATGAGTTGATTCGCGGCATAAACGACTCCCGCCTGATTTCCCTGCACGCAGTGGTTCGCGCCGCCGACATTATCCTCAGCGGAGCCAACACAGTCCGCAGCGCCCGCCTGCAGATGCTCTCCGAGAGCGGTCACTTCGAGGCCAACCTGGACTCCGACGACGAAAGCGCGCTCAAAGACCTGCTCGATTCCGAGGTCGATATCACCGGTGTTGCCGCGGGCAAGTTCGACAACAAAATGCAGCAAACAGGCGTAGTGCTCTACGTCCAATCGCTGGGCGATATCAAGGTCCTCAATCACGCCGGCGCCAGTCCCTGGTCCCTGCCCGCCACGCCCATGGACAAAGTTCTCGCCGTCTACAACATGCGCGACCTCACGCCGAGAGTGCGCGTTGAGGGAACCATCACCTATTACCAGCCCGGCTCCGCCATTGTGCTGCAAGCCGGATCCAAAAGCCTGTGGATTGCAACCCATACCCGCGAGCCCCTGCAGGTTGGCGACGAGGCCGACGCAACCGGCTTTCCCGACGCGCACGACCGCCTGTTGACCCTTACCGACGCCGAAATCAGAGATAGCCACATCGCTGCGCCCGTCACCCCGCAGCCGGAAACATGGATGCAGCTGGCCTTTTGGAGCCCCAACAAGCCAGATGGCCACCAGAACGACCTCGTCTCCATCGACGGCGTCGTGGTTACTGACATCCGCGAGGCCGCGCAGGACGAATATGTTCTCGAGTCCGACGGCCGCCTGTTTACCGCAATCTACCGCCATCCCTACGCAACCGCCGCGCTTCCGGCAATGGTTCGGATTCCGGTTGGCTCCAGAATCCGCGTAACCGGCATCTGCACCGTTGTCGATCCCAATTCCGTCAACCCCGGCGAAGAAGTCCCATTCAACATCCTGCTCCGCTCGTTCAGCGATATTACCGTGCTCGCCAACCCATCTCTGCTCAACGTGCGAAACCTGTTGATCCTCGTCGGCGTCCTGCTCGCCATCGTGTTTGCTGTCGGCGCGCGTGGCTGGCTGCTTGAGCGCAGAGTCCGCCGCCAAACCACAGTCCTGGCCGTTCGCACCGAGGCCGTCGCAGCCCTCGAACAGCGCCGCAGCCGCATCCTTGAGGACATCAACGGTTCCCGCCCCCTCGCCGAGATCATCGAGCAGATCGCCGAACTGGCTTCCTTCAAGCTCAATGGCGCTCCCTGCTGGTGCCAGATCGCCGACGGAGCCCGCCTGGGTGCTTATCCTCAGGATTTAAGCTCTCTCCGTGTCATTCACGAGGACATTCCTGCCCGCTCCGGGCCGCCGCTGGGCAAGATCTTCGCCGCACTCGCGGCGCTCTCACAAACTCAACCGAATGAGCGCGAGGCCCTGGCAATGGCCACCGGCCTGGCTACCCTGGCCATTGAAACCCGCCGCCTCTACGACGACCTCATGCACCGCTCCGAATTCGACCTGCTCACCGACATTCACAACCGCTTCTCGCTCGACAAGTATCTCGACGCGCAGATTGAAGTTGCCCGCTCCACGGCACACATCTTCGGGCTTATCTACATCGATCTCGATGAGTTCAAGCAGGTCAACGACATCTACGGACACAAGGTCGGCGACCTGTTTCTACAGGAGGTTGCGGTCCGCATGAAGCGCCAGCTTCGGTCCCAGGATATGCTCGCGCGCCTTGGCGGAGACGAGTTTGCCGTGCTTCTTGCCGTCGTTCGCAGCCGCGCCGATGTCGAGGAGGTCGCTCACCGTCTCGAGCACTCCCTCGACGAGCCGTTCGTCGCCGATGGATACTCCCTGCACGGCTCGGCAAGCGTAGGAATCGCAATCTACCCTGAAGACGCCACCACCAAGGATGGCCTCCTAAGCTGCGCCGACGCCGCCATGTACGTTGCCAAGTACACCAAACGCCAGAGCCCCCACGATTCCTCAACCGGCATCGCCTCAGACCCGCTCCCCAGAACGCGCACATCCGAAGGTCGCCAATAACCCGAAATTGCTGCAAAATAGCCTGCATCGAAAGTCGGGGTGGGTGCCCTGGTCTCGTGCCGCCATTATTAAGCTTAGTGTGCCCGCGGTCCCTAGCCTTTGGGGACCGGGGAGGAAGCATTCCGGACCTTTACTCCTTTTCAGGATCAGCGAGTCCCGGCCCAGGCATCTCGACAATCGGCACACACCTCACAATCGCCGTAAGAATCGCCCGCGCTTCCACCTCCATCGACCACCCGTACAACTCGGCACGAACCTGCAGGCTGCGCTTGATCTCGGCGTCAAGATCGCGGATCGTGATCATCGCCATGAATCCATCGTGCCGGAACCATGCATGCAATGCATGCAAAAAAACGACCCTGCGCACAACAAGACGCCTCAAAAGAGCGTCAAAAGTGCATCGATAACGCCCTTAAACGAGCTTAGAACGCCCTTACTACATGTCATTTTGCTTATTTTTTCACGCGTTTGCCTGAACACATTAGCACATGCTGCAACGTCATTTCTGCAGTCGCAGCATGCGCATATAACCGCACTCACGGCGTCATGCCAGTCTGACTGGCGGCGTCCACGCCGCCAGTCAGAATAGCTCCCGGGAACACCTCCTCCCGGTCAAATCCCTAGTTCACAACCACCGTGAAGGTTGCTGTCACAGCCGACGAAGTTGTCGGGCTTCCCGTTCCACTCAGGGTGAACGTATAGGTCCCGGCACTGGTTCCCGGAGTTGAATTGGATGTACCGCCGCCGCTCCCAGAGCCTCCGCAACCTGCCAGCCCGCCCAGCGGGGCCATCAACACCAGCATGCCAACCAGCGACCGCCAACTGCGCCGCCGTGCCGGAATCCCCACAAACAACAGCAACGCCAGCGCCGCGCCGCCGCCCGCGCCTGCCCAGCCGCCGTGCCTCCCAACGTGCTCATAATAAGAAGGATAAACCAGTTCCGCGCTACTCCCTGCAGCGGTCGTGCTAACCGTGAACGTCAGTGTCGGTGGCGTGGCCCCGGGCAAGATCACCGGATTTCCTGAGCCCCCGCCGCTGCACGTTGGCGCATACGTAACCGATGCGCCCGCCGGGGAGCTGGTCAGCGCGCAGGTCACCGTAGCCGTCCCCGCATAGCCGCCTACCGAAGCCAGAGTAACCGTGGAAGTAGCAGTTGACCCAGGCGCGATGGCAGCCGGCATGGTTGGCGTAAGACTGAACGTCCCCAGCACAGTCACCAACACAACCCCGGTAGAAGCTGCATGCGTGGCGTCGCCCGGGTAAGCAGCCACAACAGTGTGGTTCCCAGCAGTGGAGAAGTTGGTCGAGTAAGTGTAGGAGCCAGCCACAAGGGTCTCAGACACCGCCGTCCCCGCGTCCACAGTAACGCTCACAGTCCCCGTCGGAACGGTTGTCCCCGTCGTGGACGCAACCGCGATCGTGAAGTTATCCGAGACATTCACCGACGGCGAGGTGCTGGCTGCGGTAATCGTAGTCGTAGTGTCGATCGGACATGGAGCGACGGTCGCACTGGGGTTGGCCGGCCATGCACAGGCCAGGTTGTATAGGTCTACGGTTCCGAGCCCGGTTACCTGGTCGTAACCCACGCCCGCGGAAAAACCGATCTCGCCGCTGCAGTCGGCCGATCCCGCATCGCAATCGTTGTTGCCACTGGTAATGTCGTGGAAGGCCGAGGCATACGTGGTACTGTTGGCGGCAAGGGTATAAAGCGTTGGATTCACCAGCCCCTGGCCCTTGGAATAACCCTGTTGCTGGTTAATCAGCGCCAGCATGCCGGAAAAGGTGGGCGCAGCCATGCTGGTTCCACCCACAACGGTCAGCAGGCCGCCCGCTCCATCGCGAAAGCCGACGGTGCAACTGGCCGTCTGCCCCTTCTGCCAAAAGCTCGAATCACTGCTGCAGAACAAGTAGCCGGGAGTCTCGGGCGAAGCATTCAGAGCCAGGTCGGGAACGTCGCGCTGGCCGTCATCGGGAATGCCGGGCACGCCCATTTGCCAGGATGGTTTGCTAAACAGCGTACTTGCGCCGCCCCCGCTTGAGCTTAAGCAGTCATCCTCGCCGCATCCTGACGTATCATCGTTCCATGCCACCTCAGGCAGATATTGCAGCGCCGTGTTTATGATGTCGGTGCTGGCCTTGGCATCCCAATAGCCATAGCCTGAAAGAAGATAATCTTCGTTAACCTTGGAAACCTCAGTTCCCCCCATGCCTGTTACATAAGGGCTGCTGGCGGGATAATCGACCGCCAGAGCCTCCTGCTGCGCAGTGGTCAGGCCGGTAGTGCCAAAACAGTCGGTAGAGCCGTCGTCGCCCGAGGCGGCAACCAGGGTCTGTCCCTGCGCGGCGGCTTGTTGAAAGGCTGCTTCCAGGGTTGGCTCCGCAGGGTCTCCGTTTCCCAGCGGACTGGAAGGAAGGTCAGCCTCGCATGTGCCGTAGCTAGCGCTGATAATGGGGGCAATATCCTGGTCAATGGCATACTGCATGGCGTCGAACGCGCTGTAATTACTGTTGTTGCCGGTGTAAACAAAGTCGATAGTGGCGCCGGGAGCGATGGCGCCCGACCATTCAAGATCAAGATCGGACTCCGCCTCATCCTTCGCTACGACCGTGGGAGTACCGGTGCCGGGCATAAGGATCAAGGTCGGCGCCTTCACAGCCAGGCTGGCTGCATTCTGGAAATTCTGAATGTCGCTCAGTTCGATCGACGACTGCCCGACGATTGCAATCGTTTGGCCCGAACCCGTGAAACCGGCGCTGTATTGGCGGTCGATGTCGTAGACCGTGCCAATGTCACCGGGAGCAAAATACACATTGCCGGAGACACTCGAAGTAAAGTCGGGACGGACGCGGGCGGATACGGCGGAAATGGCATGCGAATGGGGACGGAAATCATCAAGATTGCGTATGCCCAGAACCGTACGCGCAATCGTCACCGGAACGCTAAGATCACTGAAAGCCGCAAAATGGCGTGCACCGCCGACGGTGTAGTAGTGCATCTCAGTGCGGAACGCGGATTCCACCTGGCCGGCGGTGCCGGAGAAACGGATCGCATTCCGGCTTCGGGTTACCGAGTCGATAGAAAAGCCCTGCTCCCGCAGCCAGCCTTCCACTTTGATCAGATCGGCGTCAGCCATTCCAAAGCGGGCGGCAAACTGTTCGGGCGTCAGCCACTGATGATAGAGCGCCGATGCCGGGTCGCGTTGCGCTTGAAGCAGAGCTTCCAAATCGGCCTGTTGATCGGCGGAGCGGTTAAAGAAGATGCTGATGCCGTTCAGCTTTGTATCCACCGGGACGCGGCCGGCGTCGTGTTTCGGCTGCGCCAGCGGATGCAGCGAACCTGCAAGGACTGTCATTTCGGAATTGGCGACGGCGGACTGAATGCGCGAGGCCGGCGATTGCGCCACAATTTGCGGGCTAAGCAAGGCCGCAGCCAGCGACCAGGAGGCAATTCCTCCCCATAGCCGGACACGGTTGGAATGTTGCCTCTGGAGGGGAAGTGTACGCGTCATGTTGTTTACCATCCTAAAGGGGTGGAATGGTTGAAAGTAAAGGGATTTCAAAGCCCTCGCATCCTCTGTTTGATGCGATCTTGAGACCAAACGCTATGGCCTGAAGCAGAGGGCTAAAGGAAAGAACTGCACGAAATCCACGCCCGTCTCTTTGGGTGTCCGGGGTTGGCCCCGATACACAGCGCGAACCTCTGACCTGAATAGACACCGGAATGGCAGAAAAGTCGCACCGCAATCCAGATTGTCTCGCCAGCCCCGCTCCCGGTTCTGAACAAATCTGCATAGCCAGCTTCATCGCTCCGCGGTGTTAGAGCCGGAAAAACACTCCAATCATGGGCTCTGAAGTGTGCGTAAATGCGCCTGTGGACGTGAAGAGATTGACCAGGTTGGGCGCCTTGTACAGGTTTCCGCGGAACTGAAGCCGCAGGCCGAGGTGAGGAAGCAGCCCCCAATCCAACCCTGCGCCGTAGACAAACACCGGCTTGGTACTGGTGCTGGTGGTGCTGCTTACGCTTGTGCCGGTGCCGCCTGGGGTTCCAGCGGGAACATCAAAGAGGATGCCGCCACCGGCCAGAGCAAAGGGCCTGAAGCTTGATACTTTCACCGATGCCACCCAGTCCGCAGCCAGCTCATGTGCATTGGCCGACACCGTTGCAAACGTAGTTGGACAAGGTCCAGGGGCTGGGCAGAAGGCCGGCGCTGCCGTATAGACCTCGTTTGCCCGGTTGTAGGAGTATGTGCCTTCATAGCCGATGAGCGGATTCGAGATATGCCGCACCTCAAGCAGCGCGCCGGCAGCGTTGGCCGGGCTCTGCGTTGTTCCGTCTCCGTTGGTGGTCCCGTTGAACGCTCCGTAAAGGCTACCCGCGACATCCGTCTGCGCAAAAGCTGCTGTGTTCCCCAATCCGGCTAAACCCGCTGCGCCAACCAGCAAAAGAACTCTCAACATCCATTTCGATCCCATGGTGGTCTCCATTCCATTCCGTTGCGTTGATTAAGGTTATTAAAGCCCACAATCTCAACTTCTACCAGTATGGATGCTCGGACGGCGGATTTGGTGAGCAGCCGCGCGATTCCGGGTTATTCTGACATAACAATTATGAAACGACGGCTTCTCTTCCCCGTCCTGGCGGCCGCTTTCGGCGCCACGTTTTCGTTTCCCGCTTACTGCGCCGCCCAGGAAGGCACGAAGAACGTGATTCCCTACCTCGACGAGCAACCGCTTCGCGCCAGCCACGGAATGGTTGTGAGCGTGCACCACCTGGCCTCCGATGCCGGGCTTGAGGTGCTGCGCGAGGGCGGCAACGCCGTCGACGCAGCGGTGGCGACCGCATTTGCGCTCGCCGTCGTGCACCCTGCCGCGGGAAATCTCGGCGGCGGTGGCTTCCTGTTATTGCGTGCCCACGACGGTCTCATCACGTTTATCGATTTTCGGGAAAAGGCCCCGCTGGCCGCCACCGAGACCATGTACCAGGACGCAAGCGGCCACGTTATTCCCGAAACCAGTCTGCTTTCCAGCGTCATCGGCTATCGTTCCATCGCCACGCCCGGGTCCGTTGCCGGCCTGGTGTACGCCGAGCGCAAATACGGCAAGCTCGGCCTCAAGCGCGTCATGGATCCAGCCATCAAGCTTGCGAAAGAAGGCTTCGTACTCACCGCCGAGGAAGCAAAGGAGCTCACCGACCCGGATCTCGCCCAATTCACCGACTCCAGACGCATCTTTCAGCGCGACGGCAACCTATATAAGGAAGGCGAGGTCTTTGCCCAGCCGGCACTGGCCGTCACATTGCAACGCATCGCGGCCGATCCCGACAGCTTCTACCACGGCGCCATCGCGCGCGAGCTTATCGATGAACTGCACAAGGGAGGCGCGCTGCTCACTCTCGACGACCTGGCTCAGTACACTGTGGTCGAGCGCGCTCCCATCACCGGCAGCTTCCATAACTACACCATTATCAGCGCTCCGCCGCCGTCTTCCGGCGGCATTGTGCTTGTCAGCGCCCTCAACATTCTTGAGGGATTCGACCTTGCAAAGCTTGGCGACCGCACCCCAGCCTCCGTGCATCTGATCGCCGAAGCCTACCGCCGCGCTTACATGGACCGGGCCGACTACCTGGGCGACCCGGACTACAACAGCATTCCTGTTGCCCAGCTCACATCCAAGGCCTACGCACTGGCCTGGCGCGCCGGAATCAATCCAGCTTCCGCAACTGCCAGCGCCGCCCTCATCCGTCCCGCCGGGTTTCTGCCACCCGCGCCCACAACCGCCGGTCGCCGCAAGCCGGAGTCGCACGACACTACACACTATTCTGTTGTCGATAGCGAAGGAAACGCCGTCTCCGTTACAACCACGCTGAATGACTCATTCGGTTCACACGTCACCGTCGGCTCGCTCGGGTTTCTGCTCAACGACGAGATGGACGACTTTGCCGCCAAGCTTGGCGTCCCCAACATCTACGGCCTCATCCAGGGCCCAGCCAATGCCATTGCGCCAGGCAAGCGCCCCTTGAGTTCAATGACTCCCACCATCGTGCTTGAAGACGGCAAACTCCGCTTTGTGCTCGGATCGCCCGGCGGCGCACGCATCATCACCACGGTCGCCAACTTCTTTCTTTCGGTGGCCGAAAGCGGCCTCAACATTCAACAGGCCGTCGACGCACCGCGCTTCCACCACCAGTACCTTCCTGACATGCTCTTCCTGGAGCCGGGCTTCAGCCACGAGACCGTTGCCGCGCTTCAAGCCCTCGGCTACGAAATCCAGGTTGCGGAAGGCCATTGGTCCAACGGCGAGTGCATCGCTATCGACCCCAAAACCGGCGAACTCACTGCCGGCCAGGACCACCGCAGCCACTACGGCAAAGCCGCAGGTTATTGAATCTGGAGACTTAGCTTGCCACCAAAAAGAATTCCCGCAATTCCGTGCAAAAGTGAACAGACTGTGGATTCATCCTGCTTCATAATGACTTTGGGTGCGAACGTCAATGCTCACGCGACGCGAGTGCATGGCGAATCAACGGAGACTCGATTCTCCTTTCCGCACTGTTCGAGAGCATTGAGACAGGCCTGGCCGAGAAATACGGGTTTCTTCCCGGAAAATTCAGTAGAGTCTGTCTATTCCAATTTTCGTCCTTCTCCAGTCGCACATGTTGGCTGAGCAAGCCTGCGTCCTTCATGGGATAGCAGGCTTGCTCAGCGACCCCCCGCTCCACCGGGGTAAATGCATAGATTGCAATCCGTCGCTTCCTTCATATCAATTCCTCCGCGCCCGCCCACCTCGCTGAATGACTCCGATTGCAAAGGGTTCCACTGATCGCACACCACCCGATTCAGCGCGGTTAAAATCCGCTCGTCGCTGCAGGTTAGCCCAAATTGGGATTATTTCTTTTGCAATTTGTGCAGAATTGCCCTTTCGCTCCTTCCATTGTGGAGTATAGTGGCGTACATTTCTCACAGTGCAACCATACGAGCATTCACGCTGAGCACGCTCTGCGGGACCATTGAACGGAAATCCTTCCGTATTGCACTTGGGCCACGTTTTCTAACCTTCACCTCACCGGGACCGTCGAGACTTGTTGCCTCGGATCTTCGGGAGCGTTAGTTGTAGTAGAGCAACACCATTTCCCAGTCGTGCGCTGTCGGGATGCAGGCCTGCATTCCATAAAGGCATGCAAGCTTGCACCCCAAGCCTCAAGTTTGTAGTTTGGCTAACTTCGGCCTGACGAACATCATTGGCCCAGGCAAGACTGCCACCCCACATGACTTCCTGAGATGAAAAAACTAAGTTGTTTGTGACTTGAAGTTACTGATGTACTTAGAATAAAGTAACTCTGCTGAAGCATTGACTGCGTCATCCATCAAACTAGCTTCTTCTATGGCCCCGATTGTGCGCAACGGCTCGCCTTCACACGCCGCCTTGGATCGGGGCCGCAGGCTGGCGTTGCCCTCCGAGGAGAAGCGCCCTGAAAGCAAGCCGTTGTGTCCGAACTCCGCTCTGTCAGAGAACACCCAACAGATAACAAATCAGCAGGATCACCAGGATAGAGCCGAGCCCGATGCCGCCGCCGCCGCCGTAGCCCCACCGGCGGTAGCCGTAGTAGCCTCCGCCCCCGCCGAACAGAAGCACAAGAACAATAATGAGTACGATCAGTCCCATCTCACATCTCCTTCACTCGAGGTCTCAACCCCGGAGTTATTCCGCCGGCTTCATGCTGCCGGATATTCTTGCTTCGACTTTGTTATCGAATGCTGCTTTGCCCTAAGCTTCGACAGCCTGCGGAGTTTCCTTCGCAATCTCTTCAAAATACTTAACCGCTTCCGCTGAAGCGACCAGTGCCTTCCTGGCTAGTTCCCGATCGGATGCGTGATCGCCCGTGCTGTGCGAGTAAGCGGCGGCCGTGTGCGCGTAAGCCGCTCTGCTATGGAGATCCGCTATAACTCCATCAATGTTCTCTGCCATCGACTTCTCCCGTCTGCCGCAAGCCCCCGCTGCCTGTCGAGATCGCTCGCAGCTTTTGTAATTGGAGTTTCCCACTCGGCGGACAGAGCACGCTGAGCAATCGGATACACCAAGGATTCGGGATAGGAAACTGGCGACCCGCTTGTGGTCGGGGCCGGCCGGTTATTGTGGCTTTTCTTTATCAGCTCTCTATGGGGTTAATCCAACCCTCTATCTTGCTGGTACAAACGCCGAACCCCGACCAAGCGTCGTCGTCAGCAAATCCGCGGCAGTTGCTCACCAATCTGAATGGGAATCACCCGGTTGGCTCCCATCGCCGTCCGCGCCACAAGCATTCGCGGATGCTCGGCAGTCACTCGCCCAATGCGCGCCGCCTCGCGGCCCAGCGGATGCGCGCGAAGCACAGCGAGCACCGTCTCCGCAGCTTCAGGCGCGACAAAAAATACCGCCTTGCCCTCGTTGGCCACGTACACCGGGTCAAGGCCCAGCAACTCGCATGCCGACTGCACTTCAGCCCGCACCGGCAGGCTCGCTTCGTCAATCGCTATGCCCACACCGGAGGCCAGCGCAATCTCATTCAGCGTGGAGGCGAGTCCGCCACGCGTGGGGTCGCGCATGGCATGAACCGCTTCGCCGGTAGCGCTCAGTACCTCGCCAATCATCCCGTTAAGCGCCGCGCAATCCGATCGAATCTGGCTCTCAAACTCCAGCCCCTCGCGAACGCTCATAATCGCCATGCCGTGGTCGCCAATGGTCCCCGAAATCAGAATCGCGTCGCCCGCACGCGCCCGTTGCGGACCAACCTGAATCCCAGCCCGCAACACGCCAATCCCGGCCGTATTGATGTAGCAGCCGTCGCCGTGTCCCCGCTCCACAACCTTGGTGTCGCCGGTAACAATCTCCACGCCTGCGGTCGCGGCAGCCTTGGCCATCGCCTCCACAATCGCGGCCAGCTGCGCCAGCGGAAATCCCTCTTCCAGAATGAAGCTGGCGCTGAGAAACTTCGGCTCCGCGCCGGAAACAGCCAGATCGTTCACTGTTCCGTTGACCGCCAACTCCCCAATCGAGCCGCCCGGAAAGAACAGCGGCTGCACCACAAAGGAATCTGTACTCATGGCTAGACGGCCTCCAGCCACTTCCAGCACCGCCGCATCGCCCAGATTTTCGAGTGCGGCATTACGGAACGCCGGCAGAAACAGGTGCTCCACCAGCTCGTTTCCCAGCTTGCCGCCGCCTCCATGGCCCATCACGATGGATGGATAGTCGGCCAGGGGAAGCGGGCACGACCAGCCCGAAAAATCCGGCGCGCTCTTTTCTTCGATCCCGTCCACCACGACTCCAATCCAAGGCAACTTACAACTGACAACTGTTAACTGACAACTGTCCTCGCCAGCTCCTCTGCCGAAATGAACCGCCCATAGTTGTAATAGGCCGCGCAGGCTCCTTCGCTTGAAACCATCGTAGCTCCCAGCGGATGCCGCGGCGTGCATTCCTTCCCAAACGCGCCACACTCCGCCGGCTTGATAGCCCCGCGCAGCACGTCTCCCGCCCGGCACAGCGCCGACTCCTGTGTATGAATGCCGGAGATTTGAAAGCGATCTTCCGCATCAAACTCACGATAAGCCGCGCTGAGCCGCCAGCCGCTTTTGGGAATCACGCCGATGCCACGCCAGGCCCGATCTGTAACTTCAAAAACCTCGGCCAGCAGTTTTTGAGCCGGCTGGTTGCCCTCGAACCGCACAATGCGCTCGTAGGCATTCTCCACCTCGTGCCGCCCGGCCTCCAGTTGCACCACCGCGCGGCGAATTCCATCCAGCAAGTCGAGCGGCTCGAACCCCGTAACCACCAGCGGAACCCCATACTTCTCTGCAATCGGCGGATACTCCCAGTAGCCCATGACGCTGCACACGTGCCCGGCCAGCAAGAAAGCCTGCACCTTGTTTCCGGGCGACGACATAATGGCCGCGATAGCCGGCGGCACCAGCACATGCGACACGAGCACCGAAAAATTCTTCAAGCCGCGCCGTTTCGCCACATGCACGCTCATCGCATTGGCCGGGGCCGTGGTCTCAAACCCCACGCCGAAAAATACTACCTGCTTCTCGGGATTTTTCGCCGCCAATTCCACCGCGTCCAGCGGCGAATACACCACTCGAACATCGCCGCCCGCACCCTTGATCTGGAACAGGTCGGCATCGGTCCCCGGAACCCGCAGCATGTCGCCAAACGAGCAGAAGATCACGTCTGGCTGCGCGGCAATCGCCAGTGCCTTGTCAATCAGTTCCAGCGGCGTAACGCACACCGGGCAGCCGGGGCCGTGGATCATTTCGATGCCGGCGGGTAGCATCTGGTCGATCCCGTTCTTGATAATCGAATGAGTCTGTCCGCCGCAAACCTCCATGATCTTCCAGGGGCGCGTGGTGATCGAGTGGATTTCGCGAGCCATGCGCTGGGCAATTTCGCCGTTCCGGAACTCGGTCAGGTATTTCATCCGCCAGCGCTTCTCCCATCCCCACAACACTGGGTCTACCAGGTCTTGCTATTCCTTACTTATCTAAATTGACCTGTCATCTCTAAATTGAGCTGTCATCCTGAGAGCTTGTGACTTTTTGTTTTTTCCAAAAATCGACGCTGAAAACAAAAGGCTTATATGCCAAGAAATCGTTCAAATTCAAAAAAGTCACAAACTCTGAGCGGAGTAGGTCGCGCTTTTGCGACCTACGCAGTCGAAGGACCTGCGTTTCCGTCTGAGCAACTCCCATCCGGACAAGGCGATTGTGGCGCCGCCGCGGCCCGTGCAAACGCCTCTTCCTCAGTCCCAAGTTCCTCGTCCAGAATCCCCATCTTGCGAAACTCGGCAAGCGTCTGCTCCGCCGTCTCCTCATCGATCTTCGACAGCGCAAACCCCACGTGGACGATGGTGTAGTCGCCCACTTCGACCTCTGGCACGTAGTCCAGGCAAACCCGCTTGACCACGCCGCCAAAATTCACCCGCCCCACGCGAAGCCCGCCCTCGTTGGTAATCGTTTCGACTTTTCCCGGAATCGCAAGACACATAGTACCCCTCTTATACGCCGCCCACACCCCGCTAAATGTGATCCATATCACTCGAAATCGCCGGGACCACCATTGAAATCTATTTACCCCGCAAATAATCCCTCAGGAAAACAAAAAGCACCATAAACACACTTCCAACAACTGCAGCGAGCAACAGCCTAGCCACATCGCCAGGCTTCCTCTGGGCCGGACCGGACACCCTCGGAAGCCACGGCTTCAGCCAATCCCATCGGGAAGGAGCGCCGTCGCCGGCATGAGAACCAGCATCGGTGAGTACAAGCAGATAATGGTCCTCTTCGCTGAGCTTCAGCACCACTTCATCCCAATCTTCTATTTCCTGCTGGCTTCGGGCATCACTGCTAGCCTCAATACCGCGAACCAGCCGGCCAATTCTCTCCTCGTATTCGTCCTGATCGTACTCCCGATCGAATTCGCCGCTCACAGCCATCATGTCCGGCAGCGTCCAGCCCGATTCTGTAAAGTAGAGCATCTTCCGCTCCACTTCCGTTAGCGGTACCCCCTCATGCAAGGCCTCGTCTGCAATCTTGCCGGCCAGGTATTCCTTCGCCTGACGAATCGTCTTGAATTCCGCCACGTTCCTAGCTCCGCGCCTTCCCCTCATTCAGCGCCGCGCGCGCCTCTACAATCCGCTTCACCAGCGCCTTCGACAACGGCGTGTCTACCGGAAACTGAATCGTACCCTTCAGCACTTTGCACTTCTTCAGCTCCTCCGCAAACTCCTCAACCAGTGAATGATCCGCGGGGAAAAAGCTGCAATGCCTCTTGAACGCCGCGTACCAAACAAGACCGCCCTTGTACTGAAATGAAGGAATCTTGTAACTGATAGCTTCAGTTGCCTCTTTGGGTGCCGCAGCCCTGATCATTGCCCGCATTTTTTCTAGAGTCGTCCGCGCCGGTTCGGGCACCTGCGCCAGATACGCCTCCACCTGCGCCTTTCCATTCTCCGTGCTAGCCTTCTTCCCTGCCATCTCAATCCCCCTTGCTGCCTACACTCCCCGTTTCTTCCGCTCTTCATCAAGGTACGCAAGCCACTCTTCCATCCCAGTCCCCTTCTTCGCGGAGGTCTCAAAGATTCGTATCCCTGGCCGAATCTCGTTAATGTTCCTGAGCGCCAAGTCGCGATCGAACCCGCAAGGCTCGGCAATATCCATCTTGGTAATCACCGCCGCATCCGCCGAGTTGAACATCGTGGGATACTTCAGCGGCTTATCCTCGCCCTCCGTCACGCTCAGCAGCGCAACGCGAATCTTCTCCCCCAGGTCGTAGCTCGACGGGCAAACCAGATTTCCCACATTCTCGATAAACAGATAATCCAGGCCTCCGAGCGTCACGCCCTCCCATCCGTCTAGGTGCTTGCCAATCATCTCCGCGTCAAGGTGGCAAATGCCATGCGTATTGATCTGGCGCACCGGCGCGCCGCTTGCCGCCAGACGGCGTGCGTCGTTATCCGTCTCCAGATCGCCAACCAGCGCCGCTACCCGCGCTCCACGCGTCCGCAGTTCCCGCAGCGTCCACTCCAGGAAGGCCGTTTTCCCCGTCCCAGGACTCGACACCAGATTCAGCACCAGCACGCCGGCCGCGGCGTAGCTTTCGCGCAGCCCCGCGGCGAGTTCATCGTTCTTCTTCAAAATCCCTCGCCGCAACTCCACAATCCGGGTCGTCATACCGTCTCCTCAACCTCATTCATTTCGTCTATCTCAATCGCCTCAATCTCCAACTCCCGCCCTTGGCGCAGGTCGAAGCAAGGCTCGCCGCAGCGCGGACAACGGAAGCTCTGCACTCCATCGAGTTCCACGTCCGCGTCGCACCCTGCGCAGTGCATCACCACCGGCAAGGTCTTCACCACCAGCCGCGATCCCTCCAGCGGAGTTCCATCGGTCGCAATCCCAAAACAGAATTGCAGAGAATCTTCAACCACCGACGCCAGCGCTCCCACGCGAAGGCGCACTTCTACCACTCGGGCGCCCTTATAAGCGGCCACCGATTCAGTCACCGTATCCACAATGCTCGCGATAATCGAAAGTTCATGCATAACCAGTCGATTCTACGCCGGGATCGCGGCGCGGTCTCCATCACGGTATTTCGTCGAAGGAATCGATCGTGTGATGCCCGTGCGCATCTGCGACTGCCGCGTTTCCTTCCCGAATTGCCAGACGCGTGTTAAGACCGGCCTCGCGGGCTGGATCCAGTTCGCGCACCATGTCTGAGAGGAATAGGATCTGCCGCGGTTGACTACCCATTGCCTCAGCAATGCGAGCGTAGCTTGCGGCTGCCGTCTTGGGCCCGGTACGCGTGTCGAAGTAAGCGGCAATGCGGCCCGTCAGGTCTCCGAAGATCGAGTAGCGGAAGAGCAACCGCTGTGCATCCACCGACCCTGAGGAGTAAATCGCCACCTGCGCGTGCGCGCCCCATCTGGCGAGAGCCGCCGGCACGTCGGCAAACAAGGTTCCCTTCAATTGGCCGGACTCGAATCCCTTCTTCCAGATTCGGCCCTGCAGGCTTTTCAATGCCGTGGATTTGCGATCCTTGTCCATGAGCCAGTTGAGGTAGGCGACCGCGCGATCCGTTTGAGCGGCATCGAGAATCCGCGGCGCCTCGAGGTCGGCTCGATTTTCCTTCACAAGAAGCGACAGGTCGGCCTTGACTTCCGCGTCTCCGGCGTTCTGCTCCAGAAATTCGGCGAACCGCTGGCGGGCGTAGGGAAAAAGTTGCTCATAGATCAGCGAGATGGGCGCGACCGTCCCCTCCACATCCAGCAGGTAAAGACGGGGCAGAGCGGCCGTCATGCGTTCAGCGTTGAGGCCACGCGGGGGCCAAGATAGGCCGGACCAAAACAGAGCTGCTGGTAGTCCCGATCGACACCGGCGCCGGTGTAATGCGGGGTCCAGCCGGTTGTGTCCTGAAACCACCGGATAGCGCGAATGCGCCGATCTTCGCAAAGCGTGAACCAGTGGGCCACGCCGCGGGGCACGCGCAGCAGGTCGCCGGGACCCACTTCAACCGAGACCACTTTCTCCGCTAGATGCAGGAAGAAGATTCCGCGTCCAGCAAGGATAAACCGGACCTCGTCTTCGGAGTGGGTGTGTTCCTTGTCAAAGCGGGCGAGCATGGCGTCGAGGCCTGGTGTCTCTGGATGGACATCGACGATATCCGCGGTCTGATAGCCGCCGCGCCGCTTCAGATCGTCGATCTCCGCGGCGAAGGCTGAGAGCACAGTCTCGGCCGGTGCGCCGGCGGCCACGCGCGACAGATCCCAGCGCTCGTAGTCAATGCCCAGCCCGGCAAGCGTCATGCGCACTTCCGCTTCGCTTGCGATCGCCTGATCGTGTGGAGGAAAACGAACGACAGCCATGGATGCTCCTATGATTGCGCCGGACCTGAACGGCAGCTCCAGCTCAGAGTTGGTGGCCCAGCAGGCGCCGCCCCTCCACCTCAAAGAGAAACTCCAGTGCCTCCAGATGGCGCCGGGCGTCTGCTACTGAATCTCCCCAAGTATAAAGCCCATGGAGGCTGAGCAGAACCCCGTGAGCGTAAGGGAATTTGCTGAGGGCCTCCGCCAGTCGATCGGAAAGTTCGACATAATTCTGCGAGTTCCTGAGGATGGGCACCTTTTCCAGATGATCGTGGGAGTTCACGCCGGACAGTCCCTTCAGCAGTTCGTAGCCCTCGATGGGCAAGAGCCCCGTATGCTCATAGTGCCCTGAGAGCAAAGTGTTCCAGACGGTGTGCACGTGCAGGATGGCGCCAGCGGCCGGACGGTTGCGGTAAATCACAAGGTGCAGCCCGGTCTCGGCCGAGGGCTTGCCCGCTCCTGCCAGCACGCGGCCGTCAGCGTCGATCTCCAGCAGGCCGTCGGTGGTGAGCGTCCCCTTGTCCAGGCCGCTGGCGGTAATGAGCATGCGCCCAGCCCGGCGTATGCTGAAATTACCGCTGGTGGCAGGAACCCAACCCCGTGTGTAGCACCAGCGCGCCGTTTCGCAGAGCAATTCGGCAGCGGATTGCGGAATATCCCTATCGGTGACCATTGGTACATGCAGTGTAGCAACCGCAGGAATGCCGATCGTCTGGCTCAATCCCCGCGGGGAATGTTCAACTGGGTACAACTGCCACCTGAAGCACTCAATATGTAAGATGAATTCATAAGGAATTCTCCATGTCAACGACCACCCCCGCCTCGCGCCTCGCCCTCAGCAATCTTGCTCCTGCCGCCGTCCAGTCGGAAATTCGCGCCATGTCCGTTGCCTGCGACGAGATCGGCGGCATCAATCTCGCTCAAGGCGTTTGCGACACACCCGTCCCGCCAGTTGTTGAGGACGCGGCGATCCAGGCCATCCGCGACGGTTATAACATCTACACGCGCCTCGACGGCATTGCCCGTCTCCGCAATGCCATCGCCGCCAAGCAGCAGCGCGATTACGCGCTAATCTACGATCCGGAACGCGAAATCCTTGTTGCCTCCGGCGCCACCGGTGGTTTTCACGCCGCCGCCATGGCGCTGTTCAACCCCGAAGACGACGTCCTCCTTTTCGAGCCCTTCTACGGCTACCACGTTTCTACCCTCCGATCCCTGCGCATCAACCCGGTGCTGGTGCCGCTGGCCGAACACGACTTCGATCTCGACATCGACTCACTGCGCGCAGCCATCACCCCGCGGACGCGAGCCATTGTCTTGAATTCCCCAGCCAATCCCAGCGGCAAAATCTTCTCGCTCGCCGAACTCACAGCCGTAGCCGAAATCGCAATCGAGCACGACTTATTCGTTCTTACCGATGAAATCTACGAGTACTTCGTCTACGACGGCGCAAGCCATATCCCGATCGCGACGCTGCCGGGAATGAAGGAGCGTACGATCATCCTGTCCGGCTTCAGCAAGACCTTCTCGGTAACCGGCTGGCGCCTTGGCTATGTTACTGCCGACAGCAAGTGGCTGCCTGCCATGAATTACTTTCACGATCTAACTTATGTCTGCGCGCCTTCCGCTTTTCAACACGGAGCCGCCGCAGGCCTGGAGCAACTTCCTCCCAGCTTCTATACCCAGTTAGCTTCCGACCACCAATCCAAGCGCACCCGCATCTTATCCGCGCTAACTCACGGCGGCCTCGAACCCACCACTCCGGCAGGAGCTTACTACGTTCTCGCCGACGCCTCTCACCTCCCCGGCAAGACAGCCGCGGAAAGGGCTCGTCACTTGCTTCGAGTTACCGGCGTGGCCGCAGTCGCAGGATCGGCCTTCTTCCGCCCCGGCCATGGCGAGAACCTGTTGCGGTTTTGTTTCGCAAAAAAAGATCACGACCTCGACGAGGCGTGCGCGCGTCTGCGAAGGCTTTGAAGGATATGCAAACTCTCCTGGCTAACTTTGCGTCGCTATCTGCGATGCGGATCGCTCGCGCCATCGTCCGCGGGTGAAGTCGGGGAACTTAGCCGGCATGCTGCCGCCCGCCGCCGAAATACGGCTCAATGGGCCAGGCGCAGACCACGCCGCTGCATCGTACACATCCATATCCGGAACCAGACCCTCGCGCATGCACTGTAACAGCCTGTATAACATGATGTAATCCATCCCACCGTGGCCGCCTAACTTCTGGGCTATCTCGCCTTCCTGCTTCCACAGCGGATGCTGGTGTTCTTTCCAGGAATCGATAGTGCCCCAGGCTTCGTCGCCGGGCTGTCCGTCAAAGTAAATGCGAGGCGGATAGTCGGCGAAAACCCCCTTGGTTCCAGCGATAATATTGATGCGATCGTAGGGATGGGGATTTACCGTATCGTGTTTCAACGTAATTGTTAGTCCGTTCGCAGTCTTTATCAGCGAAGTACTCATATCTCCAGTTATGTAGTGCTCAGCCCATCTGGGATCGCCGGCAGGTAAATGAGCCTTTCGATATTCATCGAGTCCGCGCTGGAGCGTGCCCACTGAAACTATATAATCGAATCGGTCGCCTCTTTGTATGCTCATATAATTTGCAACTGGACCCAATCCATGCGTCGGGTAGAGATTGCCGTCTCGCTGTGTGTGAACGGTCCGGCGCCACAATCCTTCCCCCTTGCCTGAGAATAACTCTTCGCGAAGATCGTGAATATACGCGCCTTCTCCATAGAGCAGATCGCCAAATAGTCCGCCATGAACCATTCTCAAGATAAGTGTTTCGTTGTAGCCGTAGCAGCAGTTCTCAAGCATGGTGCAGTGCCGGCGGGTCTGTTCGGATGTGTCGACGAGTTTCCAGCAATCCTCAATCGATGTAGCGGCCGGCACTTCGACAGCGGTGTGCTTCCCGTGAGTCATGGATGCCACAGCCATTTCAACATGCCAATTCCAGGGTGTCGCGATGATAACAAGGTCCAGGTCGTCCCTGGCCACGAGCGACTCAAACGCATGATCGCCGCCGGTGTAGAGTTCGGGAGCACTCTGCCCAGCCTTGATAGCCAGCGATTGCGCATGCTCTGCCTTTTCCTGCACGACGTCGCAGAGCGCCAGTATCTTCACGTCGGCGGCAAGCAGGTTTGTCAGCAGGCTGGTTCCTCGTCCACCAGTACCAATGATGCCGATCCTCGGGTTCACGGGAGTGAATGCTACACCGATCATGCTTCCGGCTCGGGGACTCGACGATTCCGCATGAAGCTCGGGAATGCTCATCCCTACTGCGGTTATGCCGCCGAGCCGAAGAAACTCCCTACGTGACAAATCGCTAATCGAATCCGTCATCCCCTCGCTCATCTCTCCCCCTGCTTCCTTAAATGTTATGCAATGACATGCGCTCGTGTGGCCGTAAATCGAAGTTGCATCGGGCGCGCATTGATTCCAACGCCGTTCGATTCGTGTTGAGTCTAGGCTCGTAACTACGATTCGTCAAGCGCGAGTTATCTCCAGCCAGGTCTCCCCAACCGCAGCACGGCAGCGCCTTGGACACGACAGCGATATTACGGCATATGGCATTCGATCGTTCAGCCGGAAAGTCTGGAAAGTACTGGCTAAGCGCACTGTGCTACCTTACAATTGCTTCCTGGCACCGCGGCTAAATGCGAAACCGGCTCCCCGGAATTGCGACAGGCGCGAGTGGATGAGGGCAATGGGAATGCATTCGACAATCGCAGCGGAAAGCGTTGCAGC
>CAYWMR010000006.1:0-33641 GCA_964458965.1 uncultured Occallatibacter sp. | reverse complement strand
AGGCCGCCGTCGTTGAGTCCAACCGCTGCCTGAATTGTTTTGACGCGCCGTGCACCGCGGCCTGCCCCACGCACATCGACGTTCCCGGTTTCATCAAACGCATTGCTTCCGGAAATCTTCGCGGCTCGGCCCTGCGGATTCTCGATGCCAACATACTTGGCGGCAGTTGTTCGCGGGTGTGCCCCGTTGAAGTGCTTTGCGAAGGCGCATGCGTGATGCATCGCTACAACCGCGAGCCCATTCACATCGCTCTTTTGCAGCGCCACGCCATTGATGATTTTCATGCATCCGGCGAAGACATGCTGCCTGTGCCGCCTGCGCCCCTCAACCTGCGCGTTGCCTGCATCGGCGGTGGTCCTGCATCGCTTGCCTGTGCCGCCGAACTGCGCCGCCACGGCGCCTCCGTCACCATCATGGAACGGCGCGCACTGCCTGGTGGCTTGAACACTTTTGGGGTGGCCGAATACAAACTGCGCGCCGCCGACAGCCTTCGTGAAGTAGAGATGATTCGCCGCATGGGAGTCGAGTTCCGATTCGGCGCGGCAATCGATTCCGCTGCCGATCTTGAAGCAATCGACGCTGAGTTCGACATGGTTTTTCTCGGCGTGGGCCTCGGGGCTATGCAGCGCCTCTGCGTTCCCGGCGATGACCACGAGGGCGTACTGAATGCTCTCGAACTCATCGCAGCCTACAAGACTGGGCACATACGCGAGATCTCGGGAACGGTAGTTGTGGTGGGAGCGGGAAACACAGCCATCGATGCTGCCAATGCAGCCCGGCGCCTTGGCGCTGAGGATGTCTTTGTGCTCTATCGCCGCAGTGAGAACGATATTTCAGCCTTCGACTTCGAGTACGAACATGCCAGGCAGGAGGGCGTCCAGTTTCTATGGTGGCGTCAGCCCACAGCTATTCAAAAAGGAGAGTCCGGCCGCCTGGTATTGAATACAGTTCAAACTCAACAGGTGGGAGAAGCATTGATGCCGATTCCAGACACGGAGTTCATTATCGACTGCGACCTGGTTGTGCCGGCCATCGGCCAGTCTCCGCTCACACAACTTGTGCAGCAGATGCAGAACGTTGCCGCTCGCGACGGACGCATTGTTGTCGATCGCGCTACTGGGCAAACCGGCAATCCGCGCTACTATGCCGGCGGCGACTGCGTCAACGGCGGGCGCGAAGTGGTGGACGCAGTGGCGGACGGCAAGCGCGCCGCAATCGCGATGCTAAAGTCCGCGGAGGCCATCCATGCCTGACATTCGCGTTCGTGGCTTTGCCGGCGGCATCAGTTCGCCGAATCCATTCTGGCTCGCCTCTGCGCCTCCTACCAACTGTGGCGAACAGATCATGCGCGCGTTCGATGCAGGTTGGGGCGGCGCTGTATGGAAGACCATCGGCGAGCCGGTAACCAATGTAAGCTCGCGCTACTCGGCAACCGATTGGAACGGCCAGCGCATCATGGGCTTCAATAACATTGAGCTCATCAGCGACCGCAGCGTCGAAATCAACTTGAGCGAAATGGCCGAGGTGAAAAAGCGCTATCCGCATCACGCAGTAATTGCTTCGCTCATGGTCGCCTCGACGCGAGAAGCATGGCATGAAATTGTTACGCGCTCTGAAGACGCCGGCGCCGACGGACTTGAGCTGAACTTCGGCTGCCCGCATGGAATGAGTGAGCGCGGAATGGGCTCTGCCGTGGGCCAGGTGCCCGAGTATGCGGAGATGATCACCGCATGGGTGAAGGAGAAAGCACGCACGCCGGTGCTCGTAAAGCTCACGCCAAACATCACCGATATTCGCTCCGTTGCGCGCGCCGCCAAGCGCGGCGGAGCCGATGGCCTGTCCGCCATCAACACCATCAACTCCATCACCGGCATCGATCTCGATACACTCGTGCCGCGCCCTAACGTCGACGGCAAGAGTTCGCACGGCGGTTACTGTGGCCCCGCCGTCAAGCCCATCGCGCTGAACATGGTGCAGCAGGTTATGTCCGATGCGTCCTCGGCTCTCCCTCTTTCGGGCATTGGAGGAATTGCTAACTGGCGCGATGCCGCGGAGTTTATTCTCCTGGGATGCGGCACAGTGCAGGTCTGTACCGCGGTCATGCACTACGGTTATCGAATCGTCGAAGACATAGCGGAGGGCCTCGATAACTGGATGCGCTCCAAGGGCTTCCATACCATTGAGGATTTTCGCGGCCTCTCACTGCCGCGGGTTACAGAGTGGAAGCACCTGAATCTCAACTACAAAATCGTGGCGCGCATCGACGAGCAAAGGTGCATCGGCTGCGATCTATGCCACATTGCATGCTGGGATGGCGCTCACCAATGCATTCATCTCGACCGTGTTTCCGGCCCTATCGACGGGCATGTAGAACTGCATTCGATTCCCACGGAGCGGGAAGCCCGCAGCCGCGCAGCCATCGCCGACACGCCGGTTACGCGCAAAGAGCGAACAGCAATAGCAGCCAGCCAGGGCCCGTATCCCACGCCGCTCGCGCGGATTCCACGCGTGGATGAAACCGAGTGCGTCGGATGCAATCTGTGCTCGCTGGTTTGCCCGGTCGACGATTGCATAACCATGGTGCGCGTGGACTCGGGCATTGCGCCTGAGACCTGGGAGGAGCGCACCAGTTGCGCCTCCACAGCCGAACCAATCATGAACGGAAACGATCTCGAAACACCTGGAGTCGATTTCAAGCCATGTCGTCAGTACTGATCAAGAACGGAACGATCGTCAACGCGGACTCGACCGTGCAGGCGGACCTGCTGATCGACGGCGCAATCATCAAAGAAATCCGTGCCGGCATTCCTGCCGCGGCAGCGGAAATAATCGTCGATGCGACCAACCTGCTGTTGCTCCCCGGCGGTATCGACGCGCACACTCACCTCGACATGCCCTTCGGCGGCACCAACTCCGCGGACGACTTTGAGACCGGCACACGCGCAGCGGCCATCGGTGGAACCACAACGATTGTGGATTTCGCGATCCAGGCGCGCGGGACCAAGATGCGCGCCGCGCTCGACACCTGGTGGAAGAAGGCCGATGGCAAGGCTTGCATCGACTATGGCCTGCACATGATCGTCACCGATCTTGGCGACGCCGGTCTTGAAGACATGGACGACCTGGTCCGCGAAGGTGTGGCAAGCTTCAAGCTCTTCATGGCCTATCCGAACGTTCTTATGGTCGATGACGCGACTATCTTCAAGGCGCTTCAACAGACAGCCAAGAACGGCGCGCTCATCTGCATGCACGCGGAGAATGGCTCGGTCATTGACGTTATCGTGCAACAGGCTCTGGCCGAAGGCAAGACCGCGCCCATCTATCATGCGCTCACGCGGCCCACCCGCGCCGAGGCTGAAGCTGTGCATCGAGCCATCGCCATGGCAGAGATTGCGGGCGTGCCCGTCTACATTGTTCACCTCTCCAGTGAGGACGCGCTCAACCAGGTGCGCGAGGCTCGCGACCGCGGCCTGCCTGCCTTTGCCGAGACCTGCCCGCAGTACCTTCTGCTCGCGCTTGAAGACGTAGCCGATGCCGGCTGGGAAGGTGCAAAGTATGTCTTCACACCGCCGCTGCGCGAACGCCGCAACCATCCCAAGCTCTGGGAAGGCCTGCGCAAAGATAACTTACAGGTTGTCTCGACCGACCACTGCCCCTTTTGCTTTGAAGATCAAAAGGCTCTGGGCAAGAATGACTTTACCAAGATTCCCAACGGTGGCCCCGGCATTGAAAACCGTCTGCAGCTTCTTCATCATCACGGTGTAGGGTTGGGGAATCTCACACTCAATCGCTTTGTCGAGTTAGTTTCAACCGCGCCGGCGCGCATCTTTGTCATGTATCCAAAGAAAGGTGTCCTCGCCGCGGGCAGCGATGCCGACATAGTGCTGTGGGATCCCGTTGCCGAACACACCATCAGCGCCGCCACTCATCATATGCGCGTGGATTACTCCATGTTCGAAGGCTTTCATGTGCGCGGCAACGCTCGCGATGTGTATTCGCGCGGAGAGTTGATTGTCTCCAAAGGTAAGTTCATCGGCACGCCCGGCCGTGGGCAGTATCTGCGCCGCGAAGCCCGCGGCGGTGCATGGCAGTAACTCGCATGAAGAAGAAGCTCGGCACCGGTCACTGATCACTGTTCACTAATCACTGATCACTAATCACTGTCCTTAAGGAGGAGGTTCCTTGAGCACCAACGACCCATCCCTGTCGAATGCGGACCTGGCTCCCACCACGCCCGCACAGCGCACCTGGACAACTTATAACTACATAGCCTTGTGGTTTTCCATGTCCATGGAAATTTCGACGTATCAGCTTACTTCCTCGCTTATCGCTAAAGGCATGGATTGGAAGCAGGCGCTCGGCACCGTGCTGCTGGGCAACCTCATCGTCCTTGTTCCCATGCTACTCAACGCCCATGCCGGCGCGAAATACGGGATTCCGTTTCCGGTTTTTATTCGCGCGCCATTTGGTGTGCGCGGTGCGAACCTGCCGGCGATTTTGCGGGCCATTGTGGCGTGCGGCTGGTTTGGCATTCAATCGTGGATCGGCGGAACCGCAATCCATTCCATGCTGGCTGTGATCTGGCCATCTTTCGCCGCGGCGGATGGCGTATTGTGGGCCAGCTTTCTCGGCTTCTGGTTGCTCAACATGGTCATCGTGTGGCGCGGCGTTGAATCGATTCGCCACCTGCAGGCCTTTGGCGCACCATTCATGTTTGTAATGGCCGCGGCGCTGCTGATATGGGTGCGCATCAAGGCAGGCAGCTTCGGCTCCATGCTCTCCACCCCCAGCCAGTTTCATTCCTCTGGCGAGTTTCTCGACGTGTTCTTCCCGTCGCTTACAGCGATGGTTGCCTACTGGGCCACGCTGGCCTTGAACATCCCCGACTTCACTCGCTTCTCCAAGTCGCAGAATGCACAAGCCTGGGGGCAGGCATTCGGACTGCCTGTGGCCATGACGCTCTACACCTTTGTCGGCATCTCCGTGACCTCGGCCTCCGCGGTTCTTTTCGGCCATCCCATCTGGAATCCGATTCTGCTGATTGGCGCGTTTCATCAGCCTGTTGTGGCCTTCATTGCGCTTATCGCCATTTTGGTCGCCACCCTGAGCGTCAACATCGGCGCAAATGTGGTTGCCCCCTCCAACGATTTTTCCAATCTCTATCCGCGCCTGATCAGCTTTCGCACCGGCGGCATGATCACCGGATTCCTGGGCCTGGCCATGTGTCCGTGGAAGCTGCTGGCCACGCCGGACAGCTACATATTCGGCTGGCTGGTTGGCTACTCGGGGCTGATGGGACCTATCGCGGGAATCATGGTCTGCGATTACTTTCTCATCCGCAAGACAGATCTGGATGTGAACTCGCTTTATCACAGCGAAGGCGCCTATCACTACACGAAGGGCGTGAATCCACGTGCTGTGATTGCGCTGGTATTCGGCGTGGCGCTCGCGCTGCTGGGCCTGGTCTTCAAGCCGCTCCACCACCTCTACGATTACGCATGGTTCGTCGGCTTCTTTGTTTCTGGCTTCCTTTACGTGCTGTTGATGAAGCTGACCGCGCGAGCCCCCAGCCCCATCGCTCTCGAAACAGCGGAGTAGAATCCGCCAGCCTTCACCATAGCCGGCGTCTCTCCGCTTCAGGACTCGGGCCCTTGGTCGCTGAATCGATAGCCCACATATGCGTCGGTCAACAGATATTTTGGATTGCGCGGATCGTCTTCGATCTTTTTGCGGAGTTGGCGCACGAAGGTTCGAAGGTACTCCAGCTCGTTTCCATACTCAGGACCCCATACTGATTTGAGTAAACGCGAGTGGGGAATGGGTTCGCCCGCATGCATCATCAGGTAATGGAGCATTTCAAATTCCTTAGGCGTGAGATGAATGGATTGCCCACGCTTGAGCACGCGGTACTTGACCGGATCCAGTTCCAGTTCGCCGTGGCGCAGCGTGGCATCGCGGTTGGTGTCCTGAGCATTTCTTCTGCGCACCGCGGAGCGCAATCGCGCCGTCAGCTCGCGCAACTGAAACGGTTTGGAGATATAGTCGTCGGCACCGGCATCGAACGCCAGCACTTTGTCGTCTTCGCCATCCAATACGCTCAACATCAGGATGGGCAAGCGCTCAACGGCACGGCGGACGCTGCGACAGGTTTCCACCCCGCCCATGCCCGGCATGTCCATGTCGAGCAGCACCGCGTCGAACCAGGTGACGCGGACCAGCGAGAGCGCCTCCTCGCCGCGAGCCGCCTCGACTACGGTGAATCCCATGCCGAGCAGCGTAACGCGCAATGCACGGCGCATGGAAGTGTCGTCGTCGACAACTAGAATTGTGCCTTGACTCGAAGTGGGCTGTTCTGTAGTCAAGATTTCCTCCTGGCGCCCGTGGGAAGGGAGACAAAAAATGTCGTTCCCTCTTTTTCATCGCTGATGACCCAGACATGGCCGTGATGCGCTTCCGCAGCTTTGCGCACGACAGAGAGCCCGATCCCGGTTCCTGGAATGGAGTCCTTGAGATCGGGCGAACGATAGAAGCGGTCGAAGATTCGTTCGCGGTCTTCTATAGGAATGGTGGGACCGATGTTATTGACGGAGATAACTACCTCAGCGTGACTTGTTCGTGTGGTGATCTCGATGGGTGTGTTGGGCGTTGAATACTTGAACGCATTGTCGATGTACTGGGTGAGAATCATGGCCAGCAGAGCCCGATCGACGCGCACAGTCAATGCCGGGTCGTCGGCTGTAACTCGCAAGCGGGAGTTATCGGCGCTGTGATTTTGCGCGGCAAGCACTTCGGATATCAACTCGTGTATGTTGACATCGTCTGTTTCCAGGTCGACCTGCTCGGCTTCGAGCTTTGCTGTTTTCAGGAGTCGCGTGCAAAGTTCAGTTAGCCGAATGGCTTCGTCGTCGATCAAGGCAATGAGGTCCTTTTGCGGCTCGACGAGTCCACCAAGGTCGAGGAGACCTGAACTGGCGGTCTGGATGACGGTGAGAGGCGTCTTGAATTCATGCGCGAGCGAGTCCATGACTGCTGAGCGCAGCTCCTCACCCTTCCGGGAAGATTCGGCTCTCTCCTCTTTTTCAAACGACTGATAACGGTCAATGGCAATGGCCGCCAGAGATGCACACGCATCCACCACCAGCGGGCGTATTTCTCCACGCACAACGAGCGCGCCCACGAAGCCATTGCCGGTTTGGAGAACTCGCTCGGCAGTTGCAGTCTGCAAATCGTCCTCGGCGAAGCCGCGATTGAAACAGATTTTCGCCCGGTCCTCCTCGCCCGAATCCCACTCACCTACGCGGTCCTGGCGCTCCAGGTTTCTGTCGAACAAGGCAACTGCCTGGGCCGCGAATATCCTTTGAATCAGTGTCACCAGTTGCGGTCCAGGCGGTTGATGCAAGTCGAGCAACAGCGAGCTGCGGCTCAACTCATAGAGCTGTTCCATTCCGGCGCGGTGAATGGCCGCCTCTCTTGCACTGCGAAGCTCCTTTGCCGACAGCCGGCTGATGACAAGCGCTGTTATCTGAAACGCACCAAGCGCTACCCAGTCCTGCGGATCGAGAATGTTAAATCGATAGAGAGGCGCGATAAAAAAGTAGTCAAGACAGAGAACGGCAAGGATCGAAACGATGGATGCCTGCCAGAATCCGAAGAACAATGCCATGGAAACCACCAGCAGCAGATAGAGAAAGCTGACGGTGGTAAGGTTAACCCTGAAGATTGACCCGAGATAAGTCAGCAGCGCGAGAGCCGCGCATGCCGCCAGATACTGCCCCGGATGATGGTGTCTTCTCAGCCGATAGATCCACCCGGAGACAGTTCGCTTACCCATTTGATCCGTATCTTGCCGGCCCCACAGCCCAGCCACGCTGACTAAAGCGTATCCAGAATTACATAAGGGGAACGTAAAGGATACATTTGGATAGCATGAGCGGAAGTGGACGCCGGGGAGTTGCCTTACCGTCACGACACTAGAAATGCCAGATGAGGTCGGCCGCAATGGTAAGTGCCTGGGTCTTTGCGCCGATACCCTTCATAGTCAGCGATGAAGCCTGGCCCGCTGGGGCATTCTGTAGAGCCGACACCGACGATCCAGGCTGAATATCCAACGCCCGCAACCCATAGGGACTGAATGCATGGGTGTAACTCAACTCGGGACGGAAGGTAACCGTGGAACCGGCCCAGAAATCGAATCCCGCCATGTGCTCCTCGTAAACCGCCGGGGTTCCGGTGCGCTGGCCCTTGATGTCGTCAACAACCTCGCTTCGGATATTCAGCGATGCGGTGTTATTCCAGAAGTTATATTCGACGTAATTCGTGATGGCCCATTCCGGGGCATAGCAATACGCTGCGCGGGGGCCGGTATAGGAAGTATTGGGATTCTCGCAGACCGCGCCAAAATTCAACGTCGATGGCGTGGCGCCACCTGCGACGAACCGGTTGTTGCTCACATTCTCCGGCCAGGGCGACGTGACACTGTTATATGGGACGCCGGTGTTGATCCACCACATATTTGGCGTCTGCTTCATGTATTGGTACCAGGCTTCGGTGTCGGTATGCCAGTGCGGACTGATGCTGTGATACCAAGTCACGTAGAAGGCAGTCAGATTGTTATACGCGTACTTGGCGTCGTTGATGGTGTTATCGCAGGTGTTCAGAGCATCGCCGCCATTGTGCCACGTGTAGATCAGGCAGACGTTCCCAGTTAGCTTCGCGTCGGTGGTCCAAGGCGCTGTGTCGCAGCCAGGCGAAATGCCGCCTTGCACTGTCCAGTGGTCGTCGATCTTCAGGGTCAGGTTTGCGCCGACCATGGTGTAGCAATCGTAGGTATAGAGAATGGAGTGCGAGTAGGAGTAGTTGTTGGGGGCAAGTTGCGCCTCAATGTCCGGAAGAGAAACGTACCGTCCAATGCGCAAATCCGCGCCCTGGCCAAGCTTGGGAAAGTAAAGGTCGGCATATACCATGACAGGGTCGTAACCGTACTGCGCATTCTTAACGAGTAACTGCTGGCTAAGTATCCCGTGCGATGTTGTATAGCGGTAGTCTTGCCCATAAAGGTTGGTGATCCGAAATCCCCAGTCGAAGTGATCGGTTTGAACGGTGTCGGCAAGCCGCTCGGTATATAATGCCAACTGATCGAGCACCACGGTGTTCGGATAGACGTCGTAGGCCGAAGGGCTGTTGGCTGCGATACCTTTACTCGGATTGCCGCGATTGTTGGTGGAACCGTTCGCGCCGACCGCCATCCAGCCATACCACTTGATCTTGCTCAGCTTGATCGGGTCGCCGTCTATTGCAGCCTGTAACTGGTAGCTCTGGTAGTCTGGCGCGCCAATCTCCTGCGTGCCGCCGATAGGCCAGTCAGATGCCGGATAAGGCGGCGCGGGGATGGGAGGCGGCGTGCCGCGGCGCTGCGGCGCGTTGGGATCCACCGGGGTTGTCCCCGCCCAATCCGTAATATACGCTCTGCCCCAGCGGGTAAAGAAGCCTACTTTTGGCTTGGCCGGGGCTGTACCAGCTGACGGCGCGGCAGTCGGCGCGACGGACGCTTGAGTTGCAGCGACTTGTTCATTCCCGGGCGCATCCGGGACGGGCTTTTCTGGCGCTGCGTCCGCGGGTGAATTCGCCGGCCGATCGCCCTGCGTCGAATCGATGGATTGCCCATCCGCTGTAACCAGCGACCCAACATTCGCGCGCGCCAATGAAATAGCCTTGACTGCGTCGGCAACCGCGCTTTGCGAGTAGCAGGCAAACGGAACGGCGATACCGCAGCTTAGCGTACTGATTGCGATTGCCATCCGAAAATTCTTCTTCATCCTTATCTGGCCTCGGCGATGTATGGCATCGCCCTTTGTGCAACGTGAACTCTTGCTGAAGACCCGCTTGCAGCGCTCCTCAAGAATGCTGCGGCTATCGGAGCAGTCGTTCCGCAGAGGTTAAAACCCCTGGTCTGTCTGGCGATGTTCGGCACGACTGAAGTCGGGCCAGGATACAAGACCACCCACCCCAGCGACGAAGACCTGTCGCCGGTCTGGACACCGGCGCTACGGTCGCCCTCCAACCAGCGAGACACAAAGCAACACCGGGGCCATAATGAACCCCGGTGCTGTTTGTGCAGTTAATGCAACCAGTCATGTCCGCGCCCAATATGCGGCTAGAACCGGACCATGACCGCTACCATGGTCGTGGTCTGGTTGGTGCGCAGATCCGGCCACCATAGGGCGGCGGTGCCAGTTCCCCCGGCGTTCAAACCGGAGTTGATGCAGTTGGCTATGGCCTGGGACTGGCCTGAAACAACCACACCGGCGGGGTTGGTCCAGACATATCCAGCGCCTGCGTCACCGCCGGCAGCGCACTGGTAGTCAGCGGGGCTGCCATTGTTGCCGCCGGGAGGCGTAACGCCGCCGCGACCGCTCCAGTAGGGAACGTCGGAATACCTGTACGCTTCCTCAAGACGGAAGACGATGAACTGGCTTGGCATGTAGTCGTATGTGATGGTGCCGTCGTGCATCTGAGCGCGGTCGCCTGCGTTCTCCGTGAAGTACGGGGTACCGGTGGTGGCAGTCGAACCGTTGATGGAGGGTACCAAGGTGAGGTAACGGCCGGGGTTGTTCATCTGTCCGCCGCCGATGGTGATGGCGTGACGGTCATGATCGAACCAGAAGCGCGTGTAACTCATCCAGCCGGCAAACATCTGCTTGGGCCGTCCGTCGCTGGATCCGTGGCAGCGGACACCGCCGTTGTAGGTGTCGGTGGTTCCCTTCATCGGGGAAAGACCGTTCTTGTTCAAGGCGCCGTCTGCAGTGGCAAATGAGATGGGACCGCCGCCATATTCGCACCCCAAGTCGGCGGTCATTGTCCAGGCAAACTTGTCAAAGAACTTCTTCGGGTTGTCGTACTGCTTCACCTGCACGGTATAGTCGGCGTGGACACGCGAGCGGCCAGGGAAGCCGGCATCGTCTTCGCCCAGGCCGTAGTTGTTGAAGTTCGTGTGGATCTTTGCATTCGGGCGCCAGATAATCTGGCCGCCCAATCCCGGCTTGCCGTTGTAACGGGCATAGGATTGCCAGCCGTTGATGATCCACGGTTCGATCTTCACCTTATTTGATATGAAGTACTGGATCCGGAGTCCGTTGAAGAACCACGGCGTGTTCGACGACACAAACGAGGGCTGATAGGTCCAGTTGTCGAAGTTGTAGTAACTGAACAGGCCGATGTAAGAGACGAAGATGCCGGCGTCCACATTGAGGCCGTGCGCAACATCCCAGTGATAGCCGCCCCAGGCTTCAGAGAAGTACTTGTAGGCGTCCTTCAGATCCCACTGGCCGCGGTTGTAGCTGGCGTCATTGCGTACCGTTGCCTGCGAGAACAGTCCGTCCATGTACAGGATGCGGCCACGCGTGTTCTGAATGCGGAAGTCGCCGCCGACGCTGGCCTGCTCAAGCTGCCACTCGTCGGAGCGGTACATCTCGGTTGAACCTACCATCGAGTCGTCCTCGGGGTGGTTGTAGTCGAGGATGTAGTTGGCGTCGAAACGAATTTCCGGCGTGAAGTACTTGGTGCTCATGGGGCTGTCAACGTTGTGGCCGCCCGAGTTCAACCAGGTCTGGTCGAAGAAGCTGAATGATTGACCCTTGGTTGTGGTCTCCGCCAATATCTCCGGTGGTGGCGGAGCAGCTGCGGGTGCGGCAGCCGGCGCGGGTGTAGCCGGAGCCTGTCCATTGGTGAGAGTGCCGTCGCCGTCGGCCGCCTCGGCGTTTCGCAACGCGTCCGCGTCTTTCTCGGCTTCGTCTGCCCCGCTACGCGCCTTCAATTCGCCTTCCAGTTGAGCAATGCGCTCTTTCATTTCGGCAAGCTCTTTAATAATGAGATCGTGACTCACCGGTACAGCCACGTTCGCGGTTGCAGCCGGTGCAGTTGTGGCTGCGGGCGCAGTTGCAGCCGGGGCGGCCGCGGCGGGGTCCGCCGCTTCACTGGCCGTGGCGGCTGGGCCCGTTGCCGGTCCCTCCGCGGCCGGATACTCGACCATTGCGATTTGGGCAGATTGAACTGGGGTTGCGGTTTTCGCTGCCTGCTGCGACGCAGCAGTCAACGGCGCCAGACCTAAGCACAAGAGCGCAAAGACGGGGATGGCCTTCCAGGGATTCCTTCTCATTCAGCCTCTCACTTTCAATCAAGAATTTTTGGATCGGATATGAAGACCTCCGGAGACTCAAAGCGCGAGACAGGGATCTCCTGTGCTGCTCCGAAAGCATGCCGGTCGAGCCATGATGCGAGTCTTAACTACAGGAAGCGCGAAGGGTGTGGACCTGATTGTCTGCCCAGATACACTCCTCCCCTTCCGTAAAAAACAGCGTGTTGAAGGTTGGTAGCATTCGCCCCGACAACTAACGATGGGCTATGAGTTCCCTTGAAATTAAGCGGTAGGTCATAAAGAACCCATGTGTGTTTTAAACAAAAGTATCAGGAATTCATAAAGATTTTACGGGTAGTCTGCGATCTCAAATTCGTTCTATTGCAGAGAGAGGGCCATTTTCAAGAAAGAATGCCTTCACCGTCTGCAACAGCTTCGCCACCCATTTCATTTTCCTCATTTCATCTTTATCTCAATGGACCTACGATTCAGCTTACCCATTGAGGTCACCCCTATCGGCCCGGACTCCATTTCCGGATATAGGTGAGCCTTACGAGGCACCCGGGGGCCCGCCGCCGGGAGCAAACCCAGGAAACTCAAAATCAGGAGAATGCTCATGGCAGATCAAAACGCACCGCAGATGAAATCCACCCTGGGCCTGACCGGCCTGACCAGCAATGCAATGGCCCTCATCGCTCCCGGCGCCTTCCTATGGCTCACCTTCATCCTTCAGGCAACCGAGGGCACCACGTCGCCCTCGATGTGGTTTGGCATTGTCGTCGCCTTGCTCCTTTGCCTGGCCACCGCGGTCGCCTATGCCGAGATTTCCAAGCTTTATCCCGGCACCGGCTCCAGCTACTATTATGCCGAGCAAGCTCTGCTGTCGCAGCCGGGTTTGTTTAAATACGCCCGCGTCGCCAAGTTCATTGTTGGCTGGGGTTCTCACCTTTACTATTGGGTCTATCCGGGCGTGATGGTGGCCACCACCGGCGTTTTTGTGGGCTACGTGGTCGGCTTTCTCTATCCCAGCTTCATGAGCGGCGGAAACCCGGGGCCGGTTTTCATGGCTCTCGTCGCAGTGGTCTTCTCCTTCTTCGTCGCGTGGATCGCCGCCAAGGGCGCGGGCGCTTCCACCGCTGTGAACCTTGCCATCAACGTCATCCAGATCTCTGCCCTGCTGGTTTTCAGCGTACTGGCCATCGGCTATCGCACGAATCACCCCACCGGCAGCGCCGCCTTCCAATACGACACGCAAACGCTGGCAACCTACGACTACCAGTTCGCAACTGCAAAAGACGGTTCAACGATCCGCGACAAAGACGGCTTCCCGTTGCCCTTGCTCGATGCAGCAGGCAAGAAGGTTCCCTTCACCATCGACTATCCGGAAAAGGATGCGAGCGGTAACTTCCTCACGCATGGAACGGCCGCTTCAGTGGTTGCGCCTCACAAGCTGAGCTTCATCTTCATTCAGGCCACTGTGGCCATTCTCATCCTGGTCGGTTTCGAATCGGTTACCTCGATGGGAGGCGAGGCAAAAAATCCCACCAAGCATATTCCCATCGCCGTCATTGCATCGCTGCTGATACAGGGGGTGGTTTGCTATCTGATCGAGTATTTTGCGGCAAACTACTTTCTCAATTCCGGGTACACCATGCAAAGCGCCACCAGTTCTGCCGCACCCATCGGCGACATGATGATTGTTGTGGGTGACGCGCTGCTGGGCCACGGGAATGGGAAGTGGTTCATGCTGGCGGAAGCCTTCACCGTTTTCCTGGCGCTGATTGGCACCACACTAAGCTGCATGAATACAGGCGCCCGCGTGACCTACGCCATGGGCAAAGACGATGAGGCTCCCGAGCACTTCGGCATCCTTCATGCCGGCTCCTTGTCGCCGCGTAAGGCCATCTGGACTCTGGCCATCATCTCCGCAGTCATCGGCGTGATCGGCGTCTCCCTTTTCTTCTGCGACGGTAGCGCACCCACCGACGCGACGATCGCGGCATTGCCTCACAACGTGTTCTCCAGCTTCGGATACACGACACACGACCAGATGGCAGCGCTCCCGAGCTCAATTCTGGCCGTCACCCTCACCTCCAACTTCGGCACCTTTATCCTCTACGCTCTCAGTTGCTTCCTGTGCATCGTGGCCTTTCGCGGACGCCCAGACTATAACGTGGTCCTGCATCTGCTCATTCCAGGTTTTGGCCTGCTAGCCAACCTGGCCTGCATGGCGGCATACCTGATCGTTCCGTTCCTGGGCTACGGCACCTGGAAGGAGCCTTACCTGGCCCTGGGTATCTCTGCTATCTGGGCCATTTATGGAGGCATCTACTTCCTTCGCTCGTCGAAGACAAAAGGAAAGTCGATCCTGCTCGAAGCCAAGTAACTTTCTTCAATCGCAAACGCTGGGTGGCATCCGGTGTGGCAACCTCTTCAGCGAAGGGACCCGCAACGGATAGCCACCCAGTTTTTTTTGAGAAGGAGTTTGCGCGAGGCGATGGCAGGCAAACGAAGTTGGCGGTTCCGATTGGCCAACTCGCAAGCCCGAGGCCCACAAAGCGCCTCGGACTCTTTGCGCCCCCGAATCCAAATGTTACTTACGGGCTTCGATAGGTGGCCTGCTGGAATTGTGACCGGGCAACTGGTCGAGCAGAACCACGTTAAGCAGCGACTTGTGCACCTGAATGCGACCGTTGTAATTGATAAGCCCCAGCTTGCGAAAACGATTCATGAAGAAGCTGACACGCGACCGGGTTGTGCCGATCATCTCCGCCAGCGTCTCCTGCGTAATCGGCGGGATGTAAGTCTCTGGTCCACCCGGCTTGCCAAACTCCGCCATAATGAGCAGAATCCTCGCCAGCCGCTTCTCGCTTGAGTTGAAAAGTTGATCGACCAGATCGGCCTGCGTGCGCATGCTGCGGACAAGCAGAAACTTCACAAACATGTCGGCGAACGACTGCTCTTCATGCATCACGCGAATCATTTCGTCCCGCCGAATTTGCAGCGCGACGCAGGTGTTTACGGCGGTGGCCGTCGCCAGGCGAAGTCCCGCGACTGTCGCAAGACACTCCTCCCCAACAAAGTCGTTCGCGGAAAGCAGCGTTATCGTAGCTTCTTTTCCATGCTCGGATACGACCGTGAGTTTTGCCCGCCCTCTCTGCAGGAAGAACACTGCGTCTGCCGGGTCGCCCTGAGAGAAAAAAGTTTCCCTTGGCTTGAATTCAACAATTTTTCGGCCAAGTCCGGCTTGCGCAAGAAATGCGATGGGGTCGAATTTCGCGCCGTTTTGTTCGTAAGCCAATGTGTCTCCTTGTTGCGGTCGGGTCCATTTCGTCGCCGAGGGTTCAAGTCTGGAGGCTGATCCGGTCAACGGGTAGGTTGAAGCGCTGCTAATGTTCATTGAGACCCCCCAGGGGATGCAACCGGTGCGTTCATCGCAAGCTGGCTATGCTTCCTCTCATGCGGGCGCAAGTCGGGGGCTGAATATCTCAGCGTTCCAACTGCGCCATTGCTCTGTCCATCATCGCGCTGGCCGAGGCACAGGTCTGGTCTGTATTGCTCAGGCCGCCGAGGAATCAATCGAGGGTGGGGACAAGGGATTTCGATCAACCCAGAAGCTTGGCAGCATCCTTGGCAAAGTAGGTCACGGCAAATCCTGCGCCGGCGCGCCGAATGCCCAGCAGGGATTCCAGGATGGCGCGGTCGCGGTCCAGCCAGCCCTTCTCAAAAGCCGCCTGCAGCATGGAATACTCGCCGGAGACCTGGTATGCGCCGATGGGCACGTCCACACGCTCGCGGGCCGCGCGGATCACGTCGAGATAAGGCATTGCGGGTTTCATTAAAATCATGTCCGCGCCCTCTTCAATGTCGAGGTCGATTTCACGCATGGCCTCGCGCAGGTTGGCGCCGTCCATCTGGTAGGTCTTGCGGTCGCCGAACTGAGGAGCGGAATCGGCTGCCTCGCGGAAAGGCCCATAGAACGCAGAGGCGAACTTGGAGGCGTAGCTGAGGATGGGTGTATCCTCAAAACCGTCATCGTCCAGTGCGCGGCGTATCGCGGCCACGCGGCCATCCATCATGTCGCTGGGGGCAACCACGTCGGCGCCGGATTGGGCGAGCGAGACGGCGGTTTGGGCAAGCAGATCGAGAGACGGGTCGTTGTCCACTTCAAAGCCGTCGCGGGTCTCCACCACCATGCCGCAGTGGCCGTGGCTGGTGTACTCGCACAGGCACACGTCGGCGATCAGCACCAGCTTCTTGCCGGCCTGGGATTCCTTCAGCGCTCGAAGCCCCTGCTGCACAATGCCATTCTCGTCCCATGCGCCCGAGCCTTGTTCGTCCTTGGATTCCGGCAGGCCGAAAAGCAGCAATCCACCCAGACCGAGTCTCGCCGCTTCTTCGGCATCGTGAACTGCTTCGTCGACGGAGAGGTTGAACACCCCCGGCATTGACGCGACCGGACGCCGAACCCCTTCGCCAGGGCAGAGAAACAAAGGGTAAATCAGGTCGCCGGGTTCCAGTGCCGTTTCGCGCACCAGAGCCCGCAGAGTCTCGCTCCGCCTCAATCGCCGCATCCGCGTTACAGGAAAACCCATATCTGAGATTGTAGTCGACTGCGGGCGTTTACCGGCCGCAGCCCGACTACGGCAACTGTTCGTAAAGAGAAGTGCTGCGGTAGCCCATAAGCACCACCAGTGTCCAGATGCCGATAGCGGTTCCGAACGGAAACTTCAGCAGGCTCAAAAAGGCGGCGACAATAGCCACTATGCGGCCCCACGGAGCGCGCTCCAGCAAACCCAGGCCGGCAGCCAGTGCAAGCCCGGAGCGGAGCAGAAGAATGGCCCAGGCAAAGTTCAAAAATGCGGGTCCTAACCACTCAGGCCCTGGACCATTGGGCCACGGTCCGTGTCCCCAGGGTCCAAAGTGATGAGAGAAAAAAGCCTGTGCAAAGGTGAGGCCGGCGATTCCCAGCATCAGCGACAGTGCCGCGTAAACAAGCCAGACAACACCCAGTGCTTTCACCTTGCCGGCGAAGCTCTCAAGTTGAAACTGCAGGCCGGGAACAGGGGGAATGACCGGGCCCACGGGGCGTCCACATTGGGGGCAGAAAGGCTGCCCGGCGGCTAAAGCCATACCACATCCACTGCAATACATCGCGCCTCCTTTTTGGGACCGTACCAAGAGTACTACGCAACCATAGCGAGTTGTGTTCCATCCGCGTCGCCGCACGTGTTTGCGGCTAGACACCCTTGCCCAACCGGCGCGCATCTCACCAGGTGCGGGTTGAAACGGAATCCCCTGGCTGTTGGCCCAGGCTGCACGCGATCTTTTACCAGCACGGAAGCGCATTCGAGGAGGCTCGACGATGTTCAATTCAGGCTTACCGGTTCGCACCGGACGAGCGCAAGTTCTGATCTCAAGCGGCGGAGCCCGGTGGCTGGGAGTCTCAATCCTACTGGTGGTTCTGGCCGCGGCAATCCTTTCCGGATGCGAGTCCCGTCAGGAAAAGGCACTGGATCAGGCCAAACAGCAGGCGGCAAAAACCGGCCAGGCGCAGCAGGTAGTGTCTGTCGACAAAAACGGAATGACAACAACAACCGTGGTACAGCCCCCTGCAGGCGGGCAGACTGCCGAGACAATTACTACAACGCAGACGCCGCCGGCGACGGGAGCGCCGGTGCCCGCTGCGACTGAACCAACGGTTTCCGCCGTCTCTCCGCCGCCTGCGCCATCAGAGCCTGCGAACGTGACCATCACCGCGGGAACTACCCTTGCAATCCGGATCGACCAGCATATCAGCGTAAAAACCAGCCGGGCAGGAGACACATTTACCGGCGAACTGGTAGACCCCGTCCTCAACCCCGCGGACAACACCGTGATCGTTCCGAAGGGCGCGACGGTGGGGGGCATTGTGGATGCCTCCCACAGGCGCGGGCATTTCAAAGGCAGGTCGCTTCTGGAGCTGCGCCTGACTTCACTCACGCTGAGTGGCAAGCAATATCCACTGACCACTCGGGACCTGGACCGGAGCAAGAGGGGAAAAGGCAGGCGTTCCGCCGCCATGATTGGCGGAGGAGCGGGGCTGGGGATGCTGGTAGGTGGCGTGGCCACCGGCGGGGTGGGCCTGGTGGTTGGGGGTCTGGTGGGAGGCGGCGCCGGGACCGCAGCGGCCGGATTAACAGGCAACGGCGATATCGATATACCCGCGGAGTCGATCGTCCACTTCAAGCTGGCCGACGACCTGGTGATTCAGCAGCCGTCGTAACTTGTGCAGCTATGGTTGTGCGTTTCAGAGTTATTTTCGAAGGGTTACCGCGCCGCCTTACCGGCTGGCTGCCTGGGTCCGCTTTTCCCATCGCTCTTCGTGGCGGTCGTCGTGCAAAACAAGCGCTGTGACTCGCCCCTGCAAATCGCGTTGGAAGATGAGCCGGGGAATGCTCGACCCATTGGGATAGAAAAACGTGGACTGCGATTCGGCCGCCAGCTCGATGATATCGCCGACCCGGTCCTTCTCGTAGAGCTGATCGCCCTGCCGGAAGATGGTGACCTCGGTATAGCCGTTTTTGTCGCGGTACTCACCGGTAAGGATGTCCATAGCCGCGGGAGAGAGCTTGATTGTCGGCGGATGCAATGGAATGACCAGGCGCTCGGCCAGCGGCGGCCACTCTGCCACAGTGGACGCGGCCGGGGGAGACGCCGCGTTTTCGGGCCCGGAACCCGGCCTCGCGCCAAGGTGGTGCGCCAGCAGCCAGCGCGGCAGTTCCGGCTCGTCGTAGGCACGCGTCCAGCAGTCGTGCTTCAACCCCTGGTAAAGCCACAGCCGGACGTGTCCGCCGGCAGCCTTCAACGCGTCGAACATCAACTCGCTCTGGCGCGGCGGAACAACGTTGTCGTCGGTGCCGTGGAAGAGCCACACTGGTGTGCGGCCCAGCGCTCGAGCATATTCGGCGGGCAGCGTAGATTCCTCGTGCCAGCGCTCCGGCGCATAGCTCCAGAAGATCCCGCTCGACGAAATGGCGATTGCGGCCCAGCGTTGCGGGTGTAGCCGTGCCAGTTCCCACGCTCCATACCCGCCCAGAGAGAGGCCTGTGAGATAAGTGCGCTCCGGGTCGCCGTGGAACTCAGCCGCCTCCTGATCCAGCGTGGCCATGGCCAAGGCAATCATGTCCGGGTCAGTCCAATAGTCTGGCAGCGGGCACTGCGGCATCACGATGACGAAAGGCCAGCGTTCCGGGTGGTCGCGGACGGCCTGCGGCAGGCCGATCTGGGTCTGCCACATGCCCTCGGAACCCCGTTCGCCTCGTCCGTGCAGAAATAGCAGGATGGGCCATTCCTTGTGGTCGTCGCGGCGCCAATCCTCTGGGAGGTAGACCTGGAAGCGATAGGTGCTTCCGTGCAACTCGATTTTGCGATTCAAAAAGCCCGTCTCCTGCTCATGCTCGCTGCGAGAGGGGTGCTCCGGGCCGCGCGCAGCAAATGCAATCCCCGGCGCAAAGCCCGAGCCGAGCAAAATGCCGACCGCAAGGAATCTCAAAAAAGGGAGCATATAGAAATCCAAACACATTTTGGCGGGCCGAAGGGGGAGTTTTTGTGATTCAAGACACCAATGTGGCACGCCGATGCTACATTTAGGTCGGCCAGACGCGCCTTCGCCCGCCGAAAACTGCCGAAATGATAGTAAACCAGGGCTGGAATCGCGCGCCCGTTGCCCATCGGATTCCTTTTCATATTCTTGAGAGATTTCTTACGATTTGCATGAAAGACTCCAATTGTTATGCAATATGCATTGATGACCATACTGGAAGCCGGTGACACTCTGGACCACTACCGCCTGGATGCGATGGTCGCGCACAGCGGCATGTCTGCTCTATACAGGGCTACCGACCTGAAGAATGGCATGCAGGTGGCCATCAAGGTTCCGCACGACGAGATGGAGGCGGACCCGATTCTGGTTGAGCGCTTCAGGCGCGAGCAAGAGATCGGCCAGGAGCTGGATCACGCAGGTGTCGTGAAGACTTTCGAGCCGGAAGAGCGCAGCCGCACCTACATGGTGATCGAGTGGGTGGATGGAGTTCTGCTGCGAAAGATACTGAGCCACGATGGCCCGCTCCCGATCGACCGCGCGGTGGCCATCACCCTGAGCATCTGCGATGCGCTCGACTACATGCACAAACACGGTGTGGTGCATCGGGATCTGAAGCCGGAAAACGTGATGGTGGACGCCGAAGGCCACATCAAGCTCATCGACTTCGGGATCGCGATGAAAGAGGACGCGCGACGGCTCACGTATGTGACCATGTCGCCGGCGCTGGGCACGCCCGACTATATTTCGCCGGAGCAGGTGAAAGGGCAGCGCGGCGATCAGAAGAGCGATATCTACGCCCTGGGCGTGATGCTCTACGAGATGCTGACCGGCGAGACGCCATTCAACGGATCGAATCCGCTGGCGGTGATGAACGAGCGGGTGCTGCACGATCCGCAACCGGCGCGAAAGCTGCGCCCGGAGATCTCAGCCGAGTTGCAGGAAATTCTCGACCGCGCCATGGAGCGGGACCCGCGCCGTCGCTATGCGACAGCCGCCGATATGGCATGGGAGCTGGAGCACCAGGAACAGGTAAGCGTGGACAGCGGGGTGCACCGCCCGGCTCTCGGCAGAATTCGTTTACCCGAGGCGCGCAGGATGATTCTCTATGCTGGGCTGGCGCTGGTGCCTGTGGTGCTGTTTGGCTTGATGCTGATGATGGCCGGAAAGTGAATCCTTACAGCTCACCTTCTCCTCGGGGCGCACTAGCGGGCGATGAGGAACATCACCCAGCTAAGGGCCACCGCTGACCCCGTAAACAGCACAAAACAATAGATTCCGTAGCGAATCATCAGCTTGGGAGTCTCGCGCTGCGTGATGCCAAAGACGACCGATGCGAACAGCGCGAACAGCACCACAGCAGCAAAATGGGAGGGCTTGAACATTACGATTTTCTCCCGGTACGAAGATTGTGCGCGTCCACGGCGGCAATCACGTTCAGCAATCCGGCCACCACAATGAAATGCGAGCCATAATCGGCGGTCGTCACCTGAACCTGGTCGGCGCCGAGCCCCAGAATCCGGCTCACAAAGTAAAGCAGCCCGTTGCCCAGATCGCCCACCAATCCCAGTATTTCCAGAATTTCGCTGGCGCCACCGTAGACTCTGCCCTGCATGGCAATTCCCATGGAGAACATGCCCACAATTGCGGTAGCCAGCAGCGCCCCGCGCCACCATTTGCGCAGCAGAAAATGTCCCGCGCCCGGCACCAGCCAGCCCGCGATCAACGGAAGATAGACAAACCCTTCCTGTACGCCTTGTTTCGCAGCTTGCTTCGACCCCTGTTTCGAGTCCAGACCAGCCGTTCCATTTGTGTTCCCTGTCGTTGCCATTCCTTTTTGACTATACCGCACCGGAGCAGTACGAAATCGGCAGGCCAACTGTTCCTTGTCCAATCGCGACGAACCACTGAATTCAGATCCGCACCAACTCGCGCTGAATGGCCCCCGTTACCCAGGCCTTGCCCGGAGCCGTTAGCATGTTCACTTCGCTGCGGACACCGAACTCGGGCAGATAGATTCCCGGCTCGACAGAGAAGCAGGTATGGGGAAGAATCAGCCGCTCGTCGTGCGTCTCCAGGTTGTCAAGGTGCGCGCCCGGACCATGAATCTCCTGCGCAATGTTGTGCCCGGTGCGGTGCGTGAAGAAGCCTGCGAAGCCCGCTGCGCGGATCACCCCCCTGGCCGCATCGTCGGCCTCGTATCCGCACATCGGACGGCCATCGTGAAAGGCACGCTTCACAGCTCGAGTCGCCGCGTCGCGCGCGTTGCGCACCGTCTCGAAAACCAGTTGTTCCCGATGGGATGGCGCGCGCCCCACAACGGCGGTCCACGTAATGTCGTAAAAGACGCTGCCTGGTTTTTCCAGCCGGCCCCAGATATCAATTAGCACAAAATCGCCTTCGGCAATAGGCGCAGAGTTCTCAGCCGTCGGCTCATAGTGCGAGTCGGAGCTGTTAGCGTTAGCGCTCACATTGGGCCCGTTCTCCCACACCAGCCCCTCGCGCCGCATGGCCTCGCTGAGCCACTCGACCATCTCGAACTCCGTCAGCTTGCCCGCGGTTCCATCGCCCGGCCTGAGCCTGCGCCCAATCTCGTTCCAGCCCTCGGCCACAATGGCATCGATTGCCCGCTGCGCCACGGCATGGCTTGCCACCTGCTCCTCATTCAGGACCGCCTCAAACTGGCTCACCAGGTCGGCGGAACTCACAATCTCCTTGCCCAGCCCGCGCAAAAACTCCACCGTCCCCGCGTCCACCATGGAGACGTACATGATGGCGTTGTTGGGGCTGTACTGCATGGCCAGCCGGCGCGCGCCGCTCAGCATGGCCTCAAGGCCGGCGCCAAGTTCCTGCCAGCTCGAATACAGGCCCTTTTCGCCCGGCAGCGAGTCGAGCCGTCCCTGCTCGATGCGGTGCACCAGCTTGCGCGGCGAGCCCCGGAGCGGAACAAAGTAGTACCAGCGCCGCGTGATGTGCGCTTTCTCGTCGAGCCCCAGAATGCGGCCGCCTATGGGGTCGCGATGATGATGGTCGTAGAACAGCCAGCCGTCGAACCCGGCCTCGCGCACCGCCGCCTGTATCGCCTCAAGGTTCATAAGGGAAATAATAACAACGCGCGACCGGGCTTGGCCGCGCGAAAGAGGGGCAGACCGCTTGAAGCACATTGAGGCGTCCTTGGGGCAAGCCGAACCTTTGCAGAAAAAAATGGGCGGCAAAGGTCTTAGCCCTTGCCGCCGCCCGTCCCTGGGTTGTCTTGAAGATGCCGCAATGTTGCGTTACTGCTAAACCTGTTTGGTTCAGAAACCGGTTACTGCAAGAGCTTGGTCACTTCCTGCTCCACACTGTTGGCCTGCGCCAATGCGGCGATGCCCGTCTGGCTCAGAATCTCGTACTTCGACATGTTCGAAGTCGCAGACGCATAGTCCGTCGCCTGCACCGCATTCTGCGCTGAAACCACGTTCTCCTGCTGGGTGCTCATCACCTGACTGATCGCGTTCAGCGTGTTGATCTGCGCACCGATGTAGCCGTCCTGCGCCGCCACGTCGCTGACCGCCGAGTTGAGGATGGACTCCGCATTCTGCGCATCGGTCTGGGTGGTCAGGTCGGTCGAGGCCAGATCGGCGGTGCTGTCGCCGGTTGGGCTCACCTCGTAGCTGATAGTCGTCGTCGCCGCCGTGTTGGCGGTCAGTGCCGCTGGCGTAACAGCCGTTGTCGTGTCGTCGAGGGTGGCCAGTGCGATGGTCACGCTGGAGTTTGTGTTCGAAATCTGGATGCCCGTGTCGCCCGCAGCCACAGCGGTGTCGCCCACCTGGGCCGCCGTCGCAAAGCTGGCCGTAACTCCGGGAATATTTTGCGCATTGATCTCCGCGATCAGGGCGCTCACCGTTGCCGACGTCGTGGTATATGTGCTCGTGCCGCCGGCCGCAGTAGCGGTTGTAAACGTCAGGGCGCCGGTAAGCGCGTTTCCAGGAGCCGCTGCCGTGGTAAGCGCAATCGGCGGTCCGGCACTGTCAACAGACAGATCAATGAACTGGCCAACGTCGCTCTGCTGCACCTTGCCGCCCGCGTCCCCTACGGTAGACGAACTCAGGCTGGCGAAGTAAAGACTGTCGATCGACGAACCCGTCGCGGAGGAATCACCCGTATAAATAGATACGCCCGCTTCGTTGCCGTTGAAAACCTGATCCTGGTTGTACGTTGTAGTCGATCCAACATTGTTAATCTCCGCCAGGATCGACTGGTATTCCTGGTCTGCCGCTGATTCCTGAGTGCTGTTCAGGGTGCCGTTCGAGGCTTCAGTCGCCAGGGTCACGGCACGGTCAAGCAGGCTCGTCACTTGCGACAGTGCACCATCGGCCACATCCAGCAGGCCTACGCCCTCAGTGGCGTTTGTCGAGGACTGCGTGAGCGCTGCTGAATTGGCTGCAAGACCGTTCACCAGCGACAGGCCCGCGGCGTCATCCGCACCAGAGTTGATCTTCGATCCCGACGACAACTGCTGCAACACCGTCTGCAGGCTATTGTTCGTGTTGTTCAGGTTGTTCTCTGCATAGATCGCTGAAAGATTATTCAAGACTCCGAGGGCCATGGGACCGCTCCTTCTTGGATGCATTCCTTTGATGCTCTGCCCGAGCGGCGTTGTTCTCCGCCAGGCCTGCCGCTTGTTCCGGTTGAGCTTTCTGCATCCACACACTTCATCGGTCGCCCTAGAAATAACTTTAGTCACAAATCTCTGCACCTCCTCGGAACAGTCTGTCGCGCCTCGCTTCACCCTTGTCCCGCATGCGGTCAGCCGTTGTCCCAAATGCGCTCAGCCGCTGTCCAAATCCGGTGCAGCAACTGTCCCAATGCGCTCCAGACGCCTGTCCAGCTTCGATACAGGCAACCCGCCATTGCAAAAAAATCGGCGGCAAGAGGATCGCCCCTTGCCGCCACCGGTCTTGAACTTTCAACCGCAGTTGCTCTCTGCCTGAAAATCCTTCGATTCAAACCCTTCTTACTCCCTGAATTACCGCTCCCAACCCATCGAACCCCGCCCAGCCGCGAACCTCAGTTTTGTGGCGGAGCAGGAGCACCGGGTGGAGGAGGCACAAACTGACGATGAAACTGCGCGCCCGGTCCCTGCCCGCCCGGACCTTGTCCACCGTGTCTCCAGGCGCCGCGCTCCTGCTCATGGGTGGCGCGGTCGGCCTGCAATTGCTTCCACTGATCCGGCGACAGCTTGCCGCGTATCTCCAGCAGGAACCGGGCATTCGCCTTCTCCAGCTCGGCCCTGGCCTGGGCTACTTTGTCGATCTGCGCCAGAATCTGCGCTTCGTTCGGCGAATCCTGGCCCATCAGCGGTTCCAATTCCAACTCAGACTTCTCCAGGCTCCCCCGCAGATCAATCAGTGTCTCCCGATGCGCAAGAAAGGTTGCATCCATCGACTTGCGCTGGTCATCCGTAAGATTCAGCTTCTCCACCATCTTCGGATTGTTCCACCATCGCCCATGATCCCCCTGACCGCCGAACGCCCTCTCAAATGGCGGCTGGTGTTCGCCGAACCCTGGTCTCGATCCACCTTCCCCTCCCGGTCCTTGCGCCAGCGCCGATCCAGCCGACAAAACTCCCCCAATCGCGAGTCCCAGTGCTGCCGCCCGTAAAATCCCCTTACCCATCAATTCAGTCATGCAATTCCTCATTGTTCGTGCCTCCAGCACCTCATGTTTGGTTTACTGCCGATTGTCTTCGTTTCTACCGGATGTCGTCCTCGGCCATTAATTGAGCCAGCGGCTCCATGGCGCTCGGCACTTCCTTTGATACGTCGCTGTCCACCTTGGCCAGCAGATCCTCTTCATCCTCGCGCGCCCGCTGCTCTGCGACCGCCCGTTGCCGCTCGGCCGCCTGCGCTGCCGCAGCTGCCTTTGCCATCTCCGTGCGCCGATGATGGTCGTAAACCCCTCCGGAGACGCTTCCAGCCACCAGCACCATCGAGAGCGCCCATCCCGCCGCCAGCCGCCAGCTTCTCTGCCGTACCGTCTTCGCCGCTGGTCTGGCCCGGCCAAACTCCGCCTCGCTCCATGAAAGTACGCTCTGCCTGAAGTTCTTCAGAGCCTGCTCCAGCGCCTCATCCGCACCGGCCAAGTCCAGCTCCGTGCTGGTCTCCACCCGATCCCGTTTCTTTCCAAACAAGCCTATAAATCTCATCGTTTGCCCCCCAGCTCCGCACGCACTCTTCCTACAGCCCTGGAAAGATGCGCCTTCACCGTGCCCTCGCTCAACCCAGTCGCTCGAGCTATCTCGCTTAGCTCCTGTTCTTCCACGTAGCGCAGCATGAAAACCGTTCTCTGCCGCTCGCTCAACCCCTTCACCGCGCGCCAAACCTGGCTTACTTGTTCTTTTGCCAGTATCTGCTGCTCCGCCGTTCGCTCTCCGCTGGGCAGCCAATCGCTGGCTTCGTCAAGATCCACCGCATTGGTCCGCGTATGACGCCAGAACTGCATCCGGCGGTTCCGCCAGTGGTCTTTCTGCAGGTTGATTGCGATCCGCATCAGCCACGTCATCGCGCTCGACTCGCCCCTGAAGCTCGACCAATTCCGGTGGGCCTTCAGGAAACACTCCTGCGTCAGCGTCTCCGCCAGGTCGACGTCTCGCGTCGATGCCAGAAGAAACCGGAAAATCTGCGGCCGATGCGTGCTAACAATGGTCGAAAATTCCTGCGTGGCAGTCTCCAACGCTCGCGCGGCTAGATCGTCCGCCGCGGCTCCCGTCACCGCTTCCAGGGCTGTTACAGTACCGGCTGCCATACACTCAGGTAGACGCTTCCACCGGACACAAGTTTACAGCCCAAACACAATTCCGCGGCATTCATCCTCTATCCACAAGCAGAGCCGGCTTCCGATCCAGTCCCCTGGTTATACTCTCGCCCGCGGTCCGCCCCGGCGCCACGATGGGGACATCTCTATTGAGATCACCCGCCTGAGAATCAGAAATTCTTCCTGAGAAACTCCCGCAAGCTGTCCAGGCGATAGCTCGCATCTCCTGTTTCAACCCCAAGCAGCAATTGCGTCGTGGTTAGCTGATTGCGGAAATCGAGCGCGGCGGTGGTATCGGCTTCCCCTATCTCATGCTTGCTCTTCTCCACTTCGGCGTTTTCCCGCTGCAAGGCTTTCAGCCTCGCTTCCTGGGCGGCAATCTGATCTTGAACCTGCACCTCGAGCGCTGCCATGCCGCGCACAACGTCGCTCTCCTCCGCTCGCTTCCAATCGCCGAAGTCCGCTACCGCGCGGTCGAGATGCTTGTCGATCGCGTGGCTGGCAAGATTGTAGCTCACGGTAACCTCACCGTAAGGTTCAACGCCCTGAGACAATGGGTTGATCTGTTGGTGTGTGCCCACGGTCAGCGCCACATCCCAGTTGTTCTGCTTCTGCAGCTTCGCTTGAGCCCTCTGCTCCGCAATATCGCCGGCCTGCTTTGCCGCCACCTGCGCCTTCAGCGGCAAATCGGCCAGTGGCGGAATGTAGATGGCGGCAATTTTGGATTGAGCGTCAGCCTGGTCCGCTTCAAGCTTGATCCTGGTTGTCTTCAGCTCCCACAGCATGGGGCGAGTCATGTTTTGCGCTTCCACCATTCGCGCGGTCTCATCCGCGAGCACATTGAGAGATTTTGTAGCCGCGGCAATCAATTCCAGCCGATGATGGAGCACATCTCTCTCGATGCCAGGCAATGCGTATTGAAGCACCTCCACAACCGCCGTGGAGGACTTGTATAGCTCGCAATTCCTACGCGCAACCTCCTCGGTAATCCCCGCCTTCTTCAGGTTCGCCAGGCTTAGCTGGGCGCCTGCAACCAGTTGCTGGGGCAATCCCGTTTCCGGCTGGGTGAATGCGCCCAGAGCTGTGGGCGAACGGAGAAAGCCGCTTTGCGCCTTGGCTTGCTCCGTGACATAGGCGCAGTAAGTCTGCTGGTCCGTGAGGACGTTTTCGCCCGCAGCGTGAACCCAGGCCCCGGCCATCGAAAGCACCGGCAATAACATCAGGACACCCTTGTGCGAGTTACACCAGGACATGCTTCAACTCCATTAGATTCGTTGGTTAGAACAACATCGGTTTCCGCCCGAGAAATACCGTCTGCGACTTTGCCGATTCGGGATGAGAAAGATCCATCAGTATGGTGAGGCCACGCACCTGGGTCTTGAAGATAGGATGACTGATGACTTCCTCGCCCAGAAACACCTGCTTCACCGTTCCCACCTTCCGGCAAAGAACCATATTCAGATAGCAGTCGTAGATAGCGGAGCCGGGATTGGCGTTGGCCTGGTTGTCATAAGGAACAAAGGCGAAGTAGAGCCGCTTGCTTCCCGATGCATTCAAGTAATAGGGGCTCTGTTTGGCGGTCGAGATCGCATCCCGGAGCCGGTCCACCTGCCGCGTGTCTTCCGCCAACTGCTTCTCGGCCACGCTCACTGTGATATCCAGTTGCGCGATCTCCGACCGCAATTCGGCCTGTTTCTCGAGGACGTCCAATGCCTTTGTCCCAATCGTAGTCTTGTCAATAACTGTGTCCGAAAGCAGTACGTCGGCAATCTTGCTGTCGGTATAGGCGCCCTCAGCCTGATTCAGTGCCGCCAGTTGCGTGGCCGCATCCCCCTTGGTGATCAGGCCCGACGCCAGGTCGCTCTTGATTTGTGTTTCGAGCTGGTGAATCTGGACCAGCATGGCCTTGGTTTTGGTGTTGTCGGCCTGCTTCTGCGCATCCAGCGCGACCAGTTGCGGTCCGGTCAGCTGGTCGTGTTCCCGCTCCCGCACAATGGCTGTTTGCAACTCCGGATCCAGCGCAACCAGCGCGGCCCGCTGCCTGGTCATCTCCGCAAGCGTGCTCTGCTGGCGGGTGACATCCACCTTCAGGTCTTCAATCGTCTGCCGGCTTATCACCAGCTTCTGCATGAAGTCGAGACTTTTTTCATCGTAGGAAGACAGAATGATCGGCGCAGCCCAGGTGCTGTTCAGCGCGTAGAATCCCATCACAAATGCGTAGGCGAAAACGCCTGCCAGCACCGCATACAACACCGCGATGGCGAAGATGCGGTAGACGGTAATTACCGACTTTTGCGCCAGCGATTGGCGCTGCGCGCGGGCCTTAACCTGGGTGTGAGATGTATCAACTGCCGGCATGGCCAACGGCTACCTCCTGCTGTTCCTTGGTCCGTGTTCCCCAGTCCGCGGAGTCCATCGTACACAACGCGAGGGGCGTGATGAAGAGCGTGCTGGCCAGCGACCATGCGATATACGCGCCGAAGGCAAGTGGATGCCGAAGCGTCTCCCTGACGCTGTATTTCTTGATCGCCCAGCTTAGCGCCGCAGCAATTCCCAGATAAACCACCAGCGGCGTCGGTCCGGCCCAGGCCAGCGGATCGCTGGTCAACATGGTAACCACCACCAGCAGCGCAACCAGCGCCCCCAGCGGCTGCAGTACCAGTGTCAGCACCGTATTCGGATGCAGCTTCCATACATGCTGAGGCAGCGTCCTCATGGTGAAAAAGAAATCGCGCACAATGCTGCGCCGCCAGCGTAGCTGCTGTTTGAAAAGCACTGAGAGCGTGTTCGGCACGGTCGTCCAGCACAGCGCATCGTTGTTGATATAAGTCCCGTAGCCGCGAAGGAGCGTTTGATGCGTCAGAAATCTGTCTTCACCCTGGTTCACCGGAATTCCGAACCAGTTGCGCGCTCGTATCGCCGGCTCAATCTCTAATAGCAACTCGCGGCGAATTGCAAACAAACATCCGCTGATGCAGCACACGCTGCGAGTCCAGTTCTCCGGCATCTTGTATAGCTCGAACGCCGAATAATAGATCATGGTTTGAATAGCCGTGATAATGCTGTCATTCGGGTTGCTGACTCCCACCCTGCCGCCAACCGAACCAATCCCCGGTTCGGCAAAGCACGCAGTCAGTTCGCGAATCGCGTCGGGGTGAAAGATGCAGTCCGAGTCGATTGAGATAATCACTTCCGCTGAGGAGTGCTCCAGCGCATTGCACACGGTGCGCGCCTTGCCGCAATTGAATTCGTTGCGCCCTACTCGTATGGAAATGTTAGTAAAGTCGCGCTGCGCCTTGAGCATCCACTCATAACTATCGTCCACAGAGCAGTCGTCCTGCGCGACAACTTCAAAGCTCTCGCTGGGATAATTGCACTTGCTGATACTTTCAATGGTTTGGTAAACCGTTCGCCCCTCGTTGAAGCAGGGCATCAGAACGCTTACTTTGGGCTGATAGGTGTAGTCCTTGCGAATCCCCGTTCCGTGGAACGTGAGCCTCAGTATCAGGCCCATAAGATACTTCATAACCGAGATCAAGAGGCAGAGAACCATGATCAGCCAAAGAAGTATAGGCGCCACAATTGTCTCCCTTTTTGAACGCACTTCACAGATTTGGTTGCTGAGCCTCGAGTCTTATCGGCTCGCCTAGAAGTCTACGCCAACCGATGCGGCCACTTCAGCCTTGACTGCATCTGACTATTCCAACGCAATCCTGAATCGAAGCCAGGAAAACTAAGGGTCTGCCCTCCTTTGACGGGAGGAATCGCGCAGCGGTTAGGGCAGTCCCTTTTTCACTTCTTCACTCTTCCACTTCTTTCTGTTCACTGTTCACTGGCCACTGGTCGCTGACAACTGTAAACTTCCACCATGCTCCTCGCCACGCTTCGCGATCAGGTTCTTCACGCCAACCAGGAAATCGCTCGCCTCGGCCTCGCGCCGCACACTTTCGGGAATGCCAGCGGCATTGATCGCTCCGGCCCCGAGCCGCTCGTAGTCATCAAACCAAGCGGCGTGGACTACGCCGCACTCACCGCGTCCGACTTGGTAGTGACCAACCTGGACGGCGAAATTGTCGAGGGCACTCTGCGCCCTTCAAGCGACCTCGATACTCACACCTATCTCTACCGGGAGTTTCCTGCGATCGGCGGCGTGGTCCACACCCACTCCGAGTTCGCCACCTCCTGGGCGCAAGCCGCGCGACCCATTCCCTGCCTCGGTACCACCCACGCCGACTACTTTCACGGCCCGGTGCCCGTCACCGATCCCCTCACCGCTGAAGAGGTCGCCGAAGCATACGTCCGCAATACCGCTGCCGTCATCGTCCGCCGATTCCGCGCTGAAGGCCTCGACCCCCTCGGGGTCCCGGGCGTCCTGGTCGCCGGCCACGCCCCGTTCGTATGGGGAACGTCTCCGGCCCACGCTGTCGAGATTGCAGACGTTCTTGAATACATTGCGCGTCTCGCTTTCCGCACCATCCTCCTTCGATCTGACGCCGACCGCTCCCCGGCGTCCGATTTCGCAATTCCACTGTACGTTTCCGAACACCACTACCATCGCAAGCACGGCCCAAAAGCCACCTACGGGCAGCTTTGAGGGGGCGAATCCGGCCTTCCAGGCAGCGCAATCTCCTCTTATCTCTCGCTCAAGAACATTGGAACTGTTGTATCTTTGTGCAATAACCCGCATCGCTTCATAGAGCTACCAATTTCCATAGATGAATCCTTTTTCATGTATGGTATCTATTGTTTCCTGCATCGTTTCGTTAACTTCCTGCCGACGGCGGTTGACCTTTTCTGGAACCTGGCGTCACTATCTCGCGTATTGTCAACTGATTGCCAATCATTTTCCTGCCAGCCCGCGTACCACCCCCACATGGCAACAAACGTGCAACAAACTTGAAGGAACAGCAGCGGATTCAGAATCGTCACAGAGTGCCCATCCATGGAATCGAGCCTCTTCAACCGGCTGCAGGCGACCCTTTTGGCCCTGGCCACGCTCGCGATCTTCGCGCTGGCGGCCCTGAATCTCGTTCAGGAGAGCCATTTCCCGCAGCCCGACGACGGAGTCTGGTGGCGCGAGGTTTCCGGCGGTCTTCGGGCCGAGCGAGTACTTCCCAACAGTCCCGGCCAACGTGAAGGCATCCAGGTTAACGATTTGCTCACCGGGGCGCAGGTTCTGCCCGATAATCCAAGCCAGCGCGTCGGCATCCAGAACCGCGACTTGCTTTCCGGGGTCAACACTCTGGGCGAGAGCTCTACTCAGGGACCAGCCATCCAGCCAAAGGAATTGCTTCCCAGGGCGAACTACATTCCGATAAGGCAGGTTGCCGACCTGGAGCGCGTTCTCTTCCGCACCGAAGTGTATGGAAAAGCCGCCTACGCCATTACTCGCGACGGCGTCCCGCTGGACATCGTAATCATTCCCGAGCCGGTGGACCGGAGCCTGTTTCAGGCCGAGCGCATCATTGGCCTTGTCTATCTGGCCATTGGGATCTACGTTCTATTCCGCCGCTGGACAGCGCCGCGCGCCACGCACTTCTACCTTTTTTGCCTGGTTTCGTTTGCCCTCTACTCGCTGAAATACACGTCCAAGCTGGACTGGCTTGACTGGTCCGTGTTTTGGTGCAACGTGCTGGCCGAGGCTCTCCAGCCCGCGCTCTTCCTGCATTTTGCCCTCAGTTTTCCTGAAGAGCGCCTCAAGAACATTCGTCGTGTCTGGCTGCTTCCCCTGGTCTACGCGCCCGGCGCAGGACTGCTGGGCCTTTGGATCTGGGCCATCGAAACCCGCCAGGCAACCGGACTGCTTCTGCACCGGCTGAACCAGGCCGCGACCGGCTACGACGCCATTTTCTATGTACTCGCGGCCAGCCTGTTCGTGCGCAGTTACTCGCTGGCCAACACCCCGCTGCAACGCCAGCAGTTGAAATGGCTCACCCGTGGCGCACTGCTAGCCGTTATCCCCTTTACGCTCTTTTACGCCATTCCGTTTGTATTCGATATCCACATGCCCAGCCCGCTGACCTATGTGGCCGGCTTCTCGATCGTGTTTCTCCCCCTCACGTTCAGTTGGGCAATCGTGCGCTACCGCCTGATGGATACCGACCTGATCTTCAAGCGCGGCGTGGCCTATACGCTGGCCACTGCGCTGCTGGTGGGCGGATACTTCGGCATCATCGCCCTGGTGACAGAGTTTGTGCATGTGCACATGCCCGAGTCGGTGCGCGAGTGGAGCCTGGTGCTCACCATTCTGGTCACGGCGGCGCTGTTCGACCCCCTCAAACGGAGAATTCAGGGATGGGTCGATCAGGCCTTCGACAGGCAACGGTACGACTATCGCAAGGCGCTGGTTGACTTTGGCCGCGGGCTCAGTTCTGAAACCGATCTCCAGGCGCTGCTTGAGTCCATTGTCGAGCGCCTGCCTCGCACCTTGCTTGTTGCGCGCGTGGCCGTCTTCATGGATCCGGAAGAATCAGGCCAACTGCGTCTCGCCGCCTCCCATGGGTTGCCCGCCGAGGCGCTCAGCGCTCAGCATCGGCTTGAGCTGGGATTCCTCGGCTTCGACCACGCCAAGGACCACACACATATCTTTTTCGAGAACGCGCAAGCTGCCCTGCATCTGCCCGAGGACCAGCAGCGCACCGCCGCGCTGCTGGACCTGAACTACTATCTCCCCTGCCGCATAGCGCAGGCCCAATCAGAAACACAGGGTGCCGCGTCTTCCTCGCGCACCATCGCCGTCATCGGGCTCGGGCGCACCATCGGCGGCGACTTCCTCTCCAGCGAAGACGTGGAACTGCTTGAATCCCTGGCCAGCTACATCGGCATCGCCCTGCAAAACGCCAGCCTCTATGCCCGGCTGCAGGAGAAGATCAGCGAATTCGAGCGGCTCAAGGAGTTCAATCAAAACATAGTCGAGTCCATCAATGTGGGCATCCTGGCCCTCGATCTGGAGGACCGCATCGAGAGTTGGAACGCGCAGATGGAGGCCATGTACGCCTTCAGCCGCGCCGAGGCTATCGGGCAACCTCTGGAAAGCGTTTTCCCAGCGGAGTTCCTCGACGCTCTTGAAGGCTTCCGCGATCAACCGGGCGTGCACCACCTTTACAAGTTCCGGCTGACCACACGCGCTGG
>CAYWMR010000005.1:0-33914 GCA_964458965.1 uncultured Occallatibacter sp. | reverse complement strand
AGTGGGGCAACCTGCCCGGCGGGGAGTGTTTCACATCCCCCGGCGAGGTGAACGGAACGTTTGTTGTGGACGGCGTGGTGGGGGACTGGCTGTGCGCGCGCTACGGCCTGCTGGCCGCGACCCCGTTGACGATTGAGATTGCGGGCAATCGGATTGTGAGTTGCGCGAGCGCGAACAAGGATCTCGAAGCCGATTTCTGGGCCTATACGCACACCGACGAGAACTCCGACCGCGTGGGCGAGTTTGCCATTGGGACCAACCTGGGTGTGGAGCGGGTGATCGGCAATATTCTGCAGGACGAGAAGTTTCCCGGCATCCATATTGCTTTTGGGAATCCGTATGGCGAGCACACCGGCGCTCCATGGCGATCTGGGACGCACATCGATGTGGTGGGGCTGGGGTTCAACATCTGGCTGGAATCGGAGGAGGGGCAGGAACAGATTATGCGGGATGGGCGGTTTTTGATCGCTGCGTAACGGGCCCCGCACTCCAAGCTCTGTTCACCCCCGCAGAATCACGAGCGCATCCCGATCCAAATTCCCCTCCCCGGCCAGAGCCACCATCCTTGAATCGAATGTCACTAACCTTCCCCTGTGATGAACAGCAAGAGCAAGCAGGTAGGCGTCGGTGATCTGCTTGTGTCCCATTCCCCTGCTCCATCGCACACGCAAGGTGGAAAGCGGCAGATTGTCGCTCCAAAAGTGATGGTTCCTGCCCGACTCGGTTGCGGTTTGAACAAGCCGGAGGGCTGAGGCAACCGTCGGAGGGTTGGCTGTGAATGCGGGCGTCGAGAGAATCCGAACGCAACCCGACTCGGTCATCGGGCAGGTAGCCCATCCCGCGCTTGCCTCGCTTGCAAACCATTCCATGCAGCGCTTGTGAAACGGGTGTTCTTCCCACAGCAACGCGATTAGTGCATTCACGTCCAGAAGCGCAATACTCACGACAACTCGCCTTCCATCTCGTCCTTTAGCTTCATCACATGTTCCGCGGTGACTGCTCCAGTCGGCCCCGGCGAGAAGATCAGAATGCCGTTCTCCCACTTCGTCGGGACCTCGGCATTGAAGCCCCGTTTCACCAAAACTGAGGCAGCTTCTCCCAAGGAAATGGATCGAGCCGCCGCATACTCCTTCACCTGCTCAAGGGCATCGTCGCTCATGTTAAGGGTTGTCCTCATTGGATCCTCGCTTCCGCATCAATAGTTTAGCATGATGCATCTTGAAGAAATGCGCATCAAAGGTAAGAAATAATGCGCATCTTGCCTTCGCCTTGACCGCGATTCTTGCAGCCAGGAGACTCTATTGAACATCTATGTGAGTGATATGGCTACTTTGTCTTCCCCTTCACTTCGCACGCTTGGCAATTCAGACTTGCAACTTACACCTATTGGCTTTGGCGCCTGGGCTATCGGCGGCGGCAACTGGGAGTTTGCCTGGGGTCCACAGGACGATAAAGAGTCCATCGACGCCATCCACCGCGCGCTCGACCTGGGGCTTAACTGGATCGACACGGCTGCTATTTACGGGTTGGGCCACTCGGAAGAAGTGGTTGGACGTGCCCTGAAGTCCACCTCGCACAAGCCGCTGGTGTTCACCAAATGCTCGATGCGCTGGCATCCGGACCGTACAATCTACCGGTCGCTTAAGGCTGCGTCTCTGGCGGAGGAACTGGACGGCTCTCTGAGGCGGCTGGGTGTTGAAGCCATTGATCTTTATCAGATTCACTGGCCCAACCCTGAAGAAGAGATCGAAGAGGGCTGGGGCACTTTGCAGCGGTTTCGCGAGCAGGGAAAGGTGCGCTGGATCGGAGTTTCCAATTTCTCTGTAGACCAGATGCGCCGGGCGCAGCGGGTGGCGCCGATTACCAGCCTGCAGCCGCCCTACTCGATGCTTCGCAGAGCAGTGGAGGACGAAGTTCTGCCGTTTGCCAGGGAAAACGGCATCGGAGTGATCAACTACTCGCCCATGGTCTCCGGTCTACTGAGCGGTAAGATGACCGCGGAGCGAATCGCGGCTTTTCCGGCCGATGACTGGCGACGCCGGGCGGTGGAGTTCAATGAGCCGAGGCTCAGCCGGAACCTGCGGTTGGTGGAGCTGCTGCGCGAGATTGGCGACGAGCATGGAGTGGGCGCCGGCGTGGTGGCCGTGGCCTGGACGCTCAGAAATCCGGCGATCACGGCGGCAATTGTTGGCGGGCGAAGCGGGCAGCAGGTTGAAGGGCTGGCGCCGGCACTCCATTTCAGGCTGAACGGCGACGAATATGCAGCCATCAACGAGTTTCTGGCGTCGAACCAGGTCTGAAGGTGGTTTGTGGCAGCCAAAAACAAAAAACCCGGCCGAAGCCGGGTTTTTTTGCTCAAAGCAAAAGCTGATTACATTGCGGCCACAAAATCGGGAAGGACGGTGGCTGCGTTTTCCTGGAGCAACTGGGTCATTCGAGCGGCCATGCCGGAGTACATAGCGGCGGCGCGGAATGCATTGATTCGAACTCCCTCGCTGGCCTTGCTAAATCCGTATTGCGCCAATGCCATGAGAACGCAAACTCGAATCTGCATGGCGTCGCTGCGCAGGGTCTCCAGGAGCAAGCGGTCCACAGAGTCGCTGTTCTTTGCGGCAAAGTCGGCCATTTGGAGCATCACGCTGGCATTCTGGTACATGACCCAGAGGCCTCTGGGGCCTTCCATGCGCGTCCACGCATCTTCGGGGGTGGCGCTAATTCCCTCTTTCCAAAGGAATTGATCGCACAGTTCGCGCGCGCTCCAGTCGGGACGCAACTGCGCGAGCAGAGAGTCCCAGGACTGCGCATTTCTGCGCTTGACTGAGTTTCTCCACCGGCCAAGGCAAAACGCCACGCATGCAAGCGCAGCAACTTCCAGAAACAATTGAATCATCGGTGTTCCTTTTATCGAGTACTAGTAACCGTCCTCCGGCTAGAGCAACCCGATCAGTTTTCCGAATACACAACCTTTGTAACAGAAATATCTACAATTGTGAACAAAAATCTAACACTTTAGCTCCTAAGTTGCAGAAAAGGTAACCAACAGGGCAGTGCACTTTAGTAATCAGCAGCTTCTGTTTTGCGTGGCCAGCGGTACTTCAAACCGGCGTCCAAGAGACTGTAAAAGAAAGGGATGGCGAATCGAAAGATGGAACCGACTCAACTTTTATTCCCGCGTGTGACTTGGATTTGTCTCAGGGCTGATCAGCGTCCCCGCGGCTTTCGCGACGGAGGATCCACGAAATTAACGCGTGTGGTTCGCGCGGTTCCGGCCAAAGCCAGCAGAAAACTCTGCATCTGGGGAGTGAATTCGCGTCGCTCGGCCTCTTTTGCCGCGAAGCTGAATACCCAATACATCAGGGAGCAAAGATAGCCGGCGACCTCGACCTGATTCAGGAATCTAAGCTGAGATCCAGTAGTCATATGCGTATGCAGCATGGCCACGCCGAGGCCGACAAGCGAATAGAAACCGAGGCCTGAGGCAATCTGAAGTTCGCGGTCCCTCCAACCGATTGAAAGCAACTGGCTGCATCCGGCGAGGACCAGAAAGAAGACAACTCTGAGGATTGAGGTTGTCTGCTCCAGGCGCATCAGGAAATGCCACTGTGGAGGGAAATAGCCGAAACCGGGGATGACTGCGAAAGGCCAGATTGCGATCCCAATTCCGAGGATGAACCCAGCGACGACCAGCAGAGCGCCACGCGGCAAAAGGGCGCCAAGTGGACGAAGCACGGACCATGTGAGCTCGACGAGGACGGCAAGTTCCAGTGCGGAATAGACAATGGTTGTCGCGAGATAAAAGCTAAAATAGCTGGCTGGAAAGAAGCGTTGCACCGCGTAGGCCGCGGCATCGACGAAAACAAGCCAGACGCAATATAAGCAGAAGAATGGAAATGTTTTCCAGACGCGCCGATAGATAAGGAACCCGACGACCGTTGCCTCGGTCAGGAAAGAGGCAAGCCAGAGTGTATTATCCAGATTCACCGATTAAGTCCCGCCTGAATCGATTGACGAGATGCGTGTTCACAGTGTACCAGCGAATCTGTCGGCGTGACTCGCGAACAGAATGGCTACGCTGATTGGGTCGCCACTCCTGGGGGCAACGGGGGCAGCGGAATGCCAGGGATAGCGCTTGCAACTCCAGGAGGCAATGGAGGCAGCGGAATACCGGGGATTGCGCTCATAACTCCTGGGGGCAATGGAGGCAGCGGAATACCGGGGATAGCGCTCATAACTCCTGGGGGCAACGGAGGCAGCGGAATACCGGGGATCGCGCTCATAACCCCTGGAGGCAATGGGGGCAGAGGAATTCCGGGGATCGCGCTTGCCACTCCTGGGGGCAACGGAGGGAGCGGAATGCCGGGGATCGCGCTCATAACTCCTGGAGGCAACGGGGGCAGCGGAATGCCGGGGATCGCGCTTGCAACTCCTGGAGGCAACGGAGGGAGCGGAATGCCGGGGATCGCGCTTGCAACTCCTGGAGGAAGCGGGGGGAGAGGAATCCCTGGGATGGTCCTGGCTACTGCGCTGGTGGCAGAGAGCGAAAGAACGGCAGAAAGGATAACGAGGCGGAACTTAAATACTCGCGAATTCATACAGGACAGTCTCCTTGGACTACAACTTTGTACACAAAGGGTAACCCATTTGTGTCATTTCTGATACTACAAAAGTAACAAATGTGAAAATATTTTCTCTTTTTCGTGTTCCAGAGGCGGTGACTACTATCCAAACAAGGCCGGAGGGCGGATTTTTTCAGCGGGGAACAAGCTTGGACTGAATCCGCAGGCAGCCAAATGCGGCTGTCGGCGCTATCTTTAAATCAAGAGCGGCTCGCCAATTAACGAGGTCGAAACGTTGATTCCAGAGTTCCGGACCCGATTCAACCAGAGGTTTCGCCCAGGGGATTATGCTTCGCTGCTGGCGCTGTTGGAGCGTCATTGCGGCAAGCGGGTTGATTTTCGCGTGGCGGAGACCCCCATCTTTGTGCCCCGTTCGATGCTGGAAGAGATGGCGGCGGCCGGGGCTGAATTGACCCACGGCCTGATCGGTGATCCCGGGTACCTGAACGCGGCCCGGCAGGCCATTCCAGCGGGATACCGGGTGGCCGGAGAGACCCCGCATCCTAACTTCCTCACCGCCGATTTTTCGCTGGTGCACGATCCGGCCGGCAAACTGACGCCGCGTTTGGTCGAGATACAGGCATTCCCATCGGTGTATGGCTACCAGGAGGCTCTTTGCTCGGCGTATCGGGAGGTCTTCGAATTGCCAGACACGCTGGGGACTTTTCTGGGCGGGATGAATGAGACCGGCTACTGGGATCTGTTTGCGCGGACGGTGCTGGGCGGCCACGACCCGGAGCATGTTGTGCTGACCGAAGTGGACCCGGGGAACCAGAAGACGTTGCCGGACTTTGAGGTTACGGCCCGCCGGCTGGGGATAGCGGTGGTGGACATCCTGAGCCTGGAAGCGATTGAAAACAAACTGTATTATCGCAACAGTGCGGACCGGCTAGTTCCCATTCATCGCATCTATAACCGGGCCATCGCCGATGAGCTGATAGCTCGCAATCTGCGGCTGCCGTTCGACATTACGCGCGGCTGGGATGTGGAGTGGGCAGGCCATCCCAACTGGTACTTCCTGATCAGCAAGTTCTCCATTCCCTGGCTTTCGCAGCAACCAGCCAGTCACCCGGTGGTGCCTCCGGCAGTATTTCTGAGCGACTTTCTTGAGGGGAGCGGGCGCGCGGAGTTGCTGGCGAACGGTGTTCGCCCCCCGTTTTATACCGGACCTGAGACCATATACAGCGAATTGCTGCTGAAGCCGCTTTTCTCGTTTGCCGGGAAAGGGATTCAGTTCGACCCGACCCAGGCGCAACTGGAGGCGATTCCGGGGGCCAGGCGGCGCGATTTTCTGCTTCAGCAGCGAATGCACTTTGTGCCGACCATTGAGACGCCGCATGGACTTACCCAGGCCGAGATCCGCATTCTGTATCTGTGGCCGGACGGCGGCAGCCTCACCCCGGTTCTATCTCTGGTTCGGCTGGGGCGCGGCAAAATGATGGGAGTGGACCACAACCGGAACCAGGAATGGGTTGGCGCTTCGGCCGCATTTTTCCCCCATGGAAGCGGTGAGTGAGAGGCCGTTAGCAGGGAGAACTGGGTCAATTGAAAGAAACTTCCCCTCGGGGGCTAAGGACTAGCGTTGATTCTGCTGGGTTGGGTTTACGGGCTGAAGAGGCTGGGGAAAAAGGCGCTGATCGTGGCAAGAGCATACCTCAGGGGCTGAAGCCCACGCTGATTTGATTGGCTTTATGCCGGGGATAAATCCCCGGCCTACCGCCCGGATGAGTTTTCCCGCAGCCTGTGACGTCGTGCCCTGACACAAAACCATCGAAAACTGCGCGGGAAGGGAGTTTTTCCACAGCCTGTGAAGCCCGTATTCTTCACTCTGATGCCTGTAAGCTTCCCATTGGAGCGGGGCACCGCGGGTTACCTTTCGGAGAACTTTGGTGCTGTGGGTTGATTTGGAAAAGAGAGTTACATTGGGACAGACCTGTTGGATGTGGGGTTCGGCCTATGATTGCACTTAAATCCGGATTGTCGTCTCTTTCGGTGCTCCCCGAGCCGCCGGACCCCCGGCAGGAAGTGCGATGCGCGGTTCGTTTTCCTCTCATGCTTCCAGTGGTGGTGTCGGCGGGAGACGCAGGGGAGTTTGTTGCGATCACCAGGAATGTTTCTGCCAGCGGTGTGCTTTTTGCCCTGGATCGGCCGGTGGAAGCGGGCTTTGAGGTCCGGTTTTCACTTCGAATGCCGGGATCGATTCTGGGCACGCCTCGCGATGTGCTGGTTCATTGTGTTGGACGTGTGGTACGCTGCTCCATGAGCCAAGATAAGTATTTGGTCGCCGCTACAATCGACGAATATCAATTTGCCGAGCAGTGACGGCGCCGCCTGGCGTGGCAGCGATTCATAATGGACTTCCTGGAAGATTCACCCAATGTCGAAAGCACCGACCTTCCGGTCAAGCCGGGGGCGGTCCGCATTATTCTTGCGGATTCGCAGGCTATTTACCGGGTGGGGATTCGCAAGGTGTTCGCTCTCGAGGACGATTTGCGCGTGGTTGCGCAGGCCGAGTCCATTGAGAATTTGCGTGCCGCCATTGAGCGGTATCCCACCGATATCGTTCTGCTGGAAGGCAGCATGCTGGCCGGCACGGCTAACGTCATTCCCGACCTGTTGAAGGCCGCGCCGGACGTAAAGCTGATTGTGCAGGCCGTCTCGTCGGACGAAAACCAGACTGTGGAGCTTTACCGGCGCGGAGTTCGGGGCATCATTTCCCGGTCCATCTCGCCGGACCTTCTGGTGCGCTGCGTTCGTCGAATCGCGGCCGGGGAGACCTGGATCGACAATCAATCGGTGAACTGGGTCATCGAGGCCTATCGCGCCCAGGCAGCGGCGCTGGTGAGCCCGCGAACCCAGCCCCGCCTGTCGCCCAAGGAGATGGCCATCATCACCTGCATTACCCAGGGAAAGCGCAACAAGGAAATTGCGTTCCAGTTGGGAACCACCGAGCAGGTGATCAAGAATTATCTGCGCAAGATTTACGACAAGCTGGGAGTCAGCGACCGGCTTGAACTGGCGCTTTATTGTCTTCACAACAAGATAGTTCTGGCGGATGTGGACGAAGAGACTGTGGCGCAGAAGGTTGTGGGAACGTAGTTAGACAATCCCTGAAATGAATTGCCCCGGGGCTAAAGCCCTTTTGCGTTGGGCTCGTGTTCAGGGGCATAAATGCCCCTGCTCCCTCCGTCCCCTGCTCCCTCCGGCCGCTTCTCCCTCCGTTGAAAAGAAATGACAGGCCCGGGGCTAAAGCCCTTTCGCGCTGGGCTCGTGTTCAGGGGCATAAATGCCCCTGCTCCCTCCGAACTCAGCTTCCTCCGGCCGCTGCTCTCTCCGGCTGCTTCTCCCTCCGTTGAAAAGAAATGATAGGCCCGGGGCTAAAGCCCTTTTGCGCTGGGCTCGAGTTCAGGGGCATAAATGCCCCTGCTCCCTCCGTCCGCTGCTCTCTCCGAACTCAGCTTCCTCCGGCCGCTGCTCTCTCCGGCTGCTTCTCTCTCCGTTGAAAAGAAATGACAGGCCTGGGGCTAAAGCCCTTTTGCGCTGGGCTCGGTTTCAGGGGCATAAATGCCCCTGCTCCCTCCGAACTCAGCTCCCTCCGTCCGCTGCTCTCTTTGTCCGCTGCTCCCTTTGTCCGCTGCTTCCCGAAGGGACAAACAAAAGGAGGCCGGCTTAACTCGCGGCTTCCCGCTGCTGGCAACCGGGCTCGCGCGCACGCTCAAGCAGGCGGATCAGTTCAGACAGCTCAGCAGGGTTCAGGTGCCCAAGCAGATCCTTCGGGAGCTGCCGGGTGAGCGGGTCCATTTTGCGCAGCAGATCGAGCCCGGCTGCCGAGATGTGCGTCCACAGCACGCGGCGGTCGTGGGTGTCCCGCTGCTGGCGGATGAGCTTGAGCGCCTTGAGGCGCGCCAGCAGACGGGTAATGTCCGGCTCCGCGGTGATCATGCGGCTGCCTATTGCTGTACAGGTAAGGCCGTTGGGGTGTGCTCCGCGCAGAATCCTCAGCACGTTGTATTGGGTGGATGTGATGCCCCAGTCTCGGGTCTTCAAGTGGAAGGCGCGTTGCAGCGAGTCGGAGGTGCGGAGCAGATTCAGGAACGCCTCCTCTTCGGGGCTCGAAAAGGGGGCTTCCTGCACTATTTCGAGCTTCAGACTTACCATCGACAGCCACCGTCGACTTGCATTTGAGCCTCCATGAATGAACTGATTCGTGCAAAGGGCATGGGGTTGGGACGGGACAAAGAGGTTGCGGAAAAACTCGATTTTTCTGGTGAAATTTGCCGAAGGCATACCTCAGGGGCTGAAGTCCACGCTGATTTGATTGGCTTTATGCCGGGGATAAATCCCCGGCATACCGCCCGGATGAGTTTTTCCGCAACCTGCAAAGCCCCGAACTTCATCCCATGCCCTTGAAGGCCGCGCCGGTTACTTGGCGGCCGCTTCCTGCTTGATGATCTCCAACTCGATGGTCAGCTTTATGTCGTCGCCGACCATGGCCGTGGGGAAGCTGGCCCCGATTCCGTAGGCGGTCCGGCTGAGGGTGGTGGTGGCGGTGAAGCCGGAGTGCAGTTTGTGATCCATGCCATTCTCGATCGGAGTTGCGGGGCCGTCCACGTCCAGCACGACAGGCTTGGTGACGCCGTGCAGGGTGAAGTTACCGGAGATGGTTAGCTTGTTACCGTTCTTGACCACGCTTGTGCTGGTGAAGGTGGCGGTGGGGAACTTGGCGACATCGAAGAACGCGTCGGTCTTGAGATGGGCGTCGCGCGGCGCTGTGCCGGTGTCCACCGAGGTGACGTCGATGGTGGCGGTGACGGTGGACTTGGTGACGTCCTTCTCGTTGTAGACCAGCGTGGCGGACTGAACGGCAAAGCGGCCATGGACGTTGGAGACGCCGCCGTGCCTGATAACGAACTCGACCGAGCTGTGGTTGGGGTCAGCGTTCCAGGTGGAGTATTGCGCCATGGCCATGGGAGCCGCGAGCGCCAGAATACCAGTGACAATTGCCAAACGCTTCATGGTGAAGAATCCTTTCAGTGCCGGGCCGTTGGGCCGCTTTGGGGTTGGGGAGGAGAGTAGCCGCTCTCGCCGGATTGAGTGTGGGAGGGAAGCAGACAACGCCGCGCTCCGCGCTGAATCTTGTGATGCAGATAGGATGCCGGGGGAAATGTATTCGTTGCAACAAATATTTTTGAATTCTTTGAATGAGGGCCTAACGGACGCCTACGGCGCGGAGAAAATCGGCGAGAGTTTTGCCGGGTTCGTCGGAGAATGTGGCGCCGGTGCGCTGGCAGTCGCGGATGCGGTCGAGGCGAAAATTTCTGAAATCGACACGCAGCTCACACCACGCGGCCAGGGTCCAGACCGAGCCCCAGAAGTGCAGCGCGAGAGGCCGGACGTTGCGTTTGCTCTGCTTGCTGCCGTCGTCGGCGTAGGTGAGGTGTAGAACGGCATGGTCGTTGATTGCTGCGTTCAGCGTCTCCCGCATGGGGTCAACTTCACGATGCTTGCTGACCGGGGGGACATAGATTTGCGAGCGCTCGACTTCGGCGCGGCGGCTTTTGGGCAGGGCCAGGATGACCTTGTCGAGGGCCGTGACGGACGCGTCGCTGAGCCGGCTGCCCGCAAAGGCTTGCGCCATGCGGAGGCCGACGACAACCGCTTCGACTTCATCGGGAGTGAACATGAGGGCCGTCAGTTCGAAGGAGCGGTCAAGCCGGTAGCCTACGCCCGCCTCGCCCTGAATGGGGATGGAGGACAGCGAGAGGTCGCGGATGTCGCGATAGATGGTGCGCTCGGATACGGAGAGCAGGTCGGCGAGCTCGGCGGCGGTGGTGAGCCGCCGGGCCCGCAGGTGTTGCACGATCTGGAAGAGCCGGTCTGCGCGACGCATGGAGAAACGATACCAGCCGCGAGCCGATTCGGCGTGGGCATCAGGCGTAGGAGTGCAGGCCGACGCGGTTGCCCTCGGTGTCGAGGATGTGGGCGAACGCGCCCATGCCCGGTGGAAGCTCAGTGCGGGGAAAGGCGATGGAGCCGCCTGCGGCTGCGATGCGATCGAGCACGGCATCGAGCGACGGGTCAGCGTTGAGGTAGACGATCGCGCCCTCGGCGGAAGGCTTCAATCCGGGTCCGGTCATGAGGCATCCGCCGGTCGAGTGGTCACGATCGTAGGGAAAGACGGCGAGCGAGGCGGGGCCCATGTCGCCGCGGTTGAGGGTGACTGCGAGGATCTGCTCGTAGAACGCGCTTGCACGATTGAGGTCAAGCGCAGGGATTTCGAACCAGCTAATGGGTTTGTTCATGATGCGAGGATGACAGGGTGCTGCTGACAGCGTGTTGTCAGTAGTGTTTGTTCTGATATGCTCCCGGCTATGTCTGTGATCGAGACGTTTCGCAAACTCACCCCGGCGCAGCGGCATACATTCGTGGCTGCTTTTCTGGGCTGGACCATGGATTCGCTGGATTTTTTCCTGCTCGTCTTCTGCATCAAGGCGATCGCCGGGGAGTTTCATGCGCAGACTTCGGCGGTGGTGGGTGGTGTTGTTCTGACGCAGGCTTTCAGGCCGGTAGGCGCAATTCTGTTCGGAATGCTTGCTGATCGCTACGGCCGGCGCCCGGTGCTGATGGCGAATATTCTCAGCTTCTCAGTGATTGAGCTGGCCTGTGCGTTTGCTCCTTCGCTGAATGCGCTGCTGGCGTTGCGCGCGCTGTTCGGGCTGGCGATGGGCGGTGAGTGGGGCGTGGGCGCTGCGCTCGCCTTTGAGACGCTGCCCAAAGAGGGCCGCGGCACATTTTCAGGCATTTTGCAGGAGGGATATGCGGCGGGGTCGATTCTGGCCTCAGGAGCGTTTGCGCTTTTCTTCAATGGATTCTCATTGGCCGGGTTGCACTGCCCGGGAATCGGCTGGCGGGGTTTGTTCATGCTGGGCGCGGCTCCGGCCTTGCTGGTGTTCTATGTGCAGGCGAGGGTGGGTGAGTCGCCGGTGTGGCTTGAGGGCAAAAAGCAGCGAAAGGCGCGTGCAGCGGGCGCTCCAGCCGAGGCAGGAACGCCGGCAAGTCTGATAGCTTTTCTGCCCACGTTTCTGTTCCTCGTCCTGCTGATGTCGGCCTTCATGAGCTTCTCGCACGGTACACAGGATTTGTATCCGACGTTTCTGTTGACGAAGCTTTCGCCGGCTACAGTGGGCCTGATCGGCGTACTGTACGGGATCGGCTCCATCGGCGGCGGCATTGTGTTTGGAGCGCTTTCGGAACGCTGGGGACGCAAGCGGGCCATTGTTACCGCGGCGCTGCTGGCTATTCCTGTGATTCCGCTCTACGCCTACGGGCACTCGGCGATTACGCTGGGTGCGGGCGCGGTGCTGATGCAGTTTATGGTGCAGGGCGCATGGGGAGTGGTGCCGGCATACTTGACCGAACTTTCTCCGGCTCCGGTTCGAGCCACGGCGCCGGGACTTGCTTACCAGTTGGGCGGGCTGATTACCTCGTGGAACGGCAAGGCTCAGGCGCTGGCCGTCGAGCGCTGGGGAAGTTATCCCGCGGTGCTGGCGATAACGGTGGTGCTGGTGGCGCTGGTTTTGGCGGGGTTGGCGCTGCTGGGGCGCGAGGCAAAGGGGCAGGAATTGACGGCGGAGTAGGGCTTTCGCCGGAATGCGGTTCTGGCGTACCCTTGAGGCAGGAGATGGGAAGATGGCAAATCTGGACTGGTCACAATGCGATGCTGTCGAAAGCGTTCCTGGCAAGGTGAGCGGGGCCTGGGTTTTCAAGGGAACGCGGATGCCGGTTCAAACCGTGTTTGCAAATATTGAAGCCGGAATGTCGGTGAAAGAGATCACTGAGGTCTACGACGTGACCGCTGAAGAGGTGGAGGCTGCTCTGCGCTTTGTCACCGAGAGCCTGGAGAAGGAACCTGCGTTCGGCTGATGAAGATTCTGTTCGATAACGGCACTCCTAACCCGATCGCCCGAAGTCTCGCTGGGCATACGGTGACCTTCGCCCGAAAGGTTGGCTGGCATGAGTTGTCCAACGGTGAGTTGATTCGGAAGGCAGAAGATGCAGGTTACGAACTCTTGCTCAGCACTGACAAGAACATCAGCTATCAGCAGAACCTGACGGGCCGGAAAATTGCTTTGATCGTTCTGGGCCAGCAGCAATGGCCGATAGTCCGTCTTCACCTCGACACCATCGTCGCAGCCGTGAATACATGTACGCCAGGCAGTTACACTGAGGTGGAAATTCCTTCAAGATAGGCTCGAAGTTCCCGTAGAGATTCCCTTTGTCACATTGGTTTTGCCGTTGCCTCGGGTAGAATGGCTTACGCCATGAACATAGCGGCAATTCAAGACGAGTGGATCGGACGAGTCATCGACGCAAGATTCCCGCTCCTCAAATGGGTTGGCGGATCGGAATCGGCTGGCGTGTTCACCACCGAGATACTGGAACAACCGTGGCGGAAGGCCGCTATCAAGCTGGTCCTGGCCAGCGAATCCGACGCGGAAATCCAGCTTGCCGTGTGGGCGCGGACGGCTGCGCTTTCTCATCCGCACCTGATGCCGTTGTTGCATACCGGGCGCTGCCGCCTGGACTATCAAACACTGGTCTACTCAGTTACGGATTACTCCGACGAAGTGCTTTCGCAGATTCTTCCTGAGCGTGCCCTCACGCCTCAAGAGGCGGCAGAGATGCTTGGGCCCCTTGCCGATACGCTTGGGTATCTGCACGGTGAAGGGTTTGCCCACGGTCATGTGAAGGCCAACAACATTCTGGTCGTCGAGGACCGGCTGAAGCTCTCTGCCGATAGCATTCAGGCGGCCGGAGAGCCGGCTATGCGCGCAGCGGCGTCAGACATTTACGCCGCGCCGGAGATAGCCGGTGGTGGCGTGTCGGCTGCGGCGGACGTATGGTCGCTCGGTGTCACACTGGTTGAATCGCTGACCCAGCATCCGCCGGTCTGGGACAAGGCGAACAGCGAGGGTCCGATTGTTCCGCGATCGTTGCCGCAGCCCTTTTACGATATTGCGCGGGATTGCTTGCGTACCGACCCGTCGCGGCGGTGCACGCTCAGCGACATCAAAGCACGGCTGGAACCGCAGTCGTCCCCGATTGAATTAGCCGGGCCTGTTGCGCTGGAGCCGGTCCTACCCGACAAGATGGTTGCTGGACCGGGGCGGAGGCGGCGCGGGCTGGTCCTCATTGCTGCAGCGCTTGTTTTGATTGCGATTATTGCGTTGCTCGCGCTGCGGCATCACCAGGCTGGTTCTGCGATCAGCGAGAAGCCTGTGATTGAACAGCCTGAGCGGGCTGAACAGCCGGAAAAGCCCGAGCAGCCCGAATCTGCAGAGGCCAACCCAACGCCGCGCAAGCCATCGGCAGGCACGCCTTTAGCCGAGACGCCTTCCGTGCCAGCGCAGGCAACTGTTCCGGTTCCAAATTCGGCGGCTCAATCTTCAAACGGTTCGACGGTCAAGGGGGAGGTTCCGGGGCGAGTTCTGCCCGACATCCTTCCCAGTGCCAACGCGTCCATTCACGGACAGGTTAACGTGTCCGTACGAGTGGAAGTGGATTCAGCCGGCACTGTTACCGGCGCGTCGCTTGACTCGCCCGGACCGAGCAAGTACTTCGCCAAGGTGGCTCTCGAATCCGCGAAACGATGGACGTTCAAGGCGGCGCGGGTAAATGGCAATGCAGTTGCCAGCATATGGGTCCTTCATTATCAGTTCACGCATGACGCAACCAACGTTACCCCGGTCGAAACCTACCCGTAACCTGGCCGCTCTCAGAGCCCATTCAATCCAGAATGGACAAATATGGCGTCCAGGGGCCAACCGCTTCGCGGTATTCGCAGGCCATGGTTTTTACAATCTGGGAGATGTGTCCTAAATCGTGAACCACCCAGGAGGCAAGCAGGTTGGTCATGGTTACGCGTCCCAGCCCGGGATGCATGCCCGGCAGATTCAACTCATTCTCCCCTACGCCAAGCTCGATCAGAGTTTCGAGGCCCTCGCGGCGTAACCGGGCAAACTCATCCAGAAGACCTTCAACGGATTTGCCGGCGATCAACTCTTTGAAGGCGAACCTGTCAAAGGGGTCGAACGGCCTGGTGTCGCGGTGCTCGAGGATGATTCGCACCCGGGGAATCCAGTCGGTGATTTCGCCGTGGATCAAGTGGCCCAGAACGTCGAGCGGGCTGAAGGACTCGGGCGTCTTCCTGCTGTTCAACCAGGCGGAGGATTTTCCCCGCAGCAGAGCATCGAGCACGCTGGGCGTTGTCTTCAGGACTTCCAGTGCGCTGTCCAATTCAAACTGCATGGTTCCCATCTCCAAAACCCATCGAGGATAAGCTATCACTTCTTATTTGGGCCGGATCAGCTCAATGCGTTCGCGGGTGCGGACCCAGGTGTTGCCGGCCATTCGGCCTACCGCGTCCAGGCCGGCGGGATCAACGCGGAAGTCGTCGAAGAGATCTTCGCGGACGTGAAAGCGCACCACCTCGCCCAGCACAATGACGCCGCCACCGGGTGCGCGGCTGGTGTAGATGACCTGGAGCAGACGGCACTCCATTTGCGCGGGAGACTCCAGGACGCGCGGCGGGCGCACCGCTTCACTCGCGATTGGCGTCAACCTGGCCACCACAAATTCATCCACCTCCGGCGGAACCTCGGCTGAGGTTGCGTTGGCTGCCGCGGCAATGGCATCGCTGACGATATTTACCACAAACTCACCCGTCTCCTCCACGTTGCGCAGGGTGTCTTTGCGAATGTCGGGCCAACTGCCCGCGCCGGAAGCGGAGGCATCCGGCTTGGGGGCGCGGACGGTCGGGCAGAACAGAACGGTCGGCGGATTGGAGCCGACGCCACTGAAGAAGCTGAATGGCGCCAGGTTGGCAACGCCATTGCGGTCCATGGTTGAAACCAGCGCAACGGGGCGCGGCACAATCATGCCGGTCATGAGCTTGTAGATTTGTTTCGGTTCGCAATTTGCCGGATTCAGGCTGAACATGGTGCTGATTGTGGTGCGGGTTGGGGCTGCGGAACTCATATCGATAGCCTACGGCATCGTCGCGGGGCTTGGCGCGTCTAATGGACACGATGAGTTGGTAATCCATCATGGAAAAGCGCGGACGAGGACGTCCGCGCTACAGCCGGCCGGGAGGCCAGCGCTACATTCCGGTCATTTCGAGATCATGTGGTCACGGCACGAAGCCCACATTGGGACAAAATGCCGTTTTTGCCGCCAGAGGGCGTAACAAGTGTGATCCCGGTTACGAAATTTGCACGCTGGTAACATGCAATGGTGCACAATCAGGGATACGGGGGAATTTGCCTTGCCGCGCATTCACTTTCAACAGCAACTCGCCGAACTGAAGGACAAGCTTCTGGCCATGGCTGCCCTGGCGCAGCAGGCAGTGGAGTCGGCGGTCGATGCATACCTGCAGCGCGACAAGGGTCTGTGCCAGTACGTCAAGCAGAACGAGGCGGCTATCAATGCCGCACAGCGGGAGCTGGACGAGATGGCCTATGAGCTGCTGGCCAAAGAGCAGCCCATGGCCATCGACCTTCGCTTCATTCTGGCGGTGATCAAGATCAACGGCGATCTGGAGCGGATCGGGGACCAGTCGATGGGGGTGGTGCGCAGGACCAAGGAGATTCTCAACTCCGAGGAGGTCGACCTTCCGGTGGATTTCGCGGCGATGGGCGAGTTTGCGGGGCGCATGATCCGGTCGGCGGTGCAGGCGCTGCTGGAGGGGGACGCGCGCCTGGCCGATTCGGTGCGCGAGATGGACGACGAGATCGACCGGATGAACCGGCGCGCTCACGCCGACCTGCTGCAACTGATCCAGGAAAAGCCGCGCTACACGCAGCAGTCGATGAACGGCATACTGGTGGCGCGCAACCTGGAGCGGATTGCCGATCATGCATCGAATATCGCCACCGATGTAATTTTCTGGGTTCGCGGCGCGGATGTGCGGCACCAGTTGAGCATGTCGATGGATTGAAGAGACAGGGAATAGGGAATAGGGATTAGGGAATAGGGGCGGCTGGGTTATTTGGTGATGGGGGATGGGTTGCGGCGGTAGTTCGGCCATTTCGCTTCGAACTCTTCCAATGGCAGCGGGCGGCTGAACAGGTATCCCTGGAACGAATAACAACCAAGGCCGGTGAGGAATCCGCGCTGTTCTTCGGTTTCCACGCCTTCCGCGATCACCGATAGACCCATGGCGCGGCCCAGCGAAATGATGGCCTGGGCAATTGCGCCGCTGGCTGCATCTGCCAGGATGTCGCGGACAAACGATCGATCGATCTTCAACTGGTCGAGGGGCAGGCGCTTCAAATAGGCCAGCGACGAATAGCCAGTGCCAAAGTCATCGATGGAGAACCTCAAGCCGCGCAGTTTCAGTTCCGTCATCTTGGTGATCACGTCCTCGATATTCTCGACCAACATGCTCTCGGTGAGTTCGAGCTTCAGGTTTTGCGGATTGGCCCCGGTTCGAGCCAGAGCCGCCCATACCTGCTGCACGAAATCCGGTTGACGGAACTGCCGTGCGCTGATATTGACCGCGAGGGCGATTTGCGAAGTATCCGCGTGACCGGCCCATGCCGCAATCTGCTCGCAAGTGGCTTCCAGAACCCAATTTCCCAAGGGCAGAATCAGGCCAGTTTCCTCGGCCAGGGGGATGAATTCGTCGGGGAACAACAGGCCACGAGTGGGGTGGTTCCAGCGCACCAGCGCTTCTGCGCCGATGAGGCGGGTGGTATCCAGCTGCGGCTGATAATGCAGTACGAACTGGTTTTCTTTTATCGCGCGGCGCAGGTCGTCCTCCATGGCGGCGCGTGAGTTAACTGCGGCCTGCAAGGCCGGTGCGAAGAAGAGCATGGTGTTGCGGCCCGCGGCCTTGGATTGAAACATGGCGATTTCGGCCTGTTGGAGAATCTCGCTGGCGCTCTCCGGCTGCGCTCCAAAAACGGTGATGCCAATGCTCGATGTGCTGTGGAGCTCGCGATCGCCAAGCTGGAATGGCTGGTTGACGGCAGCGGAGATTTTTTCGGCGATGTGCTTTGCCTTGGCGGCCGCATCTTCTGAGATTTCGCTCAGGTCTTCGAGCATCACCACAAATTCGTCACCGCCGATTCGCGCCACTGTATCCGCCTCGCGGACGCAGGCGGTCAAACGCAGTGCAACTTCCTTGAGGAGAAGATCTCCCGTTTGATGGCCCAGGGTGTCGTTCCAGGTCTTGAAGTTGTCGAGATCGACAAAGAGCAGCCCCTGCTTTTGGGGATTTCGAATGCAGGCGGCCAGGGCCTGCTGCAGCCGGTCCAGCAGGAGCCGGCGGTTGGGCAGGCTGGTCAGCGTGTCGTAGAAGGCTAGATTTCTGATCTCGTCTTCGGCTGCCACCGCTTCGGAGATATCCCGAGTAACAGCCAGGACGCAAGGAACTCCGTCAAGGTCAATCAGCGATGCGGACATCAGACCCCAGAATGTTTGTCCGTTCTTTCTCCTGAACTGGGTTCTGAAGTCCCGGAAATGCGGGTTTTTGCGCATTGCCTCAACCAGATACCGCCGATCGCGGGGACTCGCCCAAACGTTGAGTTCCAGAGACGAGTGGCCAATCACTTCTTCGCGCTCGTAGCCGGTGATGTCGAGGAATGCCTGGTTGACCTCGAGATAGGTGCCATCGGTCAGACGGTTCAGGTGGATGGCGTCGAGGCTCATCTGGAAGAAGGTCCGATAGCGGGTCTCGCTGGCCAGAAGGGCATTCGCGGCCGTGGTCAGCAGGGTTTCCGCTTCCTTCCGGGCATTGATGTCCTGGACAAACGAGATGATGTGAATCGGCCGGCCATTTCCGTCGCGCTGTGTAGAGGAACTCAGCTTGACCCAGACCAGGCTGCCGTCCTTACGGATGTAGCGCTTCTCCCACGTGGGAGTTCCGGTCGATCCATTAATCAATTCCTGCAGTATTGCCACGCTCTGGGGTAAATCTTCCGGGGCCGTGAACTGCTGGAAGGCCTTGCCGCAGAGTTCGTCCGGCGTGTAGCCGACGATCTCGGCAAATTGCGCATTGCATCGCAGTATTTGACCTTCAAAGTCCACGTGTACGATGCCGATGGAAGCCTGTTCGAATGTCTTCCGGTATTGCTCCTCGCTGTCGCGGAGCTGCATCTCTGACCGCTTGCGTTCGGTGATGTCTTCAATGAATCCCTGATGGATTGTCTCGCCATCCGGCCTGCAAACGATTCGGCTGCTCAGCGAGACCCAGATAACGGCGCCATCCTTGCGCTTGTACTGGCACTGATAGCCTCTGACAGAGCCTTGCTCTTCGAGCAGTTTTATAAACCTGGAACGCTCATTCGGGTCGACCCACACATCGTAGGCCGAGTTTTTAACCGACGAGACGACCTCTTCCGGTGAATCGTAACCCAGCATCCTGGCCAGCGCCGGATTTGCAGTCAGGGATTGCCCGTCAAGCGTGGTTTGAAACACACCCTCAAGCGCTCCGTCGAAGATATCGCGATACTTCCTCTCGGCCTCCTGGCGGGCCTGCTCAGCCCGCTTACGATCGGTAATGTCGCGGGCAATGGCGGACGCACCCACGACTATCCCGCTCGAGTTCCGGATGGGGGAGATCGACAGCGAAACATCCACGTTCGAGCCGTCTTTCCGGCGAACAAGCGTATCAAACGGGCTCACTGTAAATCCATCGGAAATGGCTTTCAATATCTCCCGGGACTCCTCCTCTTGGCCGGGAGGAACGATAATGGCCAGGTTCTTTCCAATGATTTCCTCGCGCGTGTAGCCGAACAACCGCTCAGCCCCACGGTTCCAACTGGCGACAGTTCCATCCAGGTTTACAGCGTGCACCGCGTCATCGGACGATTCCACGATGGATGCCAGCAAAGCGCTGGCCTCCTCTGCCTTGTGGCGCATGGTAATGTCGCGGGCCATAAGGCAGATGGTGGTTACCTGCCCGGCGGAACTGACGATGGGCCACGCCGCATAGGAGACAAGAATCTCTTGCCCGTCCTTGCGCAAGCAAGTGCATTCCTGCAGCGGAAGAGTGATGCCAAGCAAGAGCTGCTTCATTTTTTCCGAATGAGCGGCGTGCATCTCAGCGGATACAACATGGATGAGCGGCAGTCCGATGGCCTCATCTGCGGAATAGCCAAAAATCTCCTCAGCGCCCCGGTTCCAGGTCACTATGGCGCCATCGGGCGAAGTAGCAACAATTGCGTCGAGAGAGCTCTCCACGATCCTGGCCAGACGCTGACGGGACTCTTCGGCGGCGATCCGCTCGGTAATATCCTTGCCAAAGACGGAGACACCGGCGACTTTCCCGTCTACCACGAATGGATTGAACGATAGCTCCAGAGTCCGTTTGTCGAAGGTGGTGAATTCGACCCGGAAAGGGCCTTGAGTGAATGCGCGATCGTAGAGAGGAGGCCAGATCTCTCCTCTGCCTTCGGGAGGGAAGTCCCACGGACTCATTCCCGCCTTTGGGCGCACACCGAAGTTGCGCATACATCTCTGCTGAAATGCTTTGTTGAATGTGAGCAAGCGGTAATCGAGGTCGACAGACCAAACGGAGTCTTCCGTCGTTTCGATTACGGCCGATAGATTGGCTTCCGCTTGGGTAGGCATTTCAGTCTCTTTTCGGGGCCGGTCCACCCGCGGGCAGCACTTCGCTCCCCTGGTGTGTGCCCAGCTCTAATTCAGCGAACTTCTTGCGTCGTGCAGAGCGGCCCGGTGGCCTCTCGTCCGGGGAATTGAATCGGCAATACCGATTCGATGCGCAGTATAGCACTCAATTAGTTAGGATGGCCCAAATCTTTCATTCAGCGAAACTTTGCTTCGGTTCCGCTGCTCATAGAGGCCGCACCAGCGCGGCCACGTCTGCCGGAGTTCCAGCCAGCGCGTCTGCCTGGGAAAATTCGGCGGCCGAACCGTATCCCCATCCTGCTGCCAGACAGCGCATCTGGTTGTCGTGGGCCGCCTGGATATCGTAGATCCGGTCGCCGATCATCCAGGATGTTTCATGGCTCAGGGAGTGTTCGCGCACAAGGCTGGCAAGCAGGTCCACCTTGCTGTGGCTGGCATATTCGGCTTTGTCGCCGTAGATGGCATTGAACAGGCTGGTCAGCTGGAATAAATCCAAAATCCTCACGGCAAAATGCTGCTGCTTTGAGGTGCAGACATAGAGCGGGTGGCCAACCTTGCCAAGCTCGGCCAGCATCTCCTTCACCCCGGCAAAGACCGAGTTGTTCTTCCAGCCTTCGCGGTCGTAGCAGGCGCGGTAGTCTCTGGCCAGGCGGACCCGGTCGTCCTGGCTCCCGTCCGGAAGAAGTTCTACGCACCACTCTTCCACCGGAGGCCCGACGAATCGGTCCAGCGGGCCTGGATCGTAGATGTGCCACGCGTCGAGGACCTTGCGCAGGCAGCCGACGATGCCGGGTTTTGAGTCGGTGAGGGTGCCATCGAGGTCGAAGATCAAGGCCGGCAATGCGCTGGACATACATTCAGTTTCGCAGAGCGGAGCGAGGAGGAAAACAAGTGGGCGCCACCTCGCGGGAGATGGCGCCCATGTGGCTTTGCAGCGACGGCGGAGGTTACACCTTGACAGCGGGATGCGTGGCGTAGTGCAGCAGCACGGCTACCGCGCAACTGGTAAGGCGCGTTTCGGCGGAATCTGCGCGGCTGGTGAGAATGGTGGGCACACGCGCTCCGAGGACAATGCCGGCCAGTTGCGCTCCGCCCAGGTACTCGAGCTGCTTGGCCAGCATGTTGCCGCTCTCGAGGTCGGGAACCACCAGAATGTCAGCCTGGCCGGTTACCGGAGACACCAGGCCCTTGATGGAAGCCGCCTTGGCGCTGACCGCGGTATCGAAGGCCAGGGGGCCGTCCAGGATGCCGCCTGTAATCTGGCCGCGATCGGCCATCTTGCACAGGGCGGCCGCGTCGAGCGTGGACTTGATCTTGGGGTTCACCGTCTCGATCGCGGAAAGCAGCGCTACTTTGGGTTCCGGAATACCGAGCGCATGGGCCAGGTCGATGGCGTTCTGCACAATGTGAATTTTGTCCTCAAGCTCGGGTGTGATGTTGATGGCCGCGTCGGTAATCAGCAGGGTCCGCGCATAGGCCGGCGTGTCCATGATGAATACGTGGGAGATGCGCCTGGCTGTGCGCAGGCCGGTGTCGGCTTTCATGGCGGCCTTCATCAGCTCGTCGGTGTGCAGACTGCCTTTCATCATCGCCTGGGCATTGCCACTGCGGCACATTGCCACGCCCAGCTCAGCCGCCTGGCGCTCGGTATCGGCCTGGAGGACGGGATAAGCGCTTATGTCCACGCCAATCTTCTTCGCCAGCGCCTTCATTTCAGCTTCGTCGCCAATCAGCGTGGGCTCAATGAGCCCTTCGTCCGCGGCTTCTACGGTACCCTTCAGAGCCACGCCGGAGAGCGGCCACACGACGGCGGTGGTGATGGCCGGCAGTCCCTTGCAGCGTTCGATGAACTTGTGAAAGACGTGGTAGTCGGCGGGATGTCCAACCAGGGGGTCAAGGGCTACGGCTTCAGCCAGCGGTGCAAGATCGCTCATTTGAATCTCCTCGCGGCTGGCGCAGCAAACTTGTGCCCAGCCTTACGCATTTATTCTCACCTTATGGAGAGCCTGCGCATGTGCTAAAGGTCACAAGCCGGGGCGGCGTACCGCATCGCGATACTTGGGTGGTCACCGGCGCGGGGTCCAGCCGCCGAGGGAAGGAGAATGGCGGGCGGGGCGACGGCTATTGAATCAGGCCCAGGTTCAGAAGCTCCGAGCGCAGTTTTGCCGTATCGATGGGCTTGGCCAGATAAGCATTGCACCGGCTAAGCAGAGCCCCGGCGATGCTGTCGATGTCGGTATGGATGGTGGTCACAATGATCTTTACGGTCTTCGCGACGCCCGCGGCGGTTTCCTGTTTGCGAATCTCACGGATCGCCTCCTGCCCGTCCATCTGGGGCATCCTCAGGTCCATGCACACCAGGTCGTAGCTGGCATGATTTTGGCGGGCCACGCGGACCGCGGTCACAGCTTCTTTCCCGTCCATCGCCACGTCGCAATCTCCGTAGCGGGAAAGGAATGTCTTCAGCAACTTCCGGTTTGTGGCGTCGTCTTCCGCAACCAGGCTCTTCATCTTCTTGCTCCTTTCGCCAGAGCCGAACAGCGGCTCCTGGCCCATCTGTTCCTTCGTCGAGAGCTCTTGCCGGTCATTGGCGGATTGCGCGTGGGAGATCGCTTTGCGCGCGTACATCGCCTTATCTGCCCGAGCCAGCAGCTCATTGATCGTCTCCCCCGGCAGGTACTCCGCCAGGCCGATTGAGGCGATTACCGTCAGCTCCCGCTCGCCGTCTCTCGAGTCAATCGTGTAGCTTCTGCAAATGCGCACGGCCAGACGGTCGATCTGCGCAGGAGCCTCGGTCGGCTCAGAATCCAGCACCAGGATGAACTCGTCCCCGCCCCAACGCCCGATGGCATCGGTGGAACGGGCCGCGGATTGCAGCTCGGCGGCAAACTGCCGCAGCAGTTGATCGCCCGCCGGATGCCCATGGTCGTCGTTCACCTTCTTGAACCCGTCTATATCGACAATGGCAACGCAAAACCGCGCGCCCGAGCCGATGCGGCGCTCGATCTGGTTTTCCACCCAGACCCGGTTGTGAAGCCCGGTCATGACATCGCAGCACGCAGTCTCCTCAGCCTCTTCCAGCCTGGCCCGGAAGCCTGTCACCTGCTCCACAAGCTTCTGAATCGCGTTCCTGCCCTCCAGAGTCATTCGCTCAACCGACGCCTTCAACTCCCCCGCGCTTATCTCGACCGAGGCCCGAATCTCGGTCACATCTTCCAGGCTCGCAATACCCTCGAGCCGCTTCGTAACATCGTTAAGCTGCGCTGCGCAGCGCCGGTCCCGCGCGGCAAACGACTCCCCGGTGTGCGCCATCGCAATCAACAACTCCTTCACTTCGCCGGCCTTTTGCCGGTAGTGGCCTTCCGTCTGCCTGCCCCACCCGCGCAGTAGTTTCTCAACCTCTTTCCCGGCTCTTGCGATGGTCTCGCAATCCGTCTCTTGCTGCAGGCTTTTGGATAACTTGGCAAGCGACTGCTTGAGTTCCACTCCCAGCGCTGGACAGCCTTCCACGCTGCTCTCTCCCATGGCGCGCACCGCGGAGCCGTATGCCTTGAGGGCCGCGGAAAGAACATCCCTGGGGTCCGAAGCACAATCCTCAAGCGGGCGATCGGGCAGAGCATCGAGATATTTCTTCAGTGAGATCATTGATCCTCAATGCCACAGCACGGTCCTGTCCGCAACCGGGATCGGCGGATACCTGCCTGCTCATCGGCAAAAACGTGCTCCTCCATGAACGAGGGCCACAACTCCCCATTTGGACAATCGGAAACGGAGGCGTCCAACGGAATCGACGGATTGCAGCGCGAGGAAAGTCACGAGCTCTGATAGTTTGCCGATGAAGGTTGCGTGACCCTCCCCAATCGAGGCGATGAGCGCCCCGGAGGGGGAGATTCGGACGAGAGGACGGCGACCATCGCGATGCAGGCAAAAACATGAAGGTCCTGAAAGCAAGAATGCGTCTTCTCGCCGGTTCGCACGCCGCAGCCATTTTGATGACCATGGCTGTTGGCGCATTGATCTACACCCAGATGCGAACCATCGACCGGACCGCGGCGCGCATCACGGGGGACACACTGCCGTCCATTTACCTGAGCGGCAAACTGCAGAGTGTAACGCTGCTTCGCTATACCTTGCTGACCGATTACGTCGATTCAAGCAACGAGGCGCGGAAGGCGGAACTGGATCGGCAGATCGACAGGGCCAATCAGCAGATCGACGATGCGATGCGCGAGTATGAAGCGCTGATCGATTCCCCAACCGATAGAAAGCTATTTAACGATTTGAAAGCCGCGCGCTCGCCTTACGACGAGTGTTTCAACAGCGTTCTCGGATTTATCCGCATTGGAGACCGGGAAGAAGCGCAAATATTGATCGGGACTCAACTCATCTTTCAGCGGAATGACTTCTTAAAGGCGGCAGAGGCTGAGGTTGTGTGGAACAAGGCAGATGCGGACGATTCCGCAAGCGCGATCACCAGAGCGGTGGACTGGACATCGACCGGCGTCCTGCTCTGTCTGGTCTTTAGCGTGGGAGTCGCGTTGATCGCCCGCGGCGTTCGCGAGCGCATGGAAGCGGAACGAAACCTTCGGGAGAGCGAAGAACGCTTCCGTGAGGTGTTTGAGAACGCGCCGGTGGGGATTTGCGTGGCCGGGGCAGACGGGCGGTACGTCCAGGTGAATGGCGCAATGTGCCGCATGTTGGGATACACCGAGGGGGAACTGCTTTCGAAGTCCTGGATAGAGCTTTGCCACCCTGACGAAGTGGTGATGGCTCTGGAGAAAAAGCAGCAGTTGTGGATGAATCCGCTGGGCAAAACGGAGGTCGAAGGGCGCTACATTCACAAGGACGGCAGTGTGGTTTGGACGCGGATGAAGATATCTCTGATTCGGGGCGAAGAGGGACGGCCGGTCTACTCAGTAATCCATGTGGAAGACATTACCGAGCGCCGACAAGCCGAGCAGGCGCTCAAGGAAAGCGAAGAGCGCTTCCGCGCCATGGCAGACAGTTGCCCGATCGGAATCTGGGTAACCGGCGCTGACGGCAAGGCGGGGTTCATCAACCGGGCGTACCGCGAGTTCTCCGGCGCCGTCTCGAACCGCGTCGATGAAAGTGAGTGGCAATCGCGGCTTCACGAGGAGGATGCGTCGGAGTTCCTGGAGAAGTTCTTTCGCGCGCACGAAGAGCATACCGGCTTCAAGTCCGAACAACGCAGCCGGCGTCGAGACGGCGAATGGCGCTGGATGGAGTCGGTTGCAGTGCCGCGCTTCTCTTCGGGCGGCGAGTTTCTGGGCCTGGTGGGCACCACCAAGGACTTTACCGAGCGCCGGCAAGCCGAACAGGCCACGCGGGACTCACGGGAGTTTGCCCAATCGACCATCGATGCGCTCTCATCGCACATATGTGTGCTGGACGAAGCAGGGGGCATCATCGCCGAGAACCAGGCATGGAAGGAATTTGGGGAGGCGAACAAGCCGGCGCATTGCGCTCCGGCAGGCCCGGCGGATGCGTGGCGAGGCTCGATTGGCAAAGGAGCAAATTACCTGGACGTATGCAGTCGGAGCGAAGGCGAGAATGCAAGCGAAGCTCAGGAATTCGCCGACGGCATCCGGGCGGTGCTGAAAGGGAAGAGCAATCTGTATTCAAGGGAGTATCCGTGCCACTCTCCCAGCACACAACGATGGTTTCTGGGCCGGGTCACGCGATTCTTCTCGAACGGTGTTCCCCGGGTAGTGGTGGAGCACATCAACATCAGTGAGCGCAAGCAAGCCGAGCAATCGCTCCAGTTTCAACTTTCTCTGAATCGCGCCATCAAGGAGGGGACGCTCGATGGAATTCTGGTCATAACAGATGACAAACATGTCGCGTCGCACAACGAGAGATTCAAAGAGATCTGGCAGTTTCCGGAACTTGAAATTCGAGACAACATGTCCGACGCCTTCGTTGGAGATCGGCCTCCAGTGGTCTTGTCGGCGGTGCTTGAGCGCGTGAAGGATCCCGATGCGTTTCTGAAGCAGATTGGCAGACTGAATAACAATCCGGGTGAAAACGATCATCGCGAAATCGAATTGAAGGACGGAAGGATCATTGAACGCTATTCCACCAGCCTGCGGAATGAAAACGACCAGCATCTGGGGCGCGCGTGGTTCTTTCGCGACATTACCGAGCGCAGGCAGGCCGAGCAGGCGCTGATTCGCGCCCGCCAGGACGCCGATGCCGCGAGCGCGGTGAAGAGCGAGTTCCTGGCCAACATGAGTCACGAGATTCGCACGCCGATGAATGGAGTCATCGGCATGACCGGGCTGCTGCTGGACACGGAATTAACCGCCGGGCAGCGGCGCTATGCGGAGATCGCGCGCGCCAGCGGCGAATCGTTGCTGCAGATCATCAACAACATTCTCGATTTTTCAAAGATAGAAGCGAAGAAGCTCGAACTGGAGGCGATCGATTTCGATCTTCGGATTCTGCTGGACAATCTTGCCTCCGTTCTTTCTCCGACGGCAGAGGCCAAGGGAATTGAGTTGCTGTCGATTGCCGATCCTATGGTTCCGACTCAGCTTCGCGGCGATCCGGGGCGGCTGCGCCAGATTCTTACTAATCTTGCGGGCAATGCGATCAAGTTCACTGAGCAGGGCGAAGTGGTGGTTGGCGTGGCGCTTGCCGAAAATGGAGAAACCGAATGCCTTTTGCGTTTCTCGGTTCGCGATACGGGCATCGGCATCGCGGAAGACAAGATCGGTATCCTCTTCGATAAATTCAGCCAGGCGGAGGTTTCCACAACCCGGAAGTATGGCGGCACGGGGCTGGGTCTGGCCATCTCAAAGCAACTGGTGGAGCTGATGGGCGGAGAGGTTGGCGTAACGAGCCAGGAGGGCGCCGGATCGGAGTTCTGGTTCACGGTTCGCCTGGGGCGGAGTTTGGGACTGGGCGGACAGGCCGAAGGAGCACAGCAGGAAACCCTGTCGACTGCGCTTTGCAATGCACGGATCCTGCTTGCCGAGGACAGCGAGACAAACCGTGAAGTGGCGCTGGGCATGCTCGCCAATCTAGGCCTCACCGCGGACACCGTGCAGAACGGCGCCGAAGCACTGGCCGCGCTTGAGGCCGCGCCGTACGACCTGGTGCTGATGGATGTGCGCATGCCGGTTATGGACGGCATCGAGGCCACGCGCCGCATCCGCGATTCTGGATCCATGGTTCTCAATCGCGAGATTCCTATCATCGCCATGACCGCCAACGCAATGGACACTGACCGCGAGCGGTGCCTGGGGGCGGGGATGAACGACTTTGTGCCCAAGCCGGTATCGAAGCTGGTGTTGCGCAACGCTCTGAAGCGATGGCTGCGCCCACCGAATGAGGCAGCCCAGGGTGCTGCGAAGCTCATGGCCTGTACCCAGCCGGTTTCGTCTCGCATTGAGCAGGACGCAGGGGTTGTCTTCGACCGGGCCGGCGTAATGCAGCGCCTGGAGGGTGACCGCGAGCTGGCAAGCGCGATCATGGAAGTGTTTCTCGACGATCTTCCGCGGCAGATCGAGTGCATGAAGGATCTTGTTGCCAGGCGCGATGCAAACGGCGCCGGGCGCCAGGCTCACTCCATCAAAGGAGCGGCCGCCAATGTTGGTGGCGAACGGATGCGCCGGGTGGCGCAGGAGATGGAAAAGGCAGGCGATGAGGGGAACCTGATTGGGGTTGTCTCAAGATTGGGAGATCTGGAAACCCAGTTTCGCCTGTTGCAGGATGCTCTGGAGCGCGAGAATCCCGCGGAGCTTTTGAGATGAATCGAATCGTATGCGCTTGCGATGCGCGGGAGCGAATTTGCGGACCACAACGGTTCAATTGCTTGTCGATGCGGTTTTGATCCTGCGCAGAAACAACTTGAATAGGATTTTCCGCTATTCTCCGCGCCGATGTGGACGATGAACAAGCTGTACCGCGGGACCAGGTGCGCGGCGCGGGGTTGGTGTATTAACGGCTTCAAGAGAACTCGACAGATGAGATCATCATGAACGAACGCGATTCACGACTGCATAAAATCCGAAACCGGATCGCAGGCCAAACTGCGATTGGATTCGTCTGCAACGTACTTCTGTTTGTGGCCTTGAGGCAAACCCAGGGCCTGAAGCTAGTCCCCGATTTGGTGCGTATTGCGGGTTTAATGGCGATTCTCAATATTCTGCCCTTTCTCATTGTTCAAAGAGCGAACTGGAGGCAGGCCCGCATCTCGGTATCCGACATGTGGGCATTCGGGGAGCATAACTTTGAAGAAATATCGCGCACACTGGCGGCCTATATGGCGGTCAGAACCGACATCAAAACCGCCGCGCCGTATATCGATGTGATGCACGAGCAGATTGGCGGCTCACTGGCCGAGTCGGAGCACGAGGTAGTCGAGGCCATTGGTCAGCTCGACCGGCTGATTACCGGCGCAGGCGAACAGAGGCAGCATATTCATGACTCGATCCAGAGCGGCAAGGACCTGACGGAAAGCACCCGATCGCGCGTAGAAAGCAACCGGCAGATCTTCACGGCGATTCAGGCCCAGTTCGAGGTGCAAATCGATGAGCTGCGCCATAACTTCGGGCACATTCATACTCTGGGCGACGAGATGCTGTCTCTGACTCCGCTGACGAAAATGATTACCAGAATCGCGCAGCAAACCAGTCTGCTGGCCCTGAATGCGGAGATCGAAGCGGCGCGCGCCGGCAGTGCGGGGCGGGGCTTTGCCGTGGTGGCATTCGAGGTAAGGAAACTCTCCGTGCAGACCACCAAGGCCGCCGCGGACATCGCCTCAAAAATCGATGCAACCACCAGGAAAGTGGAATGTGAGATGGCCGACGCGCAGGCCGCGCTGAGCCGGCACGACTCCGACGACGTGATGAAGCATCTGGTCGAAGACCTGGCGGAGATGCAGAGTGAGTTTGCCTCGAGCAGCGACTTGCTTCTGGATGTGATAACCGGAGTGGATGCAAACTATGCGGAGACGGCGAACAGGCTGGCGGAGGTCATGGGGCACATTCAATTCCAGGATGTGATGCGGCAACGGTTGGAGCACGTGCAGACCTCGCTCACGGAGATGCGCGATCACTTGATGAAGGTGAGCGAGTTGGCGGAGCGTCCCGGATGGGACGGCCTCTTCGATACCACGTTCAGGGATCTGCTGGACAGCCGCGCCGATCACCACAGCATGGCCAGCCAGAATGCGGCTCACCTCGCGGTTACCGGGGGCCTGGCGCAGCAGGTTCTTGATCGCCCCGCCATCGAACTGTTCTGACTTGCGGAAGCGCGCCCCTGGAGAGTACCAGCGGCATGCCCTAAATTGCCGCTATCCTTAAGCTCGATTTTGACGATGAACTACGTGGGCCGGCATTTCCGGTTGGCGCAAAACGCCGGTCAGCGAGCATGGCTGGAAGCGGCATTGAATTCTGGAGGATAAAGAGACTCCCATGGCCAAGACAATTCTCGTTGTTGACGATTCCGCCACCATGCTGATGAGCCTGAAGACCACTCTCACGATGGGCGGTTATCAGGTTGAAACCGCCAGCAACGGCCAGTTGGCGCTGGACAAGCTGAAGGCCGGGGCCAAGCCCAACCTGATCCTCACCGACGTAAATATGCCGGTGATGGGGGGGATGGAGTTGATTGGGAAAGCGCGTGCGCTGCCCGGCTTCCGGTTCATCCCCATATTGACGCTGACCACCGAAAGCGAGGCCGGCAAGCGCGACGAAGGCAAGCGCGCGGGCGCCACCGGCTGGCTGGTGAAACCAGTTTCAGGCAACGATCTGCTCAAGGTGATCAAACAGGTTTTGCCGTGAAGTTGTGCTCGTACCATAGATTTACATTGCTCTGGCGGCGCGAGGGCCGGGCCTGAATGCCAGGTCGATTTGCCGCGTTTTCAGGGGGTTGAAACCCCCTGCTCCTTCCGGAATTTTCGATCTACAACTGCCGTCATAACCGCAGGGGCGCCGGTCCAGTCTAATTGTTGATGGGACTCCCCATGCTCGATTCGAGCATCCAACCATTTACTGCGTATCCCGTCCGGTTTTCAGTTCTTTTTTTAAGCGGATCCTGAGCGCCGGTAGTGTGCGCCATGTTAAAGGAGACTCCCTGGCCCCTGGGGTGCGCTGAGCGCGAATCGGCCCCGGGCAGGGATAAACTGAATAGGCAGGCAAACGGAGGAATCATGGTCATTTCGCGGAGAGCTTTTGGGGGATTGGTCATCGCCCTGATGCTCGCGTTGGCAATTCACAATCAAGCTTCGGCACAGAGAGGCGGGTCCCGATCTGGGTCGGGGACGAGGAATTCCAGCTCCAATCAGCCCGTCCCGCTGCTCCGTCTGGAAGTGAACAGGGTTCCAGTGGACGTGGTGGTGACCGACAAGAACGGAAAGCCTGTGCTTGGCCTGAGCAAAGACGACTTCACGGTCACGGAAGACAAGAAGCCGCAGAGAATTCTCTCCTTCGATTACATGGATGGGACCCAGCCCAGCTTTACTCCTGCAAAACTGCCGCCGCTGCCAACGAATACCTTCGTCAACGAGCCCGTCGAAGCGGAGCGGGGACCGCTCTATGTGCTCTATTACGACATGGTCAACACGGACTTGGAAGACCAGGGGAACGTGCGCAAGCAGTTGCTGGACTTTGTGGACCACGCGGCGCCCGGGACCCGTTTTTCGCTGTGGATGAATGCGACTGGCATGCACATGATTCAGGGGTTCACGAGCGACCGCGCGGTGCTTCGCGAGGCCATTCTGTCGAAGGGGCCCGGTCCGCACTTGCCCCAGGTTTTTATTGAAGGAAGAGTGTTCGGATACCAGGACTCCGGCGCAGTGATGAGTAATCTCACCTTTCTTGCGGAGTATCTGTCGGGAATCCCGGGACGGAAGAATCTGATCTGGCTCTCCGGCTACTTTCCCATACCTGTCGGCCCGACCATTGTGGGCAATAATCAAGTGGGCTCTTCCAGTGTGGCGGGCACCGACTATCTGAATCTGACAGACCTGCAAAAGGTAATGATCAAGCAGACCTACGCGGCCTTGATGCGCAGCCAGATTGCGCTTTATCCCGTGGACCTCAAAGGCAACCAGGCGGAGAACGAGGGTGGAGATGCGGTTATGGCCGGCCGGCAGATGGATGCCATCGCCGGCGCTACAGGCGGCCGTGCGTACTACGGCAACAACCGGGTAGAGCAGATGATGGACCAGGCCGTGGAAAACGGAGAGAGTTACTACACGCTCACCTATGATCCATCGAACAAGAAACTCGACGAGAACCCTCGGACCATCGAGGTAACGCTCGGGAGCGCGAAGAGCATGGGATACACGGTGATCTACCGTACTCTCTACTACACCGTGTCGAGCGAGGACGTGCAGAACCAGCACAAGAAAGAGGAGGTGCAGGCTCGCTTTCTAGCCGCCAAAACCACAGATACGCTTTACGCGAATATTGAACATGGCGCGCCCATGCTGCACGACATGTTGTTTAGCGCCCACGTGACCGCCGAGGGTGAGCCGGTGATGGCCACCGCGGAGCAGATGGCGCAACTTGAGGATTCGCCAGCGTACTTCCGGACGCGGAAAAGGGATACCACACCGAAACCGCTGACTCCGGTGAAGCTGCAGAAATACGCCATCAACTATGGTGTTTTCGATCCGCAGTTGAAATCGCTGGCTGCGCACGGCGGAAAGCCCGCAGTGCTGGAGTTTGCAGCGGCGGCCTACGATGGGGAAGGAAAACTGCTCAACAGCATGTTGAACGAAGGCCAGGCCCCAACCGGGGCGGACGCGAACGGAAAATCCGGAGGGATTTTCCACGCCGAACAGGAGCTCGAAGTGCCGCCGGGAGCGGCATGGATAAGGTTAGCGGTCCGGGACACCCTGAACAATCGCACGGGAACGATGGAAGTGAAGCTGCCGCTGAGGGGTGAAGCGGCCTCCGGTGTGGCCGGCAACAGCAAGTAGCTTTCGCACCCCGGGCCATCGCCGGAATGCCTGCCGCGAGCGGCGGAATCGGCGCGCTGAGCCTCTCACGAGAGGAGTCGTTGGCCGGGAGTCCCACAAGATTGCTAGAATACAAAGAACCGGCATATCCATGAATGAATTCGCAGAAGTTCTTGCCAACCTTGCACGCGCTCCCATCGTCAAGCGCGCCATTACCAATCACGGCGTGCTCAACGAAGCCTACGCGTACGCCAAGCCAAGTTCGTTTTCGCGCGGCATGAGGATCGACCTGAATGGGTTGGTGATCCTGCTCATCTCGGGCACCGCATCGATTGACGAAAGCGGAGCAAGCGTCCATATAGGCGACTTCCGCGCACAGATGCGCCGCACGCTGGCCAACATCACCGGCCTGCTGGAGAGCGAGGGGTGCACGTGGCACGACATTGTGCGCACCACCTGCTACCTGCGCGATATCGATCGCGACTACGATGCATTCAACGAAGAGCGCACGGCCTTCCTCAAGGAGCAGGGTCTCGATCCGCTGCCAGCATCCACCGGCATCGAGGCCAAGCTTTGCCGGCCTGAGTTGCTGGTTGAAATTGAGGCTATTGCAATGTTCCGCACCCAAAAGGATGGCGTCGAAAAGGAATAGGAGTCGGCCTGTTCTTATTGGCGACAAGTTCTTCCCGCCGGGGAAGATCTGATCAAGTTCCAGGGCCCCCGAGCTTCCCTCAGGGGCCAAAGCCCAGATGCATTTTGCTGTATCAGCGGCACGACTGAAGTCGTGCCCTTTCAAAGCATCGACTTGTTAAGCATCGACTTGTTCTGAGGCTCCCTGAAGAATCACCTTCCACTGCCGAGCACGGCCTGCACCTTGGCCAGATGAGTTGCAGTTTGGGCGTCGCCGGGATGCTGTTCCAGCGCCAGTTCAAGAACCGTGCGCGCCTCATCCGGGCGCTTCAACTGCACAAGAGCTTCAGCCAACTGGTTGGCCAGGGTGAGCGAGTCGGGCGACGTATTCAACCCGTCGCGCAGCACCACCGCTGCCTTTTCTTCACTGCCAACTCCGGCGTATGCCGCTGCCAGGTTCAGGCTCTGCTGCGGCGTTCGCTGGCCCAGAAGCCGCGGTTGTTCCAGGGTGGCGATCATGCCTTTGAAATCGCCGTCGGCAAGCAGGTCGTTCGATAGCGCATCCAAAGCGGTCGACAACTCCGGGTCGAACTTGAGAGCCTCGCGCCACTCGTTCTCAGCCTCTTTGATTTCGTGCGCCGCGTCCAGGGCCGTTGCCAGAATGACATGAAGCTTGATGTCGCGGTAGCCAAGCTGCTCGGCTTCCTGCAAAGCGCCGATGGCTTCTTTCTGATCGCCGGAAAAGTAAAGGGCGACCCCGAACATGAAGGCGATATGGGGCAGGTCCTTTTGTGTGGGTTCCATCTGCAACGAAGTGGCGAACGCGTCGGCGGCGCAGGCGTACTGCTTCTGGCCGGCGAACCAGATGCCCAGATCGTTGTATGCCGCGGCGTTGGGCTTGTCTGCGAATTGCGGCTTCATCTGGTCCGGCGGCGCGCAAGGCGTTTGTGCCTGCGCCAATCCAGTCCACAGACTGAGGAAAACAATCAGCAGGGCGGCAATCCGCCCTGCCAGGGCATTTTTCGTAATGGTGTGGAGTGCGGCGTGGACCGGGAGGTCCACGCGACAGCCGGCCGGGAGGCCGG
>CAYWMR010000004.1:19738-33932 GCA_964458965.1 uncultured Occallatibacter sp. | reverse complement strand
GTTATCAATTCTTAAAGAAATGGCACGTTACGGCCGAATTCTTGAATATGCTTAATCGCAAAGATGCCGACATTGACTACGCCTATGTCTACCAGATCACTTCAAATGCAGTAACCACTCCGCCGCAATTCGGACGCGTTACGCACCCCACCGAACCGTTTCTGGCGCGGTTCTCGTTAGGCAGAAGCTTTTGACAAATCCGCCGCCAAACCACTGCCTCCGCATTACAATCGGGATGGAGAATGACTATGCCGGAGTTGAGCAGAATCGGCGTTTCGCTTGAAGACAGTCTGTTAAAGGAATTCGATCGGCTCATTGCCAAACGCGGTTACGAAAACCGCTCAGAGGCTTTCCGCGATCTTATTCGCGAAAGGCTGCTGTCGGTGATGGTCCAGTCGAACAAGCCTGTGGTTGGCACGCTGACCATTGTTTACGACCATCACATTCCAAATCTTGCGCAGAAGCTGACTGAAATTCAGCACCATGCCGGCGCCATGATCCTGGCGGCCACGCATATCCACCTCGATCACCATTACTGCCTTGAGGTAATCATCATGAAAGGCCGCGGCAAAGACCTTCAGGCGATGGCGGACGGGATGCTTGCTTTGCGCGGGGTCGAACTCGGCAAGCTCGTCCTCACCAATTCCGGCGCCAGCCTCAAGCATGCCGCACACTCGCACTAGAACGTGGGTTTTCCGTACCAACTGCGCCAGGCACGGCGAAGCAGCGAGAGACGCGTTCATTTCGTTCACAAGCGGCTTGGATTTCCGAGCCCCGTTGTCATCGAAGCAATCGCCAAAATCCTCGGCCACAGGAGATTCAGCATGAGCATTTCAACCAAAACAGGCGACACCGGACAGACCGGTCTAGCCGGCGGAATTCGAGTCTCCAAGGCCGACCTTCGTGTCGAGTCCTATGGTTCTGTAGACGAGTTGAATACAGTTCTCGGATTTGCCCGAAGCATCTGTCGCAATCAGGAGATTGCTGCCTGGACCGAAACCATTCAACGCACGCTTTTCCGGCTCGGCTCTGCGTTGTCAACGCCGCCGGAGAAGAGCAAGCAGCCGCCCGCTCTCTCCACAGAAGATGTCGAAATGCTCACCGGTCTCGTTCACAAGATCGAAGCCACCGAGGGTATCCTGTCCGACTGGTCGCTTCCCGGCGCGCACACCGAATCCGCGGCTTACGAGGTCGCTCGCACCGTCTGCCGGCGCGCGGAAAGAAACGTCGTGCGATTTGTGGAAAACGGCGGGGTAGTCCAACCGGAAGTCCTCGCCTATCTCAATCGCCTCTCCGACCTGCTCTGGATCTTTGGCCGCCTGATCGAATTCAACGCGGGTATAGATGCCCGGCTTCGCGGCGAAGATAAAGCAGGGCCCAAATGGTCGCGCGCCTGGTAATCGACAGGCAAATCCACCTCCTCAATGGTTTCCTGCCGCGGCATCCTCCTGCATGGTTCGACCGATGAATTCTCCTGCCTCGGCCGATTTGAGCTTCGCACTTATTTGGTAATCGTGCTACGCTGGTTCAAGACAATAAATGGCTTGGGGAATCCCGCCGCCTGCCCATGGCGTCACAGTTTGGACGGCCGCGTTCTCTTTCGGATTCGGATTCTCTTGCCGTTGTCGCGCGTTTCCTAAGGAATTCAATGCCATCCTTCCTCAGGTCTCTGGTCAATGATGAGCCGGGCAGCGTCAAAGCCAGGGTTATTGCACTGTACGCTATGCTGGCGGCCTTCAATCTGGTCGCATGGTGCTGGGCTTTCTTTGCATTTCATCGGTTTCCGGTTCTCTTGGGCACCGCGTTCCTCGCATACAGTTTCGGACTTCGCCACGCGGTCGACGCCGACCATATTGCAGCCATCGACAACGTCACCAGAAAGCTGATGCAGCAAGGCAAGCGGCCTATCGCTGTTGGACTGATGTTCTCGCTTGGGCATTCCACCATCGTAATTGTCGGCTCAATTGCCATTGCAGCCACCGCGCTCGCCCTCCAAAATCGCATCGACGCCGTCCGGGAAATTGGAGCACTTATCGGCACTTTGGTGTCGGCTCTGTTCCTGTTCGCTATCGCCATCGTTAATATCGTTGTGCTGCAGTCGGTGCTCCGGAGTTTCATGCGGGTTCGCAGGGGCCAACCATATGTCGAAGAGGACTTTGACCTCCTGCTGGGCAACCGCGGCTTCCTTTCCCGAATGTTCCGCCCCATGTTCAACCTGATCCAATCCAGTTGGCACATGTATCCACTCGGTGTCCTGTTTGGCCTGGGGTTCGATACCGCAACCGAGATTGGTTTGCTTGGCATCTCCGCGGCCGAGGCGGCAAAGGGACTCTCATTCTCTTCCATCCTCGTCTTTCCGGTCCTGTTCGCCGCCGGCATGTGCTTGATCGATTCCACTGACAACGTCCTCATGTTGGGGGCCTACGGGTGGGCCTTTGTCAAGCCGATCCGGAAGCTCTACTACAACATCACCATCACCTCCGTCTCGGTTGTGGTTGCCCTCGCCGTCGGCGGCATCGAAGCCCTTGGTCTGCTTGCCGGCCAATTCCACCTGACCGGTGGAGTCTGGGGCCTGGTTGGTAAACTCAACGACAATTTCGGCCTGCTCGGCTACGCCATCATCGCCCTCTTTGCTGTCAGTTGGATCGCATCGATCGCCATCTATAAGTGGCGCCGCTTTGACGATCTCGAACTAGGCGTCCGCGACGCGGCTTAGCACCTCAGTTGTGTTTGCATCGGAAGTCTTACACCCTCGGGAGAATTGACGCCGAAAATGCAGATTCCCGTCGGCAAGATGAATATGCGCGCCGCTGCATTGGTCTCGATCTGTCTATGCTCAGTGCCCGCGTCGATTGTTGCGCAAACCGACGAGATCCAGGTTTACGACGGAGAGATCGCGCCACCCGGAATATTCAATCTGATGATCCACAACAACTTCACTCCTAAGGGACGCACGGTCCCCGACTACCCTGGGGCAATCGTCGCCAACCATTCTTATCAAGTAACTGCCGAATGGGCATATGGCGTTACCCCCTGGCTCGAACAAGGACTTTATCTCCCCGTGACCTCGCCTCATTCTTCAAACTACGGCGCGACGATCAACGGCTTCAAAATTCGAGAACTGTTCGTCCGACCCAACGCTCACGACCACAAATTCTTCTACGCGGCCAATTTTGAGTTCAGCGTCAATCGGAGCTATTGGGAGCCGAGAACCATTACTTCTGAGATCAGGCCGATTCTGGGGCTGCACCTGCATCCATGGGATTTCATTTACAACCCGATTGTCGACACGGACTACTCGGGCGGGCCCGGCAACCTGCAGTACAACCCGGCGGGCAGAGTGGCTTACAACCTGAATAAAAGGTGGGCCATTGCCGCCGAAGAGTATGACAGTTTCGGCCCGCTGCACGGCTTCGACCCAATTTCCAAGCAATTTCACGAAGTCTGGGCGACTACGAATTATTCCGGCGGCAAGTTACTCGGTCTTAGCATTGAAAGCGGTATTGGGTACGGTTTGACCGCCGGGTCCGACAAACTAACACTTAAGCTGATGCTGTCCCGCAACCTTAATCGCCACCCCTGGCGTCCCTGATCGCGGATAGTCCGCACTGGCACAGCAAGAGAAGGCATGGGGCGGTCTGGCTTCAGGCTGCTCTGCCGGGCTGCTCAGGTCTGGGCCATCGCAACCGGGCACAAGGCGATTGCATTCAAAACCCGGCTCCCTTCGTCACCGCGATCGGCAACTGAAGTATTAGCACGCATTTGCAGTGCAGAGGGGATTTCGCTTCTGCTTCTTCCCAAACATAACCCGGTGCTGCTATACATCTGTCAGCCTGAATCTGTCAGCCCACGGCCGTCCCCGGCACACCGCGTCCACACTATCGGCCCGCAACCCACCAGGAGGAATCCATGTCCGATCATTCTCACCCGCACACCCACGATAAGGTTGCGCATACGCACGAGCATACCCACGGCGACGAGCATCACGATCATACCCACGAGCCGCCCGTTCCCCCCGGCACCACCCACTCGCATGAGCACACCCACGACGGGGTGACCCACTCGCACCCGCACGATCACGATCACCACCACGATCATGTTCATGAATAGCGCTGCGGTTAGTGCCGGCTCAGCGAATTGAGGAACTACCTGTTCCGTCACCAGCGATAGATGGTCAAGTTGTCCAGGTACACTGTGGAGGATGCGCTGCCAGCTGCGTAACTGTCTATTTGAAAGTTGGTCAGCAGAGCCGGGCTCCATCCCAGCGCAAACGCGGAGGACACCGTGGCGTTCATGCTCGATTCGGCGCCATCGAACCACACCGACTGATATGTGACTTCACCGGAGTCGTTGCGCGAGTAGCTGATTTGAACGTGATGCCAGGTGTTGGTGCTCCAGGTACGCGGGTTGCACGCTGCTTTGGAGTGCAGCCATGTGTCGACAGGCTTCTCAGGAGTTCCCGCGTTGGCAGTGTAATCCCAGGTGCCCGACCAGCCGTCGCACTGCACACCAAAGATTACCGTTTGACCATTTGGCATTACCTGGTTCAAATCCATCTCCACATTGGCGATCGAAGCTGAAGGGCCTTTCAGGTAAACCCATGCGTCGTAAAAGAAGTTAGTGGAAAGTGCATCGTCTCCAAACAAAACGTCATAGCGTTCACCACCATAGTCTTTGTAAGCAGTGGTAAATTCACGCGCGAATCCGCTGAGCGAGGGTGAGTTGACAATGCTCATGGCGCCGCTTGCACTGCCGCCACTGGTGCCGATGTCGTTGACTGCATTCCAATCGCTCAATGCCTGAATGGCGCTGACACTGATTGAATCCACAGAAACGGCGCTACTGACTGTGGTGACGTTGATGGCGACGTCGGTTACGCAAGAGGCGCCCTTTTCGCCCCAGGCCTTGACGTGCAGCGTGTGAGCGCCCGCGGCGGAGGCGACGGCGGCGTCTATGGCTTCACCATTCACAATCGTCGTATCGGTACTATTGTCGAGCGAATATCCCATTGCGCCTACGGTCTGCGAAGAGCAAGTAGTGGCAGAGGCAGACAGCGTGAAGGGCGATGCAAGTTCGGCACTGTTGGCAGGGCTGTTAACGGTAACGCCTGCCAGTGCGGGCACCGACAGGGCAACCATGAGGAAAGAAATGAGAGAGAGCCGGGGGAGGGTCGTCATTGGATTCCTTTGCAAATGGATTGGTTCTGCTTCAATGAATGGTTCGCAAAAAACCGCTGTTGCGTGCTCAAGGTAATTTGCCGGTAGAAAGTTGCCTGCCTTGCGGCAACTACTTTGCGATTGCCCGCATCTACATTGAACGGGGTGGAGCGTGGCTTCAATGACACATCGCGCATGGAAATCACTCGAAACATCGTTGCTCAGCACTCGCATGCCCGTGCAAAAAGTGCTCTCTTTTCGGGCACACAAATCCTGGGCGCTCCGTTAATCGAAGAAACGCGACAAGCTCTTATATTTCACACGGCTGTTCTACGGGCAGAAACGTGATACGCCTGATTAGAAATATCCAGCCACCAGCAATCGCAAGTTACTTTCGATGCAATTGAGGTCTTGCTGCGCAAAGTGGCGTTCACCTCTGCGGGCTTACTTCGTTCCGGTCGAAACACTACACCCGGCCGAAACTGATCGATGCAGACAACGATTGGTCAGTCCGCCCAATCGGTACGTTACACTTCTCCCCTTGTGCCGCTGAGTCTTCAAGCATCTGCGCGCAATAGGATTCTGTGCGTACCAACGACATCCTTACATATTTTCTTTAACGCATCAATCGCCAAAGAGGAAAAAACTTCGAATTCAGGCATCCCCGCCAATACAACTTGCATCCGACTGAAATTCGTTTCGATAATCCGGAATCACCAATAGTGAGGCCGATTTCAAGTACAACTTTCGTCGTAGTGTGGGGCCGTCATTGGTAGTATTCTGCCAGTTTGTAGGCTTGATCGGACCAGAGTTGCGCGGCCTGACAAACGGACGCGGCATGCCCTTTCAGACGTAACTCCATCGTCTGAAGATAGCCGGTGCATTCATCTAAAATGGCTGGAATCGCTCTCAATTATGAGTCAAGTGTTTTTAGCAAGAGCTCATTCAGGGTGCGGCTGGTGACTGCCCATGTCACTTCATCGAGCGGCATCGGGCCTATTACAGTGATGCCGCCGATCAGGTCCCGCAAGCTGATAAAAGACTGACGATTCGTGCGGAGGAACTCAAGTGGGTACTCTGGTTTTCTCGCGCGAGCCATCTCCGGACTGGCATCCAGGAAGTAGCTGATATGCGGCCTTGGTACAAACTTCATAATCAGCCGGACATAGGAGCGAAGGACGGCGTTGGACAATGTCAGATTGGCTAACTCGTCATACATATACCGGTCAAAGATGACAATATCAGCTCCGGAGCGTAATGCATCTTTCACCGCCCGCCGGGTAGAAATGGCATCCAGAACATAGATGAACAGTCGTACTGCGGTCATGGGCCATGACCTGATGTTCTTGTCCTTCCGGTTGATTGGTGCCGACGGCGTGCCAATTCCTTTGTCGCCGTTAAACAGGGTGTGCCCGGCAGCCTCTCGAAACCCTGTCAAGCTGGCAATGTCATCCCAAAACCTGATTACCAGGAATTGCAATCCGTCCTCTCTCAAACGGTCGCAGAGTGCTTCGATCTGCGTGCTCTTCCCAGCGCCATCAATGCCAGAAAAACTTACAAGGCGAGTCGAACGCTCGATTGATTTTGCAGGCATAGCCATGCTCCGGAGTTTCATGGGCCATTCGACTAGAGATCAATTTGGCCGGCTTGGGCTCGCCCGCGAAAGTGCCACGACTGTTCCGACGGCTACTGCAGTCCCAACCACGATACTGACGCGGATCAGAATAGCCCGAGCGCGCCGCTGTTTTGCCGGCGCAATCGCAGCCCCAACAGGTCTGGAGGCGGTAACGCCGGTAACCGTCGCAACTGGGGCAGCCGCAGTGCCGACGGGCTTTGTAAGTCCGTTCGGCAATTGATCTGAGCCGGCCTGTGAAGTACCGGTCTGCGAACTCTGGGATTCAGCCGCCGCGGGCTGCGACTTATCATTCGTCGTGGGAGCGCTTTGCGATTGCTGGGGGCTTTGCGCTTGTAGCGGAATTCCCGCGGAGTATGCCGTCGAAGATCCTGCTAAAAGAAAGACAAGGCCACCAGCTAACTGTCTCCTTAATCGATAACTCGACATTTTCATTTCGTCCTCCGGAAACCAGGCAAACTATGCTCGTTCGGCGTGCAACTCCAGAGCAACCGGCCGGAAGCTATCTACTGCACCAGATATCGTGTCAAAAACTTCAAAGAGACCCTCTAATTCGGAGAAATCAAAAATCATCGATGATCCAGCCGGAATAGCCGCGAGCCTGATGTCGCCGTTTCGTTTCATAGCCTCTTCCAGGCAGCAGAGCAGCAGATGAATAGTTGGCTTGCCCAGATCGCAAAGATTGGAACAGTCCAGCACAATGCGAGGACGGATTGCATCCATGCGGTTTTCCAACTCGCTCAAGAACACTCGCTCTCGTTCCGCGTTGAATGTCTCCGGCAGCCGCAACACCGCAACAGAGGAAGGTCTCTGTGTCATGATCATGTCCTAATCTCCATTCTTGCTTGCTCTTTTCTCTGTTTCCAAGACCATGGGGTTGATTGCAGTACAAGCGATTGGCGGTAGTGCATGGCACTCCAATTCACCTCATCCTCCGGTTTCTTCAAGTAAGCGTGCGAGTTCGGTTTCCGGATTACGAATAGCGTGCGCCAGCACGTGTTTCCCATAGCGAAAGAGTGTCGACAGGTTAGTGTTATACCAGCAGCATTCTGTCATTCGTGGAGACAGGCCGCACAAAAACCGAATGCTCTTCAGACTGCCTGGCGACGAGAGCAGCGCTGCAACTACCCGGTGGTTTCCATCCAGGATCGTAAGAGGTTCACTGTCGTTCAGGCCGATCAGAATAACAGCACCGAAGCCGGGATCATCCTCAAGAAACTGATCGCGGATCCTCCTGATCTTATCCAGGAATTGAGCATCGATTTTGTGTTCGAGAGTGCGCAGACGGTAGACAATGTGGTCAATTGAGAAACGGCCACGGGCGAGCTTTCGCCATTGGGCGCGGGGAAACGCCCTGATCTGTCCGAAGTCTGCTTCGTCGATTTCCAACTCGTACCAATTGGTCCCGGTTGGAATCTCCTCCCAGAGCGAACGGTGCCTGATGAATAGCAGTGCGCGCCGTATCGCATTGTCGCCCGCATCGTTTAGATCCGGGTTGGTTAGAACCCTTCGAAAAGTCGCCTGGTGCTGCCCCAATTCAGGAGCATTCACTTCACTCTTAAGAAACTCGGCAACAACCTCATCCTCCGACACGCGTCGGATCAACCTGGCTGGCCGGATGGTTCTAGTCTGCAATGCGCTCTTCGACTTTGTACGCGAGTTCACCAGCAGTGGCAAACCCACCAGGACGAACAACACAGCCATCAGTATCAGCTGCACGACGATAACTTGGTGCAGGGAGGAATGAAAGCGGCAGATGGAGACGACGACCACACCGCTGAGCGCCAACTGCAACCAACTCGTCTTGGCAATCCTATAGGACATTTCAAAGGTGATCATCACAACGCTAAGCGAGTAGACAATTGTGGTTATGGCATAGAGAGTCAGAAGATAGGGCAGGTTATACTTCCCGGCAATTTCGAATTCAGATCCAAAGAACGCTGTCCAAATGTTCGGAGGCAATATACGTAAACCGAGGGCCAGAGCCGACCCTGTTCCAAATACAAGCAAAAGCGCGGTCGCGATGACTCGGAGACCTCCCCTTTCCTCATCGGGAGAGCCGGCGACAAGCGGGAACATGCTATTGACGACTGAGGAAGAGAAGGCAAAAATCACCCGGCCGACCATCGCCACAGCCGCATACAGACCAGCTTCCGTCGCGGAAAAGAAATGCTTCACGAGCACTATGTCGCAATTATTAATGAGCACCTGGCCGGCAAAGAAAATCATTGCGTTGCCTATTTCGCGCATAGCATGCGAAGAGCGAATCGGATTTGCCACACGCGCCGTAGGGATGGGTGAAATGGTGAGATAGGCGATCGCGATGGCCGCCGCATTGGCGATAATCACGCCCTTGACACCAAGGCCCAATAGGATGAGGACAATCGATCCGCCAAGCCGGAACCCTCCCTCCACGACAAGATTTACGGCAAGACGGCGAAAGCCGTATGTACCCTGCACATATCCTCGCCGGCTTCCCAGGGGTACATCGAACGCTGCTCCAATTGCCAGCGTAGCCACAAAACTGGGATCGGGCAGATTCAGAAAGACTGCAATACTCCCCTGAAACACCACGAGCAGGAGTGCAATCAGTATCCCGAATCCCCAGGCACTTCGATGGAACCCGCTAAATGCCGCAGCTTTGCCTTCTACCGAGTTCTGCTGTGCCACCACCTTTGCTGAGATGACTTGAAATGAAAGCGTAACGGCAGAGATCAAAGTGAGGAGAGTGTAAACAACAGTTGCATGACCGAAGCCGCTTGGTCCCAGGAACCGTGCAATTTCAATGTTGTAGGCAAGGTTGATTACAGTTGTCAACCCCGAGCCAGACAGCAACACAACGCTGCCTGAGATTAATCGGGCTTGCAGGGTATTCGCATTGTGCGCCGAGCCATTTGCGACACTCATAGTGGTCCACATCTGGATGGGATATCGTGTAACGAACCTTGCGGCGAAGGACGAATGGTGCGTCGCCCTTACGCCGCCTCGGTGGCGTTCCTATTCTGGTACTTGTCGCTTTGAACTGCGATCATCCCGACCTGAGACGTATGCAGTGACCCGGATTGATAGACCCTGTTGATGATAGACAGTGGCCGGCTCCGCACCTCGTCGTATACACGCCCTAGATACTCGCCCAGCACACCCATGCAGAGAAGCAGCAGGCCACCGACAAAAAACACTGCCGCGCCCACGCCGAATCCAGCAGTTGCTATTGAGCTGCTGGAAATAAGCATGCAAAGTACCAGCAGTGCAGACATGGAGCTTGCGAGGAAGAAGAGCGCGAAACTTAGCCGCAGCGGCTTGTAGCTGAAGCTTGTAATCGCATCCATTGCATACTTGATTCGGCTCAGGAATGAAAGCTTGCCATCCCCTGCCAGCCTGTCCTGGCGATCGTAGAAGATTACCTTGCTCCGATATCCGACCCAGGCTCGCAATCCTGGCAAGTAGCGGTTTCTCTCTCCCATTTGGTTGATTGAATCAACAACCTTCCGGCTCATGAGGCTGAATATTCCTGCATTCAATGGAATAGGGTAGTCGGAGAGAGCGCCCATCACCCTATAAAACAGAGGAAAGAGCTTTGCCAAAATCTTGCGCCGTTCCTGCCGGCTTCTTCTTACCGCGACCACGACCTCACCACCCTCCCGCCAGGCATCAATAAGCTTCGGAAGAACCTCCGGCGGATCCTGGAAATCCCCATCCATAAGAATCACGGCCGAACCGCGTGCAGTCTGAAGGCCAGCTGAGATGGCGCCCATGTGGCCCCAGTTGCGGGACAGTTCCACTACCACCACGTGGGAATCCAGGCTCTGTAGTCCCTTCAGCAATCTGAGAGACGAGTCCGTTGAACCATCGTTTACATACACGACTTCCCATTGTGTATGAGAAGTTTCCATGGCATTTGCCACGGCCTCATGGAACCGCACGACAAGTTCCTCTTCGTTATAGATTGGTACGACCACTGAAATCATGGTTGGCTCCTGAATTTGAAAATCTGCATTGCCTAGAGCTCTGTCTCGTTCTCGTGCGGTCGTTCCCGGTACAACAGTGACCGGCGATCTGAAATGTTGGCGTCACTCGGGCACCGATTGAAACACCCTCACCTTCCATCTCACTTCGGCGGGGGTAAGTACAACGACATAGCGTGCGCGTTCTCGCTGTGTCGTCAGAAGCTTTTCGTGTTCGATGAGTTGTACGTCGTATTCGACATTGTCTGTCAACTCGATGGACAAGCCGTCCGGTGTGTAACAGGTTATCTGCACATTGTGCGAACGATCTTGATACCGCGTTCGAATCCCGAGCTTGCCTTGCTGTTGAATTGTGTCCGCGAGTCGATCTCTTGCTGTTCCAACAAACTCTCCTTCCAGCAACTCTGGTCGATTCTGCTCCAGCGCCGCGTGGAAGCCTTGCCACGCCTGAAGATAATCCCGAATTACTGCCGCCTGGGTCTGCTCTTCGAGAGAGCGCGGTCCTTGAAGATGAGCCGGCGCCACGCGCACTGGCACTTGAGCTGCCATCGACTCTGCAATGGCCGAGAAGCCCGCGAATAGGATCACGACAGTTTTTAGGCCAGTCATTTGTCCCACTCAATCTGGTTTCCCATGACCACTCCGCTCGCAACCGTCAGTGTTGTTCCGGAGTGGACCTGCGTTATCGCTTCCGCAACCCCATGCTTTAGAGGTTCGTCAATCGTGGACTGCGTGCCGCCATGCCTCGCGGTGAATGTCACAACGGTCCCATCCGGAACAGCGTTTCCGTTACAGTCGCGGACCGGATCTGTTACTAGCTGAACCTTCTCGCCCATCTGCCGAGCGCTCATCTTCAACCCGCACGGATCACCTGGAACTTGCGCAACGATGCGTGTGCTGGAGACTTCCCCAACCTTAACCACAAACTTGTCAATGCCCTGGTGAGCCGTGGAGTCCATAGAGGTCCAGGCTGCCCCGCCGCTAGTCACTGCTGTGCGCTTTTGCACTGTGCCGGCGGGAGTTGAGAGCTCAAAGGAGACTGGCGTTGGAGCGAAAATCAAATTGTGGTAGCCGTCAAAGACATACACCGCTCCCGTAATGCCATCATGCAAGCCAACTGGAAGGCGCGAAGGCTTGGCTATGAAGCTTAGATTCGCAGGTGTACTTGCGGGTACAACATCGAATGAGCGGTTTTCAGTAAACGCCTCTGCTGCAAGAACGGCCAGGTAACGGCCGGCATAACAGAGCGATCCTGGGGAGAACGATATGGCCTCTCCCAACCGCACATCGCGCTTTAGCACCTGCAAAGGACCTATGATGTACAGCGTTGCTTTCCCGCTTCCGGTGCTCTGAATCGAGAACGCGGCTCCAGCCTCAACAGTTTTTGGGACACTCATGCGTTCCACTTGCGCAAACGCCGGGGTGATGGCTGCAACGGCTAGGCCGGTCAACAGGATTGGAAGTCCCGGTTTCACAGAACACCTCCAGAACTGTAGGTCGCTACGACCGTGCGCTGACTGCTCACGCTCTTCGCAAGGTCCTCCGGAATATGAATGTCAAACGGCACGGGTGTTTGCGGCAAAAGTGCGCGGTCGACATATTGGTCGGCGACCCAAACCACTTGGCCGCTCTTGTCATAAAACGTTCCAAGAACGTGCGCGACGTTTACGATCTGGCCGCTTTGGTTTATGAGTTGCCCAGTCAGGGATGCGTCGGGGGCAGCATGCAACTGCTCGTCTGCGACTTCGATCACCGGGTCGGCCGAGGCTGGAACCAGGGTTGACTGAGGCGTTATACGGATGCTGCCAACCTGGGACAATGTCACGTTGTGAAACCTGATCAGAAACGGAGTTATCTGTTTAGGAAGTAATAAGTGCGAGATTCTGTCAAAGCTGTCCTCGGTCGCAAGTTGCGACTGGCTCTTTGACATTAGGGTCGCGCTGACCGACACATAGGCGGGCACCACATCTTCGTTTAGAAGCTCACCGACGATAACCACTCCGTCAGCACGCTCCATAGGATGCATATCCACAATCCGCACGTGGGGCGCTTCCACATCCTGTGCTCCCCAGTCATCTCCCGGGCCTCGATAGATCACATCCCACCGCAGATAGTTAACAGGGATAACTTGAGGAGGGACGGTGGGCTGCCTCACGATGGGCCATTCCGGTTCCCACTGATCCCCATGCTTAACTACATGCAGGTCATAGGAACGGGCTGAGATTCCGACGACGGTGGCCCAATGCAGTTTGAGATCCATCTCTGCTTCGCTATCGGAGGCATGCAGGGGGCGCACTTCGAAATCATTAATGGCCGCGTAGGTGAGGAGGCTTGGGTACTCTCCCGTCAAGTCGTGCACAAATTCGGATTCGGTGAATTGAGCTCTGTTGGCAAGACTGGCATAAGCCTTATCCCAGGCTTGAGCTTGGATATCGGCGCCAAGATTCCTCACTGCAGCTTCAGCCGTTGAAGAAGAATTCAACATGCTATGTCCCCCCGCATACGCCAATGCGGATGGCACGGGCCACACTGTTCCGACCACTACGAGAACCAGGGTGGTTGCTCCCAGAAAGACGGCGAGTATTGTGCCTTTGTTCACGATGCCAACCTCCCTTGCGCCAGGTCTGCATCGGTAACAAGACGTTGATCCGCTCTGCTTTCATACAGTTGTTTCTCTGGAATAAGAACGACCAGGATTGCAAGCAGGCTGCTGCCGAACGGAAGAATGCCCCACATCATGCCTTGCCAGTGAGAAGGCGCCTGAGGTGAATTGATCGGCAGGGCAGGAGGCACTCCGTCTTTACTCCAGACGGTGATGGTCTTGTCTTCCAGACTGTCCACTGGGCGCCAGCCTGCAAAAGACAGAAGTGGATCGTAGTAGTGATCGCGGACAAGCACCCATTTAAGGCCGTAATACTCAGCGTGTGTGAGCATTGCTCGAAGCGCGTCGAGGCCGGGCTGGCCGAAGTACTTTGCACTTGTCAGAGCGCCCGCACCAAAGCTGGTCAGCTCAGGGAGCATCCGGCCTGAGTTCCATTCCCCGTCAACACTACTGGCGTTCGTTGCCATGGCCAATCGCGAGATCTTATTGCCGAACCCCAGGGTGACATACCTGTATTGATCGTGCCCGTCGCGGTTGAGCCAGGACGCGACCGAATCCACGTTGAACTCTTCGCCATCAGCGGGCTTATAGCTTGCCCACGCCACCGCAAGTGCGCAACTGAGCGCTGCCGCAAGAGTTAGTCCAACGGTTGCGGTCGTGTGATACCGATCAACGAGTGCCGCGACCAGAAGGCCAACAAACGGCAGAGCCAGCAACGTTGCCCAATAACTGAATCGCTCCATTTTGATTACGTCGAAGGCTCGCCCCAGCAGAAAATTCCCCTCTTTCCCTACACGACAGACAACAACCTAATGCAGGGAAGGAACCTTGCCATTGC
>CAYWMR010000004.1:0-19728 GCA_964458965.1 uncultured Occallatibacter sp. | reverse complement strand
CATGGTGAGTACGTCGAAGGCTCGTCCCAGTAGGAGATGCCCCACTGGAGTCGTTCCTCCAAGTCCAACGAGAAACGCCAACCAGAAGCCAAGAAGAAGAGGGCGAAGCTGAGCGACTTGCGAGCCCCTCATGAAGATGAACGGGAGCGCCAGGATCAACGCGCCATAAGGCACGACGAAGTAGTTGAGGCCCCATTGAGGACTTAGGATAAAGTTTGCCCGGCTGGGGTGCGGGATGGGAGTCTGCGTTACGGGGTAATGAATCAATGCAATCCAAAATGGAAGGAGGACGACTGCGATTGAAGCACCCACTACAATGGCGAACGAAAATGTACGCCCCAGAAAACATGGCATAGAGACTCGCTCTCCATCCACGCAGTCAAAGAAAGCAAGCACAAGGATGGGCACTGCGAAGAAGAGCGAACCAAAAAGGAGCGTAGCATGGTGAGCGGCGGCAGCGGCAGTGAAGAGCACGGACCCCTTGAGAAAGGACCGCCACTTGCCATGTCGTACCCACTCGAACAAATACGGAAGCGCATTCAAGTAAATTGGCGCCGCAGAAGTAGTTCCTAACTGTCCCGCGGAATAAACAAGGAAGCTCTCCGAGCCCAGGAAGACGCTTGCCAGAGCTGCCAGGGATGCGGAGCGCTGGCTAACCCAAAGCAGGGAAAACCGATACACTCCAACCACCAGAAGCAATATGGCAGCAAGCTGTACTGCCATATACGCCATGTCCAGGCCCACTACCCGCGAGACCAAGGCCACCCACTGTTGCGGTAGAGGAGGATATGTAGTTTGCGAAAAGCCCGCGTACCATTTCGCATTCCATGGATCGAACCAGTGGTGAACATAATGGGATGCAAAGAAGATCTGAAAGTTTGCGTCATATGACTTCAACGGCAACTTCATGAGAAGCAGCGGCAGGTGGATCACGACAGCCGTCATCAAAATGACGCTCATTGGTACAGGCTGCGGTGACAGGGCGATCGCTTTAGGTCTTTGCACAATTGCCTCTTAAAAAGGTCGTTGGATTCTCAAACACGTTCAGTGGTTGCCTATTGTCAAAACGTGCTCCGTCCCAAAGCCTCGAAAGAGACAGTCGTCCAAATTGGCGCGTCATTGCGCACATCGTTGGATTCAAAGAGCGATGCTGAAGGTTGCCTTCGGACCCTAACATCCATGCCCGATCTGCAAGATAGACAAATCATTCCCGCAGACAACACTAGATAAACTTTTCGTATCCAATATCGCTAACGCATTTTTGCGCTGGTGAATACTGTGATCGCTCGTCGCGAATTCCTGAAGAGTGGATTGGTCGCCGTTGTTGTGGCCGTATCCAGCGCTGTCCATGCGCAGGTATACACTGTGCAACCGGACGCCGCAGCGAGTTCTCAAGCGCAACCGGATCAGACTAAGTCACCGAGTCAGGCTTTGGGGTGGGGATCGAATATTGAGAATGCCCGCCTCGCCCGTGGCGCCGAATTGGCATTGCAGCGCGGCGATCGCGCGCTCGCATTTGACTACGCCAGGCGTGCAGCCGAAGCTGCGCCGAGTGATTCGCAGCTATGGTTCCTGCTTGGATACGCGGCGCGGCTTGATGGGAAGTACCAGGAATCAGTGGATGCATACAAGCGTGGTCTTAGCCTCCACACTTCGTCTGTTGAAGGTCTATCCGGTCTCGCGCAGACCTATGGCGTGATGGGACGAGGCGACGATGCTGAGCGTCTCCTCAAGCAGGTAGTTGTTTCCGATCCAAGGCGCAGAGACGATTTGCTGTTGCTTGCAGAGCTTTCAATGACGTCAACAGACTACACCGCTGCTCTCGACTGGCTGGGCAAAGCGGAACGGCTCAAGCCCGACGCGCGCTCGGAGCTCCTGATAGCGACCTGCTACCAACATCTCAAGCAAATGGATCAGGCAAACACTTATTTTGAGTTAGCTAAACGGCACGCACCCGGCAACGCAGACGTCGAAAGATCGATGGCCGGATACTTCAGGCAGAATGGAAACTACTCTGAAGCCATTGCCGCGCTCAAGTCGATTCGCAGCCCGAAGCCCGATGTCACAGCTGAGCTCGCTTATACCTATCTGCTTGACGGCAAGCTGGATGATTCAGCCAGGTCTTACGCGCAAGCCGCCAACGCCGCCCCCAGGGATCTCGGTCTGCAACTTTCCGCAGCGCAGGCCGAGGTAGCTGCCGGCTCAATCGAAAAAGCGAATCCATTTTTGCAACGAGCAGCGCAAGCTGATTCCAACAATTACAGGCTGCACGCAATTCGCGGAGAGATTGCCAAACTCCAGGAACATGACCAGGAGGCCGCTCGGGAATTCAACACAGCTATCACCAACCTGCCCGCAAGGCCAATTGAAGGGCCGCTCTATGGAATTCAGTTGCATATGGATTTGATGGGGGTCTACAAGAATCTTGCGGACGATAGCTCTGCTCAACGGGAGCTCGATACAGCCGAAGCGGAAATCAACAAGCTAGGCGGTCAGGATTCCGACAATGCACAGTTTCTTCGCATGAGAGCGCTCATCAGGATGAATGCGGATAACCTTGACGGCGCGCTTGACGACATCAAGTTGGCTCTCGCAATTAACGCGAATAATCGCGACAACTTGCAACTCGATGGAGACATCTTGATGAAGCTTGGTCACACAGAAGATGCAATCAATGTGTATAAGCAGATCCTTTCGGCCGATCCAGTCAACCGGTTTGCGCTTACCTCTCTAGGTTTTGCTTCGCACCAGGTGGGGCGCGATCAGGATGCTGAAAAGTACTTTCTGCGCCTGGCTTCAGCAGATCCATCTTTATACACACCATTCCTCGCGCTTGGCGACTTCTACGCGTCCCGGCGTGAGTTCACCAAAGCTCAGGACTCTTACACGAGAGCGTTCGCGCTGGCTCCCCGCAAGCCCTTGATTGTTGCGGGCGGAATGAATGCCGCAATCGAAGCGCATAACACGAACCTGGCTGGAACATGGCTAGGCCGAGTCACAAGCGAAATGGAAAAGGAGCCTCACATCCTTCGCGAGAAGGAACGATATTTTAGCTTCCAGGGCGACTATAGAGCATCTGCGGAGATCGGCAGCGAAGCAATCAAGGTGCTCCCTCGAGACAGGGACGTGGTTGTGTATCTTGGTTACGATTTGCTCTACCTGGGGAAGTACGATGAGCTGCTGAGTCTGACGTCGGAGTATCGCAGCATCCTTCCGAAAGAGCCTGATATACCGTTGCTTGAAGGTTATGTTCACAAACATCAAGGGCTTAGCGAGTTGGCTCGGCAAGACTTCACCGAGGCGCTCGAGAGGGATCCGGAAGTGGTCACGGCATACGTAAACCGAGGCTACATGTTGAACGATCTTCACCAGGCGCGCGCAGCCGCCAGTGACTTTCAATCGGCCTTGCAAAGGGAGCCGGACAATGGCGAGGCACACCTGGGACTTGCGTATGCCAGTCTTGATCTGCATAAGCCGCAGATCGCCCTGCGTGAAGCGGAGCTGGCACAACGGGCGCTCGGCGATTCGAAGCAATTCCACGTGATTCGCGCAACAGCTTATGGCAGGCAGAACATGCTGATCAGAGCTGCCGGCGAGTACAGGGCTGCGTTGAAATTCACGCCCGACGACGGCGCGCTGCACCTCGGGCTCGGAAACACCTCGTTCGCTCTACGGCATTACCATGACGCTATCGTTGAACTTGAAATAGCGGTGAAAGACTCCCCCAACAATGCAGCTGCCTATGCATTGCTCGCGAGGTGTTATGCCAACCTGGGCAATCGTGCTCTGACATTTCACAACGTGCTGTTGGCCGAGCACAATATTAACCCCGAGCCGGCTGCCACGAATCGTACAGAAGAGGCGCAAAGTGATATTTACATCGCGACCGGGGAAGCACTGAGCACTCTGGGAGATCACGCAGCTGCCATGGAACGCTTTCGAAAAGCACTTACGGCGACTGGCAGCGATCGCGTTGGTGTTCGCCTGGCAATTGCCCAGCTCATGGCGGAACAGGGCCATTCAGATGACGCGGAGAGGCAGATTGCGTTGGCCCAGATGGAAGGCGAGGCAGGCGATGCGGCGCCACCAGATGGTAGCCAGCTAGTCGCTGCGGCAGATGTGTTCCGTTCCATGCATGATTATGCACTCTCGCAAACTTACCTCCAACGCGCCAAGGCGGCAGGCGCGCCGGATGCCGAAGTACGGATCGGCTTCGCCAATAACTATCTCGCGCTGGGAGACACAACAAGAGCGCAGGCCGAGCTCGCCGCGGTTAGCGCAGTTGCAGATGACACGCCTGATTACCAGTACTTGCTGGCAGAAGCCAATGTCCTTCGCCAGCAACATCACGATGCGCAGGCCCTAACTTCCTTTGCCCAGGCTTCCAATGCAGAGGGCGAAGACCAGACCGCGGAACAGGCCATGCTTCAGGCGGGAGCGGACGAGGGCTTAAGAATCACTCCTGTGGTAAGTGTGCTCTCGGACTTCTCAGTAGCCCCTATCTTCGAGGATTCGACGGTCTACGTTCTGGATGCGAAGCTCGACGCCGCCTTTCCGGTGCCTGGTTCCGATACAGCTCTCCTTCCACCGCCGCGTTCCTCGCTTGAGTCGCAAGTGACCAACGCATATCATTTGCACCTTGGACATCTGCCCACCACCACGGGCTTCTTCCAGGTGCGCAACGCTCAGGGTCAAATCTCTGTGCCCAGCACCGATTCCATTGTCAACCGCGATACAACCGACTATGCGTTCAATATCGGGGTCAACCCGGCCATCAATATAGGCGAAAATGTTTTGACGTTTAATAGCGGAGTTCAGGCAACCGTCCGGCGTGATTCCGAGTCTCCGGCTGCAATGAACCAGAACCTCTTTCGCATGTTCACATACATGTCTACGAGTTCATTCTTCAATGCGGTATCTGTGAGCGGCTATCTCATTCGCGAATCAGGACCGTTTACTGAGAGCACTCTTTATTCGCTGGCAACTACCGGCGCCATCGATTTTCGTGTTGGGGCGCCGTGGGGAAGAACTGCGCTGCTGACTGGATGGGGAGCCAACGATCAGCAGTTCTCTCCGCTGAACTTCGAGGCTTACTACACCTCTTCCTATGTTGGCTTTGAACGTAAGGTTAGAGAGCGGTTGAATGTCAAAGCAATAACAGAAGACGTGCGCTCATGGCGGGTCGTTGGATCACATTGGGGAAATGCGCAGAACCTGCGCCCGGCTGCAACTGTCGATTTCATGCCTAACCATAAATGGGATCTGCAAATATCGTCGGCATACTCCAGCACCAGAAGCTTCCACGTCTACGATGCGATCCAGAATGGCTTCTCCGTCTCCTATGCGCGACCGTTTCGCCGCAAATTCAATGACGACTCGGGGTCCGTTGTTCTCGAGTATCCGATTCGATTCTCTGCCGGCGTGCAACAAGAGACCTTCTTCAACTTTGCGGGAGGCCGCAATCAACAGTTCAGACCATACGTGCGCATAAGTCTATTTTGAAGGCGGACTCCGATGAAGATTTGTTTGGTAGCAACGTTTCCTCCCAGCGGACGGCAGTTAAATGAATACGCGTTTCATATCGCGCGCGAGCTTAGGCGGAATCCCGATGTGGAATTGACAATTCTTGCCGACGAGTTGACCGATTACGATTTCGCGACCGATGAAAACGGCAATTCTATAAAAGGGAATCAACAGCCGGAGCTGCCTGGTTTCAACGTGATTCGCTGCTGGAAGTTCGGCAGCCTGCTAAATCCGGTGCGGCTGTTGAACACTATTCGGCAGTTGAAACCCGACGTTGTATGGTACAACCTTATCTTCTCCAGCTTTGCAACGCCTGAGAATCCGATTGCCGCATTTGCCGGCCTTTCCGCTCCTGCCATGACACGGGCCATGGGCTTCTTCACACACATAACGTTGCACCACATAAGCGAGCATGTTGACTTCGCCGCAGCTGGAGTTCAGCGGGAGAGGTTGTTTCGACTGGGATCCGATCTGGCGACCAAAGCCCTGCTGAAGGCGGATTCGGTTTCTGTTCTGCTTCCGCACTACCGAAGGACTTTGACTGCGAAGTATTCCGCGCGGAACGTATTGCTGGGCACTCATGGAACGTTCGCTGCTACCCCGTGCCTACCGGATTTTACCCGGCGCGGAAATCCGGATCTGCGCATCCTGGCGATCGGACACTGGGGAACCTACAAGCGCCTGGAGACGCTAATGAGCGCCTTCCCGAAGGTACTGGAAAAGGTTCCAAACGCGCGGTTGATCGTTGCCGGCGCCAATCATCACACCAAGGCTGGCTATTGGGAATCGATACGCGATGCCCAACCTCGACACCTTCGAATCGACTTTCCCGGATACGTTCCCGAAGAAGCAATTCCTGAACTGTTTCAGACTACATCGGTCCTTGTGTTGCCTTACGACTCGGCCACTGGATCAAGCGGGCCGGCTCATCAAGCGTGCGAGTTTGGAGTGCCGATCGTGTGCGCCGACATCGACGATTTTAAAGAGATGGTGGCGGGCGAAGGCATGGATGTCCGCTTCTATGCAAAGGGCGATTCCAATGACCTGGCAAATCAATCCATTGCCATTCTTCAATCGCCGGAATTGCAGAGAAAGATGGCTGAACACAACTTTGCGGCAGGGGTTGAAATGACAATGAGCAGCGTTGTGAGGAACTATCTTCGCTGGTTCGAACTGCACAAGTGTAAAAAGGCGATACAAAAGTCGGCAGTTCTTCCCCAGCGGTGGCGCCACTGGTTCAGCGCCTTCGATACCATCACAAGTTCGTCTAACCGGAGCGTGCAAACCGCAGTGTCAACTCATGGAACAGATGACGCAGATTTCCAAGCCCGCATCGATCAACGAAACAGAAGTTTTCATTTCGAGCACGGGCCTGATCGATTCGGAAGAAGTTCTGCGGCAAACACCAAACATCAAGCGGATGGCCAGATCAGCCAGTCGACTCCATTACCTGATGCCAACCTATGAAAGAAGGCCTCACATCACTGCACCTGGATAGCTCAGATTAGCATCGCTCTCGAACCTGCAGACTCTCCCGGGCTATAGAGAGGAAGTCATCATGATCAATGTGTATGCGCCACAATTTACCCGCGCTAGTCTTTACGGGGTAATCCCATGCATTTTGCTGACCCTGCTGTTAACCGGATGCGCGAAAGGCAGCCTGGCTGTCACACCTGGGGCGCCAACAGTGGCCATTGCCGCCAGCCCCGCATCGATTTCAGCAGGAGCCTCGTCCACTCTTACAATAACCGCTAGCAACGCCACGCAGGTGACCGTGACCGGCTCCGACGGAAGCACATATACCTTGCAGTCGAGCGGTGGCGTGCAGGCAGTCAGTCCAAAGAAAACCACCACCTATACCGCGACTGCGACCGGAGCGAGTGGCTCAATGACATCGAATGCGACGGTGACTGTGACAGCGATGAATGGCGTGCAATCGGTAGCTCATGTTGTGTTCATGTTGCAGGAGAACCATACTTTCGATAATTACTTCGGCATGCTGAATCCCTACCGAGTGTCGAACGGCTGGAACATTGGCGACGATGGAAACACATATACCGTTGATGGAATTGACGACAAATTGAGCACGATCAGTAACGAGGACGACCAGGGGACATCGTACTCGCTGTTCAAGTTCGCCAGCACATGTGTTGACGATATGAGCTCAGACTGGCTGGCAAGTTATGGAGACGTGAATACCTACGACTTTTCGGATTCCCGCCCGATCCTGATGGATGGCTTTGTTCACAATGCCGAAGGCTATGCGAATAGTTGTTCTGCCCCTGGTGCGGGAGGTTCTTGCGCCGGAAGCTTCACAGACATGACCGGTCAGCGCGCAATGGGTTATTACGACCAGGGGTTTCTTAACTATTACTATTACATGGCGTCTCAATTTGCTGTATCTGATCGCTGGTTCTCACCGGTCTCGACCAAAAGCATTGGCAATCGAATTGCGACTTTCACCGGAGGGACGACCCAGGGGCTTGTCCATGACCCCGGTGGAGACGATCACCTTCCGCAACTTGATATTTCCAACATCTTCCAGGAACTCGACCACGCGAACGTATCGTGGAAGATTTATTACACCGTCACCGAGGGCTTTTGCCTCGACGAGGACGATTGTTCCGGAGGATCGAATGCCAAATATCCAGCAACAGACTTCTCTACACTGACCTATTCCTATCAATATCTGTATGAGAATCCTTCCGGCGCCGCATGCACCCCTCCGACTCAGCCGTCCAGCGTTGTCGGAGATTCATCCAATTCCTTTTGCATCGATCCGAACCACATTGCCCCGTTATCGGTTTACTTCACCGATCTTTCTAACAGCACGCTTCCTAGCTTCGCATTCATCGAGGCCGGATACGGGAACAATGATGAGCATCCGGGATCGGGTCAGGAAGTTCTTACCGGGCAGGCACAGGTTGCCAACATCGTCAATTCGCTCATGGCAAGTCCTTCGTGGAGCGATACTGTCTTCTTCTTCAGCTACGACGAGGGTGGAGGACCATACGACCATGTTCCGCCCGTTCCCGGTCACTCAAACGACAACACCGATGCTTCCTTGGGAACCATTCCCGATATCTCGACAATCGCGGTCAATGCTGACGGATACACCCCTTGTGCACCGAGCGGAAGTGTGCCGACGACTCATTGTGACCTGACATCGACCGATCCGGGTGCGAACGCCGGTGACGCACCGGCAGTCCAGGGATTTGCCGCACAACTTGGTTTTCGATTGCCAAATATCATCATCTCGCCGTTTACTCGCAAGCACTATGTCTCACATACGCCGATGGATCATACGGCCGTGATTAAGTTTGTCGAGAACCGGTTTATCGGCAGCACTGCGAACTTGACTGCCAGAGACGCAGCGCAGCCGAACTTGCTGGAGTTTTTTGACTTTACTAATGTTCCATGGTCTACACCGCCAACTCCGCCGGTTCCGGTCACGGACGAGTCGCTCGGCACGAATTCATGCACGCCTTCGAGCGATGCACCCTCGCTCCGCCGATCGCACAGATGAATTCATCGTCAAGCCCCGGGTGAATGACTGGATCGCATGGCATCCGGGCTCCCTGCGATACAGCATCATAAGCCAGCAGCGCTTGCACCGAAGCTTGGTCTGAGCGACCAAGCTCGCGGAGAGGAATCCTGCTTCTATCACGAAAGACGTGCGTCCGTTCATCAAACAGTATTTTTACTGGCCGTTGACCAAAGACCTTAAGCGTGATCTCATCACGAACCGGATCCACACTTCGTATGTCGCCACCTAATATGGTGCTCATTCCCTGAGGTGCAGGCGGAAGAGTTGGCAAGTTAGCGAGCGCACTTGCAGACTGGGACGCGGGCTGCTGGTCCGGAGGCTGCAACTGGGCTGCTGCAACCAGCCACTGGCCATTTGCCACGCAGGACTGTCGCGCCAACATCCTTCATTTCAGCACACCCTTACCGGTGTCGAGCTTAGTAGACATTTAGTCTGATGGCATCGAGTGAGTATAGGTGGCCTTAGGCAGATTTGGAACAAGAGGATTCACGATGAAGGTTGGCAACGCAGTTCAGCAATACGCATCCAAATGTATGTGCGAACGTGAGCAGAGCTGCAGAGGAATGCAATCGTGATGATGCCACTCAAACTATTCGCAGTCATTGCGGTCTTCGCGGCCGCGGTGCCTTGCTCCTGGGCAGCAGATGTATTGAGGATCACGATCCCCAGGCATAGTGAACTAACTCCCGTGCAGCGACTCAATCGCGAAGGTGTTGATGCTGTAAAGAGCCATCAATATGACAAAGCAGCGACGCTGTTTTACAAAGCATATCTGTACGACCCCGCCGATCCTTTCACGCTGAACAACCTTGGTTATATCTCTGAACTGCAAGGTGAGCTGGAGCGTGCCAGGAAGTTCTACACGCTGGCTTCAACACAAGGCTCGAATGCAAGCATCGACCGGAGCAATGCGAAGGAGTTAGAGGGAAGGCCGATGCAGTACGCCTTTCAGAACCTTCAGGGCGGTCCCATGCGGATGAATTGGATGAATATTGACGCCATGAATCTTCTGTCGCAGAATCGAGGCCGTGAAGCTGTCGCCCTGCTGCGTCAGGCACAGTCCGCCGATCCACAGAATCCTTTCACACTCAATAATCTTGGGGTCGCTTACGAAGCTGTTGGGGATTTCGAAAACGCAATAGAGGCCTATGAAGCGGCCGCCGCACTGAACTCCTATGAGCCTGTTGTAGTAACGGTCAACCCTAACTGGAGGGGAAGACAAGTCAGTGTCATGGCCGCGGCGAGTGCAAAGCTGTTGGGCGAGCGGATGAGGAAGATGAGCAGCGGAGAGACGAACGCCGCGATGCTTACAATACGCGGAGTGTCTGCCGCGAATGAAAACAACTGGCTTGCGGCAAAGCAGGACTTTCTTCATGCGTACTCTCTTGATCCATCCAGCGCGTTTTCTTTGAATAATCGCGGCTATGTTGCGGAGATGGATGGCGATCTGGAGACGGCGCAGTTTTTCTATGATAAGGCCCGCGAGGCCCGCAATGCAGGCGCCCGCGTTGGACTTGCGACCCAGCGTGTAGCCGAGGGCAGGGCTCTCGTTAACGTTGCCGCGGAAAGCAACCATGATGTAGATGGCGAACTTAGCAGCTACAGCCGAAAGCGCCACGAGGAAAAGGGACTGATCGAACTGACACCTCGCGGAGATTCGACAAACGTCGATGGCGCCCCACCGTCGGAGATGCCTTCATCCTCAGGAGTTCCTCCTGTAAAAGCGCCGTCAGTGCCCCAGGTTCATTAACTCCACAAAGGATCACGCTGAAATGACCAAGCCCATTCCAAGGACGCCAATGCATCAATCGATGTCTCTTCTGTCTCGCCTTCTGCTGCTGCCACCGGATGGCCACGAGTCATCGCCCTTGGTGATTGAGCAACTGAAGTCTGACCTTCAAGCCATCGGACGTGAGGAGTTTGATGATCTTGTTAGGCTTGCCAATTCGAACCACGTGATTGTGCGCGGGATGGAAGTGTTCGTCGAAATGATGCGTGCGGCAGAAGACGATACTCGTGCCGCGTGGGCGCAGTCTGCCCTCGCAACTGAACGGACGCGCATTGCCAATGCTCTTACGTATCTCGAAGAGATTTGTCACGCATTGGATGACATCGTGCATGATGTTATGGTAATCAAATCGCTCGATCACTGGCCCGATCTTGGAAGCGATCTCGACCTGTATACAAATGCCAATGCGGATGTTGTATCGACATTCATGGCGCGTCGTTTCAATGCACAAATTGCTCCACGAAGCTGGGGAGACCGCCTTGCCTGCAAGTGGAACTTTCTCATTCCCGGACTTCCAGAGGCGGTTGAGATTCACATGGGACGTTTGGGACAGACCGGCGAACAGGTCACCATCGCTTCGCATCTTGCACAACGCTCGCGCCGGATCATGGTCGGCGATCAGGCCTTTCGAGTTCCGTCGGCGTCAGACCGGGTAATGATTTCGACGCTGCAGCGCATGTACCGCCATTTCTACTTTCGACTGTGCGACATCGTTGATTCTGCGACTCTCGTGGAAATGGGCAAAATTGATTTCCTCGATCTGCGCAATTCCGCCACGAATGCGGGCATTTGGGAAGGCGTTGCAACCTATCTCGTGATTGTGTCGGACTATGTGAGCAACTACAGAGGCCCTGGGTTGGACTTACCACTCTTCGTGCACGCCGCGGCGCGCTTTGGCGGCGATCAAGTCTATTACGCCCGAGAGTTTCTTCGCGTTCCCATCATGCCGCAATCTGCCGGGCTTTACGGAAAGCAACTTGCCGGCGTGCTGCGGAAACTGGAGTTGACGAATGGCGCGCGGCTCAGCTTATTGCCGTGTCTTGCCACCGCAGCCCTGGTTGGGCAAAGGATTACTGGAAGCGACAAAGGGATCTGGTAACGTTAGCTGTTTCAATTCTTGCGAGTTGTCTGGGAAGCCAGGAAAGTGGATAGCTTCCGTTGTTAGCTAACCAGTGGTCAACCAGAAGGGGGTGCCGGGTTCTACTCATCCGGCAATAACATCATGAACAATTTCGTAACGACGGGCGCCAAGCCGATCACCGGCGGTACGCTGACACCCAGAACCTCCGGCCGCATGATGCAGGATGCCGGGGTCTCCACCTGGCCACCCATGGGGGCACATACGCCCGCCGGATATACCTCAAGCAAACAAGCGCCGATGATGCCCGCTTCGCGGCCCATCTTCACGGTCGATCCGTTGGCAGTCCAGCGCGACAGAACTTCGAGCGCGATTTCATTCGCTGTTCATGTCGTCGCAATCACACTGGTTCTGTCGCTGGCAATAAAGGCTCGCACAAGCCTGACCCCTCAGCCTACCGTTGTAACTCCTGTTGACTTCAAGCTAACTGACCCTGTACTTACCGTACCGGTTGCAAAGGTGCAGGGCGGCGGCGGAGGCGGAGGCGCGCATCAAGTTGAAATGCCAAGCAAAGGACGCGTTCCCAAGGTGGTTGTGAAAACACCGACTCTGGCACCTCAGATCATCAGGATCAGTCAGCCAAAGCTGAGTGTTGAGCCCGCTGTGGCAATCAAGATGCCCGAGAACAGCGCTCTGCCTAATCTCGGAGTAAGTCAGTCGCCACAGATCGCGCTTGCTTCGCAGGGCAAAGGGAGCGGCTCGGGATTCGGTCAGGGACTTGGCGGTGGCATCGGCGCAGGCCATGGCATCGGCGCGGGCCCTGGCAGCGGTGGCGGTTACGGTGGCGGCCTGATGAGCGTTGGCGGAGGTGTGAGCGCGCCGCTAGTTCTCCATTCTGTCGAACCGGAATTCACTGACGACGCGCGCCGGGCGAATTATCAGGGCAATGTTTCGGTCCAGTTGATTGTCGATTCGGAGGGAAATCCGCAGAACGTTCGCTTGGTTAATCATCTCGGCATGGGGTTGGACCAGAAGGCCATCGAAGCTGTTAGGCAGTACAGGTTCCGGCCGGCCATGTACCAGGGACATCCAGTAGCTGTGCAGATTGTTATCGATGTGGACTTCCACCTGCATTGATTCAAGTTTGTCGCTCGAAACAAAAGAGGAGCCGCTCGCGGTTCCTCTTTCTTTTTGATCGATGCCGATCGAATACCACCTGCAAATAGGCGCATCGTGGTGCATGTCTGCAAAGTTGACCGAGCTCTCACTGAGTAACTGCCTGCTCGGTCTGTGTGCGTTGCGGCGCAGGCTTGTTGGCGTAGTAACCTTTGCGCGTCCTGACAATCAGCTTGCCATGCCTGCGTGCGCTCGCCTCGACGCGTATAACTCGATAGCCTCCCATGCTTGCAGATTTCGTGGACCGGTAGCCTATGGTGTACTGGTCTCGAATATCGTGCGCGACCTCCGTTGCGATGTTATCTACGTCCTGCAGTGACTGAGGAAAGTATGCGATACCGCCTGTCTCCTCAGACAGCCTCTTGAGCGCGACTCTGGCACGCTGCGATTCGTCCTTGTCTGCACCGAAGAGCAGTCCTATGGTATAGACGACCGGGCCTCCCAGATTCTGGACACGGCGAATGGCTTGTTCCAGTTCGAGGTGCGATGCATTATCCGCACCGTCTGTAATGACCAGCAGCACCTGCTTGGGGAGCTTTCCGTGCCGGGCTAACTCATCCGCCGAAGCAGCAACCGCGTCGTACAAGGCCGTAGTGCCCCTGGAGTCGCCGCGCGATAACCCGATATTCAACGCGCCGATGTCTGATGTAAAACCTTGATCGAGAAAAGCCCGATCGGAAAAATTCACAATGAACGTCGAGTCCTTCGGATTGGATGCCCTCAGAAGAGTCAACGCGCCCGCATTCACCGTCGCGCGCTTGTCGAGCATTGAGCCCGAGTTATCCACTACAATGCCCAGCGACACAGGCTGATCCTGATGCAGAAACGAAGTCGTGCTCTGTGGCACTCCGTCTTCCCAGACGCGGAAATTGCCACGGCTCAAATCTGTAACCGCACGGCCCTTCTCATCGACCACCGCACAGGTCAACAGAACTTCATCTACATCCTGATGCATTGTGTAAATGCCGTCCTGCCGCTTCTGGATTTCGCCTGGCCGCGTTGGACCCGAAGACGGCGCCGTGGCTGTAATCGCAGGAGCAATCACTTCAGCGTCGGGCGAAGGAATCGGATCGTGATCCACATCCAGGGGGCGTTGAACCTCTGCCTTAGTGGGATCTTGCAGAGGACTAAGCATTGCAGGCAGAGGCTGCGCCGGTGGCGCGGACTGACTCTGGCATAGCAATCGCGACCCACTCCAAACAAGCAGTGCTAACACTGCGGTGGCCGAAAGTGAGCTTGATACAAAAAGGTTGTTTGAGAGTTTGGAAACTTCTTTGCGCATAATCATGACAGCCTTATCGGAGAGCCGGATTCGAGGTAATTGCCGTTGACACTGCACCGGGAGCAATCTCGTCCATCGGCAATTCCAATGAGAAAAGAGAAACCGACCCGCTATCCGCATGCACCCAGATGCCGTGAAATGCTTCTCGCAATTCAGGGTGACTGGACAGGAGCGCAGTCATCACCTGGACGACCTGCTTACGCGCTGTTGGCGGGTCATGCAACTGGGCAGCCTGCGTGCCGTCGGGAATGTACTCAACCTCCAGGTCGAGTGGCCCAAAGGTTGTTGTAGTGTCGATGTTGGTTACTTGAAAAACGGAGCCTTGCTCGCCGATCATGATTGGCTGCTGCATCCCGGGAATGTTGGTTGGCTTCACCTGGTCCTGTTCCTTCTGGAGCTTGTCGAGATTTGGACTGGACAGGAAATCTACCGGATCAAGAAAATATGCGGCCAAGCGGTAATAGAGCCAGGCATCCCAATTCATGTTTCTCCGTGCGAAGTTGCGCGCGGACGCCCAATACCAAAGGCCATCGTGGCCCGCCTCTGTCATCGGCCTGCTGAAGAATCCGCCAAGCATGCAGCTTTGGTCCGCCGATTCGGACAGAATGAGTGAGATCTGTTGCGGCTTTGGTACACCGGTTGCATGAACAATGACCAATGCATAATTGCCAGACGGTAGATTGGTGAAGTTCAACACCACAACCGGTGTTCCACAATAGAAATCCGTACGAGCGACACCGGCTGGCTCGGCAGAAGCATCAAGCTCATAAAGGCTATCAATGGTAATGGTCGCCAATTGCACAACAGGCGCTAAAGTGCTCACCGAATCTGCGATACCGCTAAACTCCGCTGCGACTGCCGGAATCGTCCTTGCCCGCAGAGCCTGCACATCGCCTCTCTGTACTTCGCCAATCATCTCGCGAGCAACATTCGACAATGCATCGCGCTGTGCGGGTGTCATTTGCGATTGCGTCTTGCAGGAGGCGGCATTGGCCACCAGAGAGATCATCGCGCCGGTAAATGCCAGACACAAGATGGACGGGCGAGACAGTTGTGGAAATCTATAAGACATGGCTGCAGCCTTCCATGATGGTGATTGAGCTGACGAACCAGGTATCTTTCCGGATACCTGTGTATTGGATGCAGCTAAGCTCTCGCCCGGCTATAGCAACAAGGCAGAAGTCAGGAATGATTCTCTGCTTTCGCTCCAGCTTGTATGGGCCGTCACTTCCCGGTGGGAGATAACATCGCAACCTGACCTCATGAAGAACGCCGCGCTGACAGAACGGCCGCGATCGTAGCGCACAAAACCGCCGGGCCTTCGACCTTGCTGATGAATAGATCGGCGTACATGGCATCGGGCGGGATCTCATTCATACCCGATATAAGAATTACCGGCAGATGAGGCCATCTCTTCTTGATGGACTGGGCCAGTTCAGATCCTGCCCCTCCCGGCATCACTTGATCGGTGAGGACCAGATCCACGGGATGGCCACTTAGAAATCGCATCGCGTCCGGAGCCGATCGAACGGATACTACTCGATACCCCTGCTTTTCAAGCACAAGTTTTCGCAGTGTAAGCGGAAGCTCTTCATCGTCGACGCAAAGGATGTAAGAATTATGCGTATCCAAGGGACGCTCTCGCTGTTTCGTCGCCAATCGCATGATGTGCAGATTCAAGGCCCTTCAACGCAGGGCCGGCCCCGGGAAGAACCACACAAAACGATGTTATATGTCTGCCATTGAAAACAATGCTTCGAAAGTGAATGCTTCCATCGTATTTTTGTATGATGCCTTTGCTGATCCAGAGTCCTAACCCTGTGCCCTTCGTAGACTTGGTAGTAAAGAATGGTTCGAACAGATGCTTGGCATGCTCAGGCCTGATTCCCAACCCCGTATCACAAACCGAAATGCACAAATCCGTGCGCCCGTTCTTTTCGTTCCAGCGTGTCCCCATGCGAATGCGCAAATGTCCACCATATGGCATCGCCTGAATCGCATTGCTGATAAGGTTCAGGAACACCTGTCGCAGCTCGACTGGAAAACCCCGGATCTCCCCATCGGTGAAGTACTTCTTATCGAGCGTGATTCGACCCATCTGTAACTGACGGCCTTGTAGTTGGAGCACATCGTCGAGAATCCCGGCAATCGGCACGTTGACAGGATGTTGAGACTCCCGGTAAAAGCCCAGTGTCTGCTTTGTAATATGTCCCACCCTTGCAAGTTCCGCCTCTCCCAACTGAGCATAGTAGCGCGCCTCCTCATCCAGCGAAGGGTGATTTCGCAGAAGGTAAAATGCATTGGTAATTGCTTCCAGAGGATTGTTGATCTCATGGGCTATGATGCCCGCAACGCGACCCATGGCCGCCAGTCTTTCCGTTTGGCGCAATGCTTCTTCTGCCCGTATTTGTGCGGTAATGTCGCGGTTGATTTCGAGGATGGACCCTACTTCCTTCTTGAATACCTGGCGGCTTGCAACAATGATTTCCCGGCCATCCCGTGTTCTCTGAATGAGATTTCCATCCCATCTCCCGCGGTTAATGAGCGTCGATTCGCTGCTTGTCACCTCCACTGGGAATTCGGTGCCAAGAATTTCGTGAACAGGATTGCCCAGGACTTCGCTCCGCTCCCAGCCATAAAGAGCTTCAGCCCCCGCGTTCCAGTAAGTGAGCACTCCCGCAAGATCTCTCACCAGAATTGCTTCGGACGCCAACTCCAAAAGGTCTGCGCGCTCGCGAAGTAGATTCTCGCTGTCCTGTAATTGGCGCGTCCTTTGCTCGACACGAGTTTCCAGTTCCCGGTTCAGGTGTTCAAGTTCTCTTGTTTTGCGATGCAACTCAACAAATACCGATACTTTTGCCCGCAATACATCGGGAACCACGGGGACTGAGATGTAATCTACTGCGCCGCTCTGGTAGCCTTTGATCCTATCCAGATCGCTCATGCGTACAGCGGATATGAACAGAATCGCTGTCTTTTGAAAGCGCGGATGCTGGCGCATCATATCTGCCATTTCGAATCCGTTAATCTCAGGCATACTGACATCGAGTAACACCACAGCAACATCATGCTTGAGGAGTAACTCCAACCCCTCTCGGCCAGATCGAGCCTTTATAAGATGAGCATCCAGATTCGCGAGGATCGCCTCATAGCTAAGAAGCTTAGCCGGTTGGTCGTCGACCATCAGGATTTTTACCTTGTGTGTGTCGCTCATTGTTCCTCCTGACTTGTCGCCGGTCTGGATGTAACGCGTGCAAGAGTTTCAGATGGCAACCGTTGCTCTCTTACCGGTGAAGCCACATGCGCAATGCAGACAAGAGTTGCTCGGTGTTGACCGGCTTTGCCAGATACTCGGATGCTCCAGCCTCCAGGCACTTTTCGCGATCGCCTTTCATGGCTTTCGCAGTCAGCGCAATAATCGGCAGCCGTTGGAACCGAGAATTCTGCCGGATCACCTGCATCGTCTCGTAACCGTCCATTTCCGGCATCATGATGTCCATCAGAACAATACCCAGTTCAGGTGTCCTTTCGATGGTTTCAATAGCCTCGCGCCCTGTTCCCGCAGTCAACACCGTCATGCCCCGCCGCTCCAGAACGCTGCTGAGCGCGAAGATATTCCGAACATCGTCATCGACAATCAGCACTTGTTTGCCGACCAGCGCTTCATCGGAGCGGTGCAAACGGTCAAGCATGTTCTGTTTCTCAAGAGGCAAATCGGCGACCACTCGGTGAAGGAAGAGCGCGGTCTCATCCAGTAACCGCTCCGGAGATTCAACATCCTTCACAATTACACTTCGAGCCAGCGAATGAAGCCTGCTGTCCTCCTCCGCGGAAAGGTCTTTCCCGGTAAAGACTACGACCGGCAACTCGCTTAACGAAGGTGTATCGCGTAGGCGTTCCAGAACTTCAAAGCCGCTCATATCGGGCAAACGCAAATCGAGCACCAGGCAGTCGTAGGCTTCATTCTTGACTGCAGCCAGAGCATCCATACCAGTATCGGCGAATTCTACATCGATATCATCGTATCCAAGCAGCGCTTCAATGCTGACCTGCTGTGCCTTTTCGTCTTCTACCACCAGAAGCCTCTTCCGGCGCGGAGTGGCGAAGGCCTTGATGCGCGTGATGGCCGCAGTGAGTCCTTCGGTCGTTGTCGGCTTGGTGACAAATGCAAATGCCCCGCGCGACAGACCATGATGCCAGTCTTCGTCGGACGTGAGCATCTGAACAGGAATGTGGCGAGTGCTCGGATCCTGCTTTAAATGGTTGAGCACCGTCCATCCCAACATGTCAGGCAGGAACACATCGAGTGAAATGGCAGATGGGCGGAACTCTCTGGCAAGTGCAAGGGCCTCGGTGCCCGTGGCCGCGTAAAGGACCTTGAATCCCTTGTCTCGCGAAAGATCGCAAATCAGGCGAGCATAGTGCACATCGTCTTCAACGATAAGCAATACTTCGTCGCCCGCCTCCAGCTCGCCGCGATCGTCGTCGATTCGTTCTGGAAGGTGTTCAGCCACGCTGACGCTTGAGGCTGGAAGGAACGAGATCGGCCGAGGATGGCTTTCGCTGCGTACAAAGGTTGAGGCAGTTGCAGGTCCGACATACGTTTGCGGCAGATACAATGTAAATGTACTGCCTTTTCCCGGCGTGCTGTAGAGTTGAATCTCTCCGCCCAGCAAGCTTGCCAACTCGCGGCTGATTGCCAGCCCAAGCCCCGTGCCTCCGTACTTGCGGCTGGTGCCTGCGTCGGCTTGCTGGAATGCTTCAAAGATAATCCGCTGCTTGTCCAGGGGAATCCCGATTCCGGTGTCCGTTACGGAGAACGCGACTACCGTTCCGCTCGCACTCAGGATTGGATGATTCTGCGCCCAGCCTCCAGCGGCGACCATAACCGAGAGCTGCACTTTGCCTTGCTCCGTGAACTTGAACGCGTTTGACAGCAGGTTCTTGAGCACTTGCTGCAAGCGTTTCGAATCGGTGACAAGGCTGCGTGCAAGTCGAGGATCTGTAGTGATTTCAAATGCGAGTTTCCGATTTTCGGCCTCGTGCCTGAATGGTCTCGCTACCATTTCGATCAGGCTATTGAAAAACACCTCTTCGGCATCTACGGATACCGTTCCGGATTCGATCTTCGACAAGTCGAGAATATCGCTGATCAGATTGAGCAGATCGGTCCCGGCGCCGTGAATGGTGCGTGCAAATTCCACTTGCTTGCCGCTCAGATTGCCATCGGGATTCTCTGCCAATTGCTGGCCAAGAACCAGGATGCTGTTGAGCGGGGTGCGTAACTCATGTGACATATTCGCAAGGAACTCGGACTTATACTTTGAAGTGAG
>CAYWMR010000003.1:0-38938 GCA_964458965.1 uncultured Occallatibacter sp. | reverse complement strand
GCTGCTTGGCCTGCACATCCTCATAGGCGTTCACCAGCCCCCAGTAGATGTTCTCCACCTGGTTGACCGTATACAGAATCTGCTGGCGGAAGGTCGAGTCGGTGATCTGGCGATTGTTGATTGCCTGATAGACGAAGCGCTTGTTCACCCAGATGCCCGCGCCCTGCAACAGGTGTTGGGTCACCTGGGCGTTGAAGCTCGCGTTGTACTGCGGGCTATAAGATGCAATGCCATTTGTGTTGGTGGAGGAACTATTGTTGAAGGTGAACTGAAATGCTGTGCCCGTCACAAAGCCCTGGTTATAGGTGAAGTTATAGGTGTTGGTGGTGCTTGATCCGCCGGTAAAGAAGTTGCTGAAGGGCGTGCTTGCGCGATCGAACTTGAGCGCCGCCGTGAGGTTCGGGTCCATATAGCTTTGCGGCGCCGGACCGGCGCCGGACGCTGTGATCTGTAGACCGCCGCTGCCCGCCGCCGCGCCGCCCGTCGCAGCGCCAGGACCACCGCCCACACCTGTGGTGGAGGAGTATCCGCCCTGCGTAAAGCTGTTGACCGTGGCTCCCGAACCTTGCAAAAACTGTCCGGCTTTGGCGCGCAGAATATCCAGATCCGCCAGATCCATGTAATAGCGAGAGATGGCGATATCGTAGTTGTTTTCAAGAGCAAGTGCCAGGGCATCGGAAAGGCTGAGGTAAATTTTGCCGTTCTTCACCAGGTCCGCAAGGCGCGGCGAGTTTTGAAAACTCCCGCCGGGTACCTTGGTCGGCATGTACCACTTGAGGGGGTTACCCAGAAGTGGCGCGGGTGCTTTTGAAAAATCGCGCTGCGACGCTCTCAGGTTCAGCGGCTCGGTGAGCACCGGCTCCGGTTCCGCCGGAAGATCGGAGGCCGTATTGGCCGTCGGAGTGGTAACTGTTGCCTGCTGGGCGTAACCGCAAGGCATTCCCGCCGACAGGGTCAGCAAGACCGCCGCAGTCAAACGCAACCGGTCGCCCGCTTGTCCGCGCTTTACCGGTCTTGTCTCTGCGCCGGAGTCCAGCGCGGTTTCCTTCTGCTTCTCAAACACACGTATACCGAACGAATGCATGATTCCTCTCCACGATCTTCTGAGGCATGTGGGTTGCCATTCTTCAAGACGCCCGAAGAGCCTCTCCGGACGCAAATTGTTGGTTAGCCGGGGCAATTTTTGCCTCCAGCGTGGCCTGCGGGCTCCTCTGGCAATACGCACGCGGCCCCCAATTCGTTCCCGTGAAGCCGTCTCCCGCTGCTCGATCTTCACGCTTTGAGCCGGCTCGCTCTCATCAGAGGTCGGAAAGCTGAGTATACCCCAACGCGCTCTCCGGCTCTTCACGGGGGTGCGCTCAGCTACCCTGTTAACAAGACGGAAACCCGTGACAGATATTGCCGAGCCCGAGCCGCAAACCCAAACCTGGAAACTAACCCTGGCCTACGACGGTACGGAATTCCACGGCTGGCAGGTGCAGCCCGGAGAGCCGACCATCCAGGGAGAGCTGCAGGGCGCCCTGGAACGCGTCACCGGCGAAGCGCCTCTGCCTCAAGGCTCGGGCCGCACCGACGCCGGCGTCCACGCCCTGGCCCAGGTGGCGAGTTTTGCCTTGCACGCCAACATTCCGCCCCGGAACCTGCTACGCGCGCTCAACCGGACCCTTCCTCCATCGATCCGCGTCCTGGAAACGAAAAAGGTTCCAGACACGTTCCACGCCCGCCACTCCGCGGTGGCCAAAACCTACGAATACCGAGTGTTTCAAGGGGGCATTTGCCCTCCGTTCCTGGCCCGCTATGTTCACGCTTGTCCATGGCCAATGGACGTTGAGGCTTTGCAAACGTCTGCTCGCTTTTTTGAAGGGGAGCATGACTTCTTGAGTTTCGCGGCCACCGATCCCGACCTGGCAAACCGCCGTTCTTCTCCGGTTCTGGACTCCGGCCAGGAAGCAATACACTCTGCAGGCGCTGTCAGGACCATCTTCTCGTCGGCCTGGGAGCAACAAAGGACCGAGGCCGGCGGCCTGCTCATCTACCGGGTCCGAGGCAGCGGTTTCCTGCACCACATGGTCCGCAACCTGGTGGGGACCATGCTCGATGTGGGCCGCGGTCATCTCGAACTCTCGCAGCTTCCATCCATCCTCGCCGCGCGATCTCGCGCAGCAGCGGGACCCACAGCCCCGGCTAGTGGATTGTTTCTGCATTCGGTGGAGTACGACGAAGCCGAGTTAGCGCCTCAGTCAGAATAGAAATCCGCGTCCGAAATTTATCTCCGGCGCAGCGTGTAGTTTAGACCCGCTCTGTGTCAGGGCACGACTTCAGTCGTGCTGAAAAGGCGTGGAAATACGAGGGGTTTTAACCCCTGCGGGATGCATTTTCGGCAATCCGGACTTTCACCACAGGCTGCTAAGTCAGAATGGGAATTTGGTCCCGGAATTAATTCCCACCGAGTTACATCTTCCGCGCATGCACGATAAATCGCTTCGGCGCCGGGCCAACATAGTAGAACGGATAGCAGGTTACAAGAGTTAGCGCGGAGTCGTTCGAGGCGGCCAATGCCCCAGTGTCTTCAGGCGCGGCGACCCGCACCCAATCGACCTTGTAATGGGAAAGACCTGTCGCCGTCTGAACCAGAATCTCGTCGCTCGCATGAATATCCTTGAGGCCGCGGAAGTAAGTGTCTCGATGTCCGGCGACTCCAATATTTCCGGCATCTCCAGGCAGAGCGGTGCCGGCTATATGTCCAACCCCGCGCCGCAGTGTGCGCGATGTGGTGCCCTCCAGGATTGCCACCATCAATCCCAGCCTCGGAATCTCAATCCTGCCCAGAACCTCTCCTTCATTTGCCGGCGCGCGGATCGGGCTTGCCTGCTGGTCCCCATGAACCGCGTCTGCGGCTTCCATCTGCCGTTCCAGGTCGCTGTTGGCGGCTTGCTGCGAAAGCCTTGCATCCAGAAGCATGAGCGCAACATAGCCGATGGCCACAGCGCCGGAGATGAAAAGCAGCGCCTGCACACAGCGAAGGAATCCTCGGCTGCGCCTTGCGAAACCCCTGCTCTCAGTGGCTTGCATCATGGATGGGCCTTTAACTCGGCAGCCGGACCACTCGCCGGCACGGAGTATCCGGTCCGTGTACGAACCGACAGGCGTCCACGGCCCTGCGTGCTTGCCTTCACTGAGATAGTTCGATAATTCAAATAGCGCGAGTTTATAACTGGAACATAGGTCAGCGTGTACTGTGCGCGAATATCGCGAGCTATCTCCTCGCAAATTGCGGGGATCTCCCTGGATGACTCCGGAAAGAAAGCCTCGCCGCCTGTTTCTCTTGCAAACCGCGCCAGCACATTGGGATTCCGATCGTTGTCCTCTTCATCGAAAATTCCGATGGCATAGATGATTGCGGCAGATTGCTTGGCCATGTCGATTACCTGGGGCAGGGTGTGCTTGCTGGCGTTGTCGCCACCGTCGCTGATCAGGATGATGACCCTCTTGTCGCTGGTGCCCAGCCTGGCGTGATTCAGCGCGGCAGCCATGCCATCGTAAAGCGCGGTCTGGCCAATCGGGTTGATAGTCGAGAGCGCGAGCTGCAGTTGATCGGTCCGGTCAGTGAACGGAGTGTCCGCGGGAAGCCCAAAGGTCACATGCTCATTGAAGTTGACCACAAACATCTGGTCCTGCGGATTGCTGGAGCGAGCGAAAGCCAATGCCGCGGCAATTACATCGCTGCGCTTCGGCGCCATGCTGCTGCTGTTGTCCACAACAATTCCGGCGGTAACCGGGATATCTTCGTGGCTGAAATGCTGTATCTGCTGTATAACTCCATCTTCGTAAATCTGAAAGTCGCTTTTCTGCAGCCCGGAGACAAGCGCATTGTGGCGATCCACAACCGTTGCGCTCAGCAGAACCATGTCTGCATTCAGCTTCAGGGTATAGTCGCTGCCGCTCTCAGACGGCTGCCCCACTTGTGCGGCGGCAAGAATGGGAAGAGAGATTCCGGCGACGATTGCAATAAGACGCCAGAGAGTTGAGGCGTTGGTTTGCATGGCGCACGTTCCAGGGTTGAGACGGACAATGGAGGCGATGCATGCGCGCCGCCTCCGTTTGTCCTGCTTACCAGGTTAGCTTGAGGAGTTATCTGTTTCGCTCCTCGATTGGCTTACGCCGTGCGCTTCAACAGGCCCGTGAGAAGGAAGCCGCCGCCCAGGGTAAACATTCCAACCAGCCCGATGAGGGGAAGGTTGCTTGCTGTTGCCGGCAATGGGGCCGCAGCTACTGGCTCCGGTGCAACCACCGGCGCAGGCGCCATAACAGGCGCTGGTTCCGCCGCGGCAACTTCCACTGGAACTGGTTCAACAACCGTGGCCATTGCAACCGTATCTCCGGTCGGAGTCACTGCTTCAAGCGGTGCAGTGGTCAGCACTTCAGGCGCATCCGCCATCGCGACGGGGGTTGCCAGAATAACTTCGTTGGTCTCCTTGGCAAGTAAAATCGCCTTGGGCTTTTCCCACACAAACGACTCACCGTAATGCTGGCCCGAGAAGAACCATGCTTTGATGGCCTGGGGCTCGCCGGCGGGCTGTTCGCTGAAGGTCAAGATCGATTTGTCGCCCGCGTTGATCCTGTGGTTGGTGATGGTAAGAACCGTGGTCAGAATCTTGGTTTCATCCTGGTTGTAGATTTCCACGATGTGCCGATCGACGGGCGAATTCAGGAGCTTGAAGACATAGGTGCCCGGAAGGAGCAGATGCTGGCCAACGCCCGGAACTTCGACAGGCATGGTGAGTGTAATGGTGGTCTTCAAGTCCGACGTGTCGGCTTTTGCCTTGGGGCCGGCGAGCATGCAAACCGCGGTGAGGCACAGCCCGATTCCAATTCCTTTAAGCCATTTCATATGTCTCCGCTGTTCTCGCCGACTCACTTCCACGGTGGTTATCATGCGCTCTCTTTATGCAGTCGGCATCAATTGAGGTCGCACGCCGGAGAATCCGGCAGGCTGGGGGTCCGTGACGTGACATTCCAACGCCAGTGTTACGCAGTTGCCATGCGAATGATGGCCAATATAGACCGCTCGATTTTTAAGCGCCAATGGAAGAGCCCGTCAGCGCGCTCGGGGATGAGTCCGATCGTAGACCTGCGTCAACTGTGCGGTTGTGAGTTGCGTATATCGTTGCGTGGTCGACAGCCGTTCGTGTCCCAGCAACTCCTGTATGGCTCGCAGATCGGCGCCTTCCTCCAGCAAATGCGTCCCAAAGGCGTGACGAAGCGTATGCGGATGCACGTCGGAAGAAAGTCCGCGCAGGATGGCGATGCGCTTCACGATCCGTCCCACGCTGCGGGTTGTGAGACGGGCCTGGCTACCCGATTTGCCTTGGACCTTGCCAAGCCCGCGCAATTGTAGATTGAGGAACAGCGCAGGCGTTGTATTGACCGTTCCGGGTCCAACCGCGGCCAGGCGCGCCGACCGCTCCGCTAGATACTTGCGCAGCGCTACAGCCGCCGCGTCGCCCAGTGGAACATAGCGTTGCTTCTGGCCCTTGCCGTGAACCAGAATGGCTTCGTTAGCCCAGTGAATGTCATTGAGATTCAGCCCCGTCAACTCCGCATTGCGAATTCCGCAGCCATAAAGCAACTCCATGATGGCCCGGTCGCGCGAAGGCCAGGTCGCGGCATCCTCGCCCACCGAATCCACCACCCGGTTCATCTGCTCAATGGATGGCACCCGCGGCAGGTGCTTGGGCAATCGCGGCGTAGCCACAAGCGAAGCCGCATTCTGATCCACAAGCCCGGCGCGCGCCAGCCACTTGAACCAGCTTCGAATGGCCGCCAGCGCTCGCGCCGCCGATGCCTTGGAAAGACCGCGATCGTAAAGCGTCCCCAGGTAGGCGCGGATGTCCGTATGCTCGATGCGCTTCACGGTTTCGTCCGCGCTGTGTCCGGGCCCGAATCGCGTATCGACAAATACTGCAAATCCGTGCAATTCGCGTTCGTAGGCTCGCAAGGTGTGCGTGGATGCGCCGCGCTCGTTGGCAAGCACTCGCAAATAGTCATTTACCAGCAGACCAAGAGAAGGAGTCTCCAATGCAGCATCAATCGCGGCGCCGGCCGGGACGCTCATGCAATCTCCTCGACGGAATCAAGCGCCAAATCCCGCGCATCCTCGCCATTCAAATCTTCTCCGCGTTGCTTTCCGCGCGGATGATGCATGCGATGCACAGCCTTCAGCCGGCCCAGTGCAAGATGCGTATAAACCTGGGTGGTGGAGATGTCGGCGTGGCCCAGAATCAACTGCACGCTGCGCAGGTCCGCGCCGTGCTCCACCATGTGCGTGGCGCAACTGTGGCGCAAACGGTGCGGGCTGGCGTCGCCGTTGGCCATCTTCACCACATGCCATACCCATTGGCGGGTTAGCGGCATGCCGCGCAACGAGAGAAACAGGCGCGCCGCATCCTGCCTTGGCGCACTGGTTTTTCGGGCTGTGCTGATGCGCGCCAGGTGCGGTCGCCCCATCGCCAGATACTGTTCCAATGCAGCCAGCGCGGTGCGTCCCAGCGGCACAATGCGTTCCTTGTCGCCCTTGCCGCGCACCTGCACGCGGCCCGCGTCCAGAGCCAGATCGCCGGTTGACAGAGCCGTCACTTCGGAGACGCGCAACCCGCCGGCATAAAGCAACTCCAGAATGGCGCGGTCGCGCAACGCCGTTGCCTGTGCCTGCGGATGCGATGCGGCCAGGCCGGCCCGCTCCAGCATCTCAACCACCTCCGGCTCGGCCAGCGACTTGGGCAGCACCTTCCACGCCTTGGGCGATTCAATATTCACGGTCGGATCGTGGTGAATCCGGCGATCCAGCAGCAGCCACTTATACAGGCCGCGAAGACAGCTCAGCTTGCGCGCCGCCGATCGCGAGTCGATGCCATGGTTGCGCAGGTGCTCCAGAAACGCCGCCACATCCTGCTGAGCTGCCGTCAAAAGCACGCCGTGGCGGCCCTCAAGGAATTCGGCAAACGTATGCAAATCGCCATCGTAGGCCTCGCAGGTAAGCGGGCGCAGCCCCTTTTCCACGCGAAGATAAGCCTGGTAGTCCTTCAAGAGCGCAAGATTGCTTGCACTTTCCACACTTTCAATTATCCGCGTCTTCCACCCATTCGCGGACACAGGCGCAGGTTGCCGTACCTGGTTCATTACGGAACCAACTTCATTACCCCACGTGAGGCGTCCGCCCAATTTCGTAACTGCGTTGAGCCTTCTCCAAACCTTAACGTGCAAAAACCACCTCGATTGGAAGACAATAGAAATGGACACTTTGTATGAGCATGACCGAGGAGCGCTTGACCCCTACGCAGATAGAAATCCCCAAATGGACTGCCCAGCAGTTTGAGCGGCTGGTACTCGACAGCAATCCCAGGGTTGCGGTGTTCGATTGCGATGGAACACTGTGGAGCGGCGACGCGGGCTACGAGTTCATGGTCTGGTCGCTCGAACAGGGCCTGGTGTCGCGTTCCACGAGCGACTGGATCGATACCCGTCATCGGGCCTACCGGGCTGGCCACGTAAGCGAATTGCAAATTTGCGGTGAAATGGTGCAGATGTACTCCGGCCTTCGCGACCACGAAATGCGCGCGGCCGCCGCACAGTATGTGCAGGAGTTTGTCCGCGCCCGTGTGTTTCCTGAGCTGGTCTCGCTCATTGCCGCGCTCCGCCAGGCCGGCGTCGAGATATGGGCCGTCAGTTCCACCAACCGATGGGTGGTTGCCGAGGGAGTGCGCGATTTCGGCATTCCCGAAGATCATGTGCTGGCAGCGGAAGTTCGTGTGGCCGACGGCCTCATTACCAGCGAAATTGTGGATGTGCCTACGGACGAAGGCAAGGCCGCCACTCTAAGAAGGATTGGATTGCCAAACCCCGATGCGGTCTTCGGAAACTCCATTCACGACCTGGCGATGCTTGACATTGCTCGCCATCCGTTTCTCGTCAACCCTTCACCGGCGCTGCTTGAGGTTGCGGCAAAGCGGGGCTGGGGCTACTTTCGGCCCGCAACCGCCGAGGGCATCGGAGCTGCGGTTGGCGGAGAATAGGACCGTTTCGGGAGGCGAAACCTTCTATCATCCGCCCCGCCGACCCTTCATCGCGTGAAAGAAACTGTTGATTCATAAGGTTCTTGAATCCTTATGGCGCATTTACACTAGAACTGTGGAGGAAGCCCAGCCAAACTCCAACAATCGGTCCGGTGGCCCAGCCCTCCGTTTTGTGGCTGCTGCGCTCATTGTGCGCGGCGGCGAAGTGCTGATTGGCCAGCGCCGTCCGGAACAGCCCATGGCGCATCAGTGGGAGTTTCCCGGCGGCAAAATCGAGCCCGGCGAAAGTCCCGAGCAGGCGCTGGCCCGCGAACTGCATGAAGAACTCGGCATAAGCGCCACCATTGGCGCACGCGTCACCCGTGTTCGCCATAACTACCGTCACGGCGGCGCTGTCGACCTGCAATTCTTTGCCGTGCACGAGTTCTCAGGCGAAATCGTTAACCACATCTATCAACAGGTGCGCTGGGTCCGGCTCGAAGACCTGCCCGGCTACGATTTTCTTCCCGCTGACCGCGACCTGATCCGCGATCTGGCCGCGGGCAAGCTGCTGTAGCGCTACGGTTCTGTATCGCCGGTCTCCAGCCCGGCTGTACACTCGTTGTGCGCCAATGCTTCTTGTGCTCGCGGCGATCGTCACGATGTATCGTTATAGCCATGAGAGCAGGCCTTCAAAGCAAGACTCTGATCAAGATATTCATCGCAATCTCCGCCCTGCAACTCACTCTTGCCAGCGTAGTCTTCCTGTTTTCATTTGCTCCCAAACAGGTGGTCACCCATGCGGTGCTTGGCATGGGACTTGGCTTGTACCTTTTCTGGATCATCCTCTTCGGCTCGGCCACGGCGCTCTTCAAGGACCAGATCCGGCGTGCGATGAACATCCTGAAAATCGAATGGCATTTCAAGTTTGTCGTCTTTTGCATTGCGCTGGCCATGCTTGAGGAAGTGGTGACGACCACCATGACCAACCTCGCACCCATCTTCGGCGCGCGCGTCGGGCAAGCTTACATCACCGCGTCCGCCAATTATTGGGACGTCGTTCTGGGCCACAGTGTCATCGTGTTCGTGCCCATGTTCATCGCTTGGGCGGCGATGCTTTCAAGGGTTGATTTCACGGCCAACCAGGTCTTGCTCTGCTTCGGCCTCACCGGCACCATCGGCGAATCGCTCTTTGGAGGACCGCAACACATGCTCGAGATAGGGATGTGGATGTTCGTCTACGGGCTGATGATTTACCTTCCCGCATATTGCCTGCCCCGGCGGGAAAAAGCGCGCCCACCCCGGTGGTTCCACTTCATCCTCGCCGTGTTGCTTCCATTTGTGTTCGCCGTGCCATTCCTTGCCATCGCCGCCCCAACCATTCATTATTTGCGGCCATCCTCAGCCACGGACTTCCCGCCGCTCTCCAGCAAATAGGAATGTAGTGGTTGAGCGTTATCGCTCGTGCCAATGGGCGCACGCCCTCAGGCGGCCAGCGGCCTGATCTTCGGTCGCCTCTTCTGCGATTCGATCCACAGATCGTACTGGAGCTGAGCCTTCGAGAAAAAATCTGGGGACAGCGCCAGAGCCTCGCCGAGACGGATGCTAAGGTCCACAGTAACGGAGGTGCGGCCATTCAGGATCCGGGAGATGGTGGCGCGCGCCACGCCGATATGTGCGGCAAGCTGAGTTGCGGTTCTGTCGCCGAGGAACTCCTGGAGGAGTTCTCCAGGGCTAGCCGGGTTATGCATCATGGCCATTGTCATTGCCCCCTTAGTGGTAATCCTGATAGTCCACGAGAATGGCATCCTCTCCCTCGAAGGTGAAGGTCAGCCGCCAGTTTCCGTTGACGCTTACCGACCAGTGACCTTTGAGCGTTCCCTTCAGAGGATGCTAGTCCCATCCATCCCTGTTCATATCCAGCGGCGTCGATGCCAGATTCAAGGTGGTCAGCTGGATGCGCAAACGGGCCTCATGTTTTGGCTGAATTCCCGCCTTTGAGCCGGTCTTGAAGAACTTCTCGATGCCGCTGTGCCGGAATGACCTTATCACAAAGCGAGTGTAACATGATAGGTTACACTTAGTCCACCAGCCGGCCTATCCTCAATGCCCCGGCATCACCAGCACCAGCGACATGCCGATGACGATGATGCTGGTGGTCCAGGCAATCACATTCCAGAGGCGCGAGTTCTTATATTTCCCCATCAAGTCGCTGCGGTTGATCAGCATAAGCATCAGGATAATGACCACAGGGAGTAGAACGCCGTTCAGCACTTGCGAGTAGATTGCGAACCTAATGAGCTGAGAGTCGGGCAACAAAAGCACAGTACCCGCGCCGCCCACGATCAGGAGCGAATAGAGCCAGTAGAAGAACGGCGCCTCCTTGAAGCTCTTGTCCACCCCCGATTCCATTCCCATGCCCTCACAAACCGTGTAGGCAGTGGACAACGGCAAGATGGACGCGGCGAACAGAGAGGCATTGAAGAGGCCGAAGGCGAAGAGGATGTACGCAAAATCGCCTGCCAGCGGACGCATGGCCTCGGCAGCCTCGGACGCCACCTTGATCTCCCCCATCCCATGCACATAGAGCGTGGCTGCACAAGCCACGATGATGAACCATGCCACAATGTCGGTGAACAAACTGCCCACAATCACGTCGAGCCGCGAGGCCGCATAGTCCTTTACGCGGATGCCTTTCTCCACGATTGAGGACTGCAGATAGAACTGCATCCACGGCGCAATGGTGGTACCTACAACCGCGACGGCCGTATACATATAATCCTTGCCGCTCCATACCGAGCGGGCCGGAAGCTGAATCGTGGCAAGCAGCGCATCGTGCCAGTCGGGCTGCGAAAGCACGCCGGCAAAGATGTAGGCAATGTAGACAACCGATGCGACGAGGAAGATCTTCTCCGTGCTCTTGTAATTGCCTTTGACCACCATGAACCACACCAGTGCCGCGCACAACGGCACTGAAATGAACTTGGTCACATGAAATAAATGCATCGACCCGGCGATCCCGATGAACTCCGTAACCACGTTGGTATAGTTCACCACCACCAGCATCACCATCAGCACAAACGTCAGCCGCAGGCCAAACTCCTCGCGGATCAGGTCGCTCAAGCCCTTGCCGGTAACCACGCCCATGCGGGCGCACATCTCCTGCACCACAATCAGCGCAATGGTGATGGGAATCATGGTCCACAGCAGCGTGTAGCCGTACTGCGCGCCAGCCTGCGAATAGGTGAGGATGCCGCCGGAATCGTTATCTACATTGGCGGTAATGAATCCAGGGCCGAGCACGGCCAGAAACAGCAATATCCGGATTCGCCAACGCTTCAGCATGACCGCGGGTTCCTATGGGGGAGTCATCTTGATTTGCCTCACTGAACATAACAGGCGACACCCCGCCGCGCGAACCCTGGCCGGGGAAACTTTCGTGAACCCTGGCAGGTTACGGATAACATCAAGTTGGAGGGAAGAAATTTAAGCCGGAGGGAGGCGGGGGTTTCAACCCCCGCGCATAGCTGGCAGAATTATCGCGGGCTTTAGCCCTGGAGGGAGGCCTTTCGCCAGATTCACAAGGGATATCGAGTTTTCCGCATCTTAATAGAAATGCAATTGACAGAGTGTTGTTATCTTGGTACATTGGTACCAAGATAACAGGAGGCACCCATGGTGCAGGAACAGCAACCCCGTGAACCCGTCGTTGTCGAGCGCGTCCAAACCGGCGTCCGAATGGAAAAGCGCATGTTGAAAGTGCTCAAGGCGTTAGCTGAACAGAAGGACATGACCCTTGGCGACCTGCTTGAGGGAATCGTGCTGCACGCCTTTGAGGGCAAGCAGGTCCCGTTCTCCCCGCAAACGCTAAAGGAGATTGAGCAGTTCAAGGTGCTCTATGGCATGACCCTGAAAGCCAGCGACAGCCACAACCTGAAGGAGCGGAGGCGATGACGTGCCCCAAAACATGAATTCGGTACAGCGAGCTCACCCCGCTTGACAGCCCAAGCCGCGCGGGACTACAACTCGCTTTCAACATTCAATCGATGCGAGGACCCACCCTATGTCACCCACCGACTCAAATGAAGGCTTTCGTGCACGCCGCAAACTGCTCGGCACCATGGTCTCAGGGGTCTCGGCAGCCGCGCTGCTGGGACTAACCGCACCAGCCGCAAGTGCCGAACCGCAAGCCGCCGCGAAGAATCCAATTGCCCCGCCTGCCATCCCGGACACAGTTGCGCCCAGAGACCTGCTCGAACAAGCTCGGCTGCGCAGCTACAAGGCTCGCCGCTCCTCAAGCTGGGATCGCACCGGCGGCAACGGCGATGCAGTCCGCGTTGAGCCTGGCGCGACGGCAACCCTGCTCGAAGTCACCGGGGCGGGCGTGGTCACGCATCTCTGGTTCACCATCAATTCGCCCGACCCCATGCACCTGAAGAACCTCGTCCTGCGCGCCTGGTGGGACGGCGAAGCTGCGCCCTCGGTCGAGGTTCCCATCGGCGATTTCTTCGGCCTCGGCCTGGGCGAATATTTCACCTACCAATCGGCGCTCACCGCCGTAGCACCCATCAAAGCGCTCAACGCCTATTTTCAAATGCCGTTTGCGCGCTCGGCTCGCGTCACCTTAACCAACGAAGGCGCGATCCGCACTGACAACCTCTACTTCGCCGTCGACTACGTTACATTTCCCAGGCTTCCCGCCGACGTGGGCCGTTTCCATGCCCAATACCGCCAGGCCACTCCCTGCAAAGCCGCCCCTACCAACAAAGAGGAACAGAACCTGACCGGCGCACACAACTACATCTTCTTTGAGGCCACGGGCAAGGGGCATTTTGTGGGCGTCACCCACTCGGTTATCCAGAATAAGGACGGCTGGTTCGGCGAGGGAGACGACATGATCTTCATTGATGGCGACGCGCTGCCCACCATCAACGGCACCGGAACCGAGGACTACTACAACGGCGCGTGGGATTTTGGCGGCCAGGCCTTCGCCAACATGCACCAGGGCGCGCCTTACACCAAGAACCCGGAGCGTCTCGGCGGCCGCTATTGCCTTTACCGCTGGCACACGGAAAGCCCCATCGCCTTTGAAAAGTCGATTCGCGTAACCATCGAGCACGGCACCGACAACGACCGCTCCGACAATTTCTACACGACGGCCTACTGGTACCAGACCGAGCCGCACGCGACCTTTCCAACTCTGCCCCCGCCGGCGGAACGGGTTCCGCGCGTCATGCCCGCCGGCTAACAGCGAGCGAAGAGAGAATTAGTTCCGAGTTATCGGTGATCAAAGCGTTATCGCAAAGCGAGCGGGCGGATGACTGGGAAGTCCACAGAAGTTTTGCCCTTCTTCCAAAAATATCGGCTATGATTCAAAGGCCAAACTCAGTTAAACTTCGTTGAGCTACAGCCAACTGGATGGTGCACTTGCGTCATGAGGGAAGATTCGCTCAATCCCGAACCGTCTGAGACGGACCTCTTATCCATCGTGCTCATCGGCCCGGATGAGGCGCGCCGCCAGGAGATTGCCACAGCGCTCGATGCCTTTGGCGGGGTTCAGATCAAGCAGGTCCCCGCCTACCCGGCCAGGCTCGACGAGCTTCCCAGCCTGCTGCAGCCCCAGCCCGACGTCGTCATCGTCGACCTCGACGCCGATCCCGAGTACACGCTCGAAATCGTCGAGTCCATCTTTTCCTCTGCCCCTTCCACTGTTATGGTCTTCTCTCAGCACTTCGAGCTCGAAACGACGCGCCGCTGCATGCGCGCCGGCGCCCGCGAGTTCCTCACCCTGCCCATTGACCAGCATGAATTTGCCCGCGCACTCGCCCGCGCCGCCCTTCGCCGTCCCAAAGCCATCCGCGCCATGCACCCCTCCGGCAAACTTTTTGCCTTTCTCGGCTCCAAGGGCGGATGCGGAGTTACCACTCTCGCCGCCAACTTTGCCGTCGCCCTGGCCCAGGAATCCGGCCGCAAAGTTCTCCTCATCGACTTCGGCATGCCCCTTGGCGATGCCGCACTCAACCTCGGCGTCACAGCAGAATTCTCCACTGCAAACGCCCTTCACGACTCCGCCCGGCTCGATGCCCGCTTCCTCGCCTCGCTCCTCACCACCCACAGTTCGAAGCTTTCCATCCTCGCCGCTCCCAATGAGTTCACGGATGCCGACCCGCCCATCGATGCCATCCCTGCCATCGATAAACTGGTCGCGGTGGCGCGCCAGAGCTTCGACTTTATCGTCGTCGATTGCGGTTCAAGGCTCGAACTGAGACGCTCCGCCATCTTCGATCCCAGCGCAATCATTTATCTGGTCGCCCAGGTCGGTATTTCCGAGCTCCGCAACGCAAATCGGCTCATCACGCGGTTCTTTGCCGGACACGACCGCCGCCTCCAGGTCATCCTCAACCGCTACACGCCCAAATCCCTCACCTCCGACGAGACGTTCATCACCAAGGCGCTCACTCGCCCCGCCCAATGGCGGGTTCCCGATGACCACGCCACCGCCCGTCGCACCCAGAGCATGGCCACGGCCATCGTCCTCCAGGACGCCCCCATCGCCGCCGCCATCCGCCAGATGGCCCGCGATGCGGCTGGTCTGCCCGAACAGGAAAAGAAAAGAGGCTTCAGCTTCTTTTCCAGCCGACGTTAATCCTAGCCATTCCACAAATCCGTCAAGCCCGAAGAGAAATGAAGATACCGGACGCATGCTCAGGATGCCACCGGCTTCGCCGACCCACGAGAGATGAAGCTGTGCCTCATTTGGGCTCCGGGGTACCCTCAGGGTCGGGGCAGGAAGTTTTTGTCCGATGAGTGGGTGTCCGCAGAACACCATGGCGTCCTGTTTTGTTGAGCATGCATTTTTGTTTCTTTCTGGAAATATCCACCCGGCGCGCACGATTAGTCGGCGCGTCTTGACAGTTGCGGGCGTATGGTTCGCGTATCCCCACATTACGCCCATTTTGGGGTTACATCCGGTTTGGCGGTGATACGACCGGAACCCCTGGAAGCCGCATATTCCATCAGATCGGCGCAGAATTCTGGGAAGAGTTGCTCAAAGGAGATCACCCTGAGTGGGTTAAAGAGGTCTGGCGGGAGAAGTTCGCAAAGGCGAGAGAAATTGCCAATCTTGAAAGGTTCGAGGAGGAGCGTCCATAAGGAAACAGGCCAGGTAATTTACCGCTGGGACGCCAACGCCGCAACTTATCAGCCCGAAAGGCTGTATCATCTGGCCGTCTACCGGCGACAGTAAGCCTGCATGCTATCGTTACCTATGATTCGGCAGCATGGCGCGAGCCACAGAACTGAGATTGCGGCGCAGGCAGCTATCTACACTCTCGCCGCGGTTCTGCTCTTCTGGCACATTGCCGAGCGATACCTCTGGCAGGACGAAGCCGCCACTGCGGTGCTCGCCGTCCGCATGCTGAAGTTCGGCAAGCCGCTGGCCTACGATGGAAAGAACCTGGTCACCATCGACATGGAGGACGACCAGGGGGATGCCGAACTCAGTCGCCGCACGCGCGAACCGCAACCGGCCATCGATTATTTCGTAGAGCAGGGAAACTTCGGCAAGGACCTGCTTTGGAAATGGCAGCCGTGGGGTCTGTTTGCGCTCGCTGCGGTGAGCATCAAGCTGCTCGGACAGACCACCCTCGGCGCGCGTCTTCCCTTCGTCCTGGCTGGGCTGGCGACCGTGCCGCTGCTCTATCGCTTGGCGCGCAGACAGTTCGACAGCTTCCCGATCGCCGCGCTCTCCGCCCTGCTCCTTGTGTCGAACAGCTACTGGATTCTGCACGCGCGCCAGTGCCGCTATTATCCGGTATCGAGCCTCTTTCTGGTCCTTACTCTGCTGGCCTACGCGCGATGGCAATGGGGCGGACACAACGAAGCCTGGTTCATCGTCTCGGCCTGGTGCTGGTTCCAGGTGGACTACGGAACCGTGCTTCCAGTAGTCGCGGTCCTTTTTCTCGAAGCCTTCCTCGCCCATCCGCGCGCCTTCTGGCGCAACGCGAGAGCGGGCGTCATTCTCGCCGCTTCGTTGGCCTGGTTCGTATACTTCTACGACCTGCTGCACCGTGGCTCCGACACCGACACCACTTGGCGCGATCTCTTTCTGCAGAATCTTTTCAACACCAACGAATTTGTCGTGCCAGTGTTAGTGGTGCTGGCGGCCGTCGCGGTGCTGCTGTGGAAACGGAAGTCGTTGCCGGAAGGCGAGCGGCGCCTCGTCACTGTGGGATGTTTGGTAATTCTGGCCATTACCATCTGGATCCCCACCGTCGCGGTAAGCGCGTTCGTGCGCTACGTCATTATCACTGCGCCGGTGGGGGCCATGCTCTCGGCGTGGGTGTTCGTGCGGCTGTTTCCCGTCAATCTTGCCTGGCTCGCGGCAGCGCCGGCGGCGGTGGCCATCTTCACGCCGTGGCTGGGTCTGCCGCTGCGTCCCCTGGCGCCACCTCCCGACAGGTGGAACGGGAGCAAACTGTACCGCGCGGAATTCAAGGATCTGCGGGCGGAAATCTTCCTCCGGTGGCCCGATCCCAACCGCTTGGTCATCGACTGGCTTCGCCGTAACGCCGCGCCTACCGACGAAATCCTCATCAATTATGAGGATTTCCCGCTGATGTATTACCTGCCGAATCCGATTCGCGGCGGCATCGCCACCTTCCGCGTGGAGGACGATATCAGAGTGCCGCCGCGATTTGTAATCTTCCGGCGCTCGGCGGATTTCGTCCACTGGCCGGTGTTCGAACGCGAAATGGCCCGCTATAAGTGGGAGGTAGTCCCGCTAAAGGCGCCCGACGTGATGTGGGGCAACAATCCCGACCCCATGGGAGACGACGATCCCAATGCTGCGCCGAACTTGTATATCGCGAGGAGAGTGAACTAAGAGGGCTTGAGAAATATCGACTTTTTAACGAGAGGAGCCGTCACAGCGGGACGGTTGGCAGTTCGCATTCTGAGTCCACGCAGGCCAGGGTTCGACCCAAAACGAGTAGAAGTTGAAAAGACGTCCTTGTGCGGTTTACCCCGATGACGATGAGTGAGTGCAAGAGAACTCGTTCGAGATCAACGCGCGGTCAAGAGATGGGATGATGGTTTTGACCTCGCAAATCGAAGCTCAGCGCGTTGCAGACCCGCGAAGGATGAAGCTGTGCCCCATTCATCGGAAGTGTTTGTCCGATGAGTGGGAGTTCGCAGAACACCATGGCGTCCTGTTTTGTTGAACATGCTTTTTTGATTCTTGTTAGAAACATCCACCCGGCGCGCACGATCAGTCGGCGCATCTCGACGGTTGCGGGCGTATGGGTCGATTCTCCCCACAGATCGCCCATTTTGGGGTTACTTCCGGATTGGCGGTAATTCGCCCGGAACTCCTGAAACGATCTCCAGAAGCTCAACTAGCGCAAAGGCGATCTCCCTCGAATTGAACGCCGAGCGACCTGCATAAATCGCAAGATTTCAACCTGCAAGAAACCTTTCTGAATCCGCCCTTCCAGCTGGTTCTTGCCTCCCGATCGGAAGATTTGAACGATTCGTCTCATTGATTGCTCCGGTCTGGCCACGAACTAGCTTCGGCTTAATTGCAACGGAATATACAGTTGTCACCCCCAAGGCCTCACGGGTATAGTTGACTTCAGCCAGTAGATTCACTTCCCCTTGCATACTGGTTTCTCTTGGCTTGTTGTCCCCAAAAACTTGCAAGGAGGCGCGCCCGCCATGGCCCCCGAGCCACCCCCTGGGAATCCTGAAAACGACGAAGATTGTGCGGTGACAGCCGCTCAGCCTTCAGGGCCGGGCGCTGGTCTCGTCATTGGTCCCTATCACCTGCTTGAGCTGATTGGCGAAGGCGGCATGGGTGAGGTGTGGCTGGCCGAGCAGCGCAAGCCGGTGCGGCGTCGCGTGGCGCTCAAGCTGGTCAAAGCCGGCATGGATACGCGCGAAGTGGTGTTGCGCTTCGAGTCGGAGCGGCAGGCGCTGGCGCTTATGGACCATCCTGCCATCGCCAAGGTCTTCGATGCGGGGTCGACTCCCGAAGGGCGGCCTTACTTTGTGATGGAGTATGTGCCGGGGATTCCCATCACTGATTACTGCGACAAACATAAGCTGACCACGCGGCAACGCATGGAGCTGTTCATCCAGGTGTGCGAAGGTGTGCAGCATGCGCATCAGAAGGCGATTATTCATCGTGACCTGAAGCCTTCGAACATCCTGGTCAGTGACGTGAACGGCAAGCCGGTGCCGAGGATCATCGACTTTGGGTTAGCCAAGGCGACATCGCAGCGGCTGACCGATGGAAGCATGTACACGCGTGTTGGATCCATCCTGGGCACGCTTGAATACATGAGTCCGGAACAGGCCGACTCAGGCGGCGAAGATATTGACACGCGCACTGATGTGTATTCGCTGGGCGTGGTGCTCTATCAGCTCTTGGTGGGCGCGCTTCCGCTTGAATTGAACAAGTTGGCCTATGAAGAGATGTTGCGCCGGTTGCGCGATAAGGATGTGCCTAAGCCCAGCTCGCGCATCCAGACGCAAGGCGGCGACTCAGCCATCACGGCCCGGAATCGTGGCACCGATGCTCCATCGTTGACCCGGCAGCTTCGCGGCGATCCTGATGCGGTTGTGCTCAAGGCGCTGGAGAAGGATCGTAAACGGCGCTATGGTTCGCCTTCAGAACTGGCCGCCGACCTGGGCCGATACCTGCGCAATGAGCCCGTGTCTGCCCATGCGCCCAGCGTTGCCTATCGCGCCCGGAAGTACATTCGGCGGCATCGGCTGGGAGTTGCATTGTCGGCAGCGGCTCTGTTGCTCCTGATGGGATTTGCGATGACGGAAGCGATTCAGTTGCGGCGCATAACGCGCGAACGCGACAGGGCCGACCGCCTCGCGCAGTTCATGACCAACATGTTCAAAGTGTCGGACCCCTTTGAGGCGCACGGCAAAACGGTAACTGCAAAGGAAATCCTGGACAAATCGGCAAAAGAGATCGACACCAGCCTGAGCAACGATCCGGAGCTCCAGGCCAGGATGATGGTCACAATGGGAGAGTCATATCGTGGCCTGGGTCTCTTTCCGCAGGCTCAATCGCTCTTCGAGCGCGCCCTCGCAATTCAACAGCGCGTGCTGGGGCCGGAGAACCGTGAAACACTTTCCACGAGGTCCAACCTGGCGTTGGATTTGCGCTACCAGGGCCGCGTCGCCGAGGCGGAGAAGATGAATTGGGAGACGCTCGCAATTCAGCGTCGCGTTTTCGGGCCGGAACAATGGAGCACTCTGCAAACGATGAGCGAACTGGCGAACGAATTGATGCGCGAGAGCCGATATGCCGAAGCGGAAAAGCTGGCGCGGGAGACGATCGACGCCGAAATCCGCGTCAAAGGGCCGGAAAGCATGGACACTCTGGTGACGATGACCACTCTAGCGAGGATTCTGCGACGCGAGGGCCGGTACGACGAAGCGGAAAAAGAGATTCGTCAGACAATCGACATCCAGCGACGTGTTTACGGCCCGGAGCATCACAACACGCTCGAGTCGCAGGCGCTTCTTGAGGAGATATTGACTGAGGAAGGCCGATACGCCGATGCGGAAAAGCTGGCCAGGGAAACGCTCGACGGCCAGAGGCGCGTCGTCGGGCCGGACAATTGGATCACGCTCGAAACGGCGACCGATCTCACAAGAATTCTTGCGCACGAAGGCAGATACGCAGACGCCGAGAAAATGGCTCGGGAACGGCTCGACATCCAGCGTCGCAACATCGGTGAGGACCGTTCAGATACGCTGAATACGCTTGATCTTTTGGCATATATTTTGCTGCAAGAAGGTCGTTATACCGACGCGGAAAAACTGTTTCGGGAAGAGGTGGCTGTCGGTGTCCGCGTCTATGGCCCTGACAATCCGCGAACGACTATCGCGGAATACGACCTTGCTTGTTCAATAGCCCGGCAGAACCGGCGCGATGAGGCGATAACTCTTTTACAGCAAGCCGTGGAGCACGGGTTACCCAGCGCAGACGTTTCAGGGATGGATAAAGACCCGGACCTTAAATCCCTGTATAGTGACCCGCGATTTAAGGCGTTGGCTGCCAAGGCGCCCCAGGCCGTTGCAACCACGAAATGAGCTTGCAACTAACTATCTGGCGAGGAATGGGTTCAATGTCTCTCCGGTTTACGCGGATGAGCCAATTGCCGGTAATCAGGAGGTGACCTTCAACCAATGAGAGCGACGCATCGCGCTCAGTGAGTGTGGCTGCGGCATGTTTTTCACGGTTCTGGTTGGATGGTCGGCTATCCTGAAGGTGCTACCTGGCAGGAACCCTGGAATCGGCAGGGGAACCCGCAAGCAGCCGATTTACGCCGTAGCCAGCGCGAAAGAATGGCCGACCAGCTCCGGTTCGCGAACTTCTTCCACTTCCCGGCTCAGGCTCAGCAGCGACTCCACCACATCCGCCGCGCCGTAGCTGTCGCGCCCAGGCTTTAGAAATGTCGCAATCGTGTTCAGGTCGTCGCCTACGGTCACCAGCGCCGGCTCCTCCACGTCGTCCTTGCGCATCTGCGCGTGGCCAACGTTGGCCATCAGCGCGTTGCACAAGCACTTTTTCCCCTCAGTATCCTCAGCCTTGCCGCCCTTGGCCACATAATTGGCCACCGGCTCCGCCGAGCAGCGGTAGCCGATGTTGCCGTCGGCCGTCGAGTATGGATCGCGCAGGTAGCCCAGATCGCAAACCCGCTTCCGCTCCTGATAAATCGGGAACGCGGAAGACGTGCCTTCGAGCAACGCAACCTTGAACGGGAACCCCGTAGGCGAAGCTACCGGATCGGTAAACACCTGGCCCTTGCCGGCTTTGGCCTGAGCCATGAGTCGCTTCTTCAGGTCGGGCCTCATGCCGGATTCGCGAGAGAACGCAAACGCTGTCCCAACCTGAATCCCCGCCGCGCCCTGGTCCAGCGCTTCCTTCAGCTTGACGGCGTTTCCATAGCCTCCGGCGAGCCAGAAGGGAACCCCCAGCGCCCGCAGTTCCTGAATGTTCACATGATCCCGTTCCCCGTAAACCGGCTCGCCCGCCTCGTTCAGTTGCAGCTTTCCGCGCGGCGGCGCATTGTGCCCGCCAGCCGTCGGACTCTCGATCACCAGTCCGTCCACACGCCCGCTGGCGCGCCGCAGCATGGTGGTCGCCAGCGTATTCGATGAGACGATGGCCAGGAACCGCGGCCGGCTCAGAAACGGCAGCGGACCCTCGATAAAGTCGGCCGGATCGAGACGCATCATCGTATCCTGCCCCGGTATCGCACCTGTTACGGTCAATTTATATTCGGCCGCCGCCTGCGCCGCATAAGCGTCCAGCACGCCCGGAATGTGCAGCGGAATTCCCGCGCCCATCAGCACATAACCCACCCCGGCCAGCATCGCTCCGTATATCGAGGGCAGGTGCGGCAACTGCACCTTCTCAAGAAAATTAATGCCCACGGGATTCTTGTGGCCTTCCTTGGCCAGAAACACTTCCACAAAATTGCTCACCATGCACAATTCAATCAGCTTGCGGGTATCTTTCCGCTGGTGCATGGGAACCGTCGGGTACGGCGCTCCGCTGGGCTTGCCGCCGGGAACGAAGTAGTCCTGCCAGATTCGCCTCGCCATCTCAGGAAACGGAAAAGCCTCCAGTCCCCGCTGCATGTGGCCGCCCTCGTCGCCATCGGCCAGGCGTCGAACAAACAGCGAATCGAGCGCCGTGCCGGAGACCACGCCAAGCTGGCCGAGCCGGGAGACAGCATTCGCCAGGCGCCAATTGGAGACGCCGACGCCCATGCCGCCCTGTATGATTCTGGGAAACTGGATCATCTCTGGATTCTTTCACAAATCTGTGCAAATCCGGATACTTTCTTTTCAGGCTATGCCAATGGCGGGAAGCAAAGTGAGCAACATTGATCATTTCCAGCCAAAATGGGAACCGCCCAGATCCGAAATTCCGTGCCTGGGCCCGACGTCAACCTACTTCCTGGCGTCCGCGTCACCCTTAGTTGAGCCGCCCGCTGAAGCATCGGCCGTGGCGGCCTTTTTGTACACCAGATTCAGAATTGCAAACTGGTAGCCGCTTCGGTCCGGGTACTTCAGCTTGCTGGTATCGGCGGGCAGCTTGCCGGGCTCGGCGAGCCGCCACGCTTCCGGAGCCTGCCAGGGGTCGTAGCCTGCTTCGGCCATCAACTCCAGCGCCACCCGCCAACGCTGCTCCTGGAACACCCTTACGTGCTTGAAGTACTCATAGGTGTATACGCTGTCCGCCGCGAGCCCGGCGAGTGGTACTAATCTGGCCGCGCCCAGGCCAGCTGCCTCTGCCAAAGTGGCTCGGTTCAAATCGACCACCGCCGGCGCTCGCTGCTGCAACCTGGATGCGATGCTATCTGCCAGTACAGCGGCAAGTTGGTCGTCATTTCTGAACCTCGCCGCCAGTTGCGCGGGCACAAGGATGAGGCCTTCCCAGTCCGAAGAAGTATGCACCTCGTGCATCGGCTCGCTGATGACAACAAAGTCGAACTGAATCTTCGATGGATCGTCTTCCGGCAGTTGCTTCTGATAGTCGGGGACCAGACTCATGCCGACTCGACGAATGCGGGACTTCAGCGCTTGGTCCGCCGAAATCCTGTAGGTATCGCCGGCGAACAGGATTTTCTTTCTGCGATCGTCAACCTGGTCCTCCGTCTGGCCGGAGGAAGTACTCGGCAGCGGCGGATTACCTTTGGCCGCCAGGTCGCCATTCGAGGGCGGCTGCGGCGTCGGAGCCGGCGGAGTGGAATCACCCGGTGCCTTTCCAGTTTTCCCCTTCCCGTGATCGGTCGAAAAAAACCGGGCTTTGCTGGCGACCAACAGGCCATCCGGACGCAGCTTGCCTTCATAAAGCACCCACAAGCCCGGACACACATCGGCCGCCGACTTCACATCGCGCGGGAATTTGATCTCCGTCCCCGGCGTCACGCGGATACGGTAACCATCCGCGGCAACCTCCAGCTCCGGAGCGGTCGAGATCACTTTGTCAATCACGCCCAGCCCGGTTAGCTTTCGGTCCGAATCATCCCGAAAAAGCACCGTCTGGGCGGCCACTGTTTTCGCTTGCCGGTCCTGCTCGCCGAACACCTCGACCCAGGCGCCAATCTGCACGGAGTCGCGCATCGACCCATCGCTCACCGGGTTCTTCGCGCCGATTGGTCCGAATCGAGTCTCCGGGGTCGTGGTGACATGATCCCCATTGACGTCGAAACCGTCCGGCGGACGAACCGCAGTGATGTACCCGTGCACCGGGGGCGACTGCGCATGCAGGATCGCCGATGGGGGACAGCCCAAGCCCGCCGCGACGACGGCGGCGAACAATCGCCTGCAAGCAATGCTTCGCTGCTGGCTGAAGCGAATCTCGTGTGGCATTACAAACGGTCCCAGAAGTAAAGTTGAGCCCAGTATATGCCAGTTCTTTGCAATTGTTGCTGCACAAGTCTACCCAGGAAGTCGGCCCACTCATCGATTCTGAATATATGTGTCTCTATCAGGCTGCAGGCACCGGCCAGCGCTACAGCTTTTCCCGCAGGAAATGAACCACCTGATCCGCCTGCACCACCCCCACCATCCGCCCCTGCGCATCCACCACGGGCAGCGCGTGCAGGTTATATTTGTCGAAAAGCTCGGCCAAATCGTCCTGGTGCAGATCCGCCGGGCAAGAGAGCACGCGAGGCTCGGCCAGCACCGCCAGCCGCGTCTCCGGCAGCGCCATCACCAGCCGCGCCAGCGAGATGGCTCCGCGCAATATCCGCTTCTCATCCAGCAGATAGACCTCGGTCACCCCCGCCGGGTCGCCGTCGAAGCTCCGCAGCGCCAGCACCGCCTGCGCCACCGTAGATTGCATTCCCAGATAAATAAAGTCGGTGGTCATGCACCCCGCGGCCGAGCGCTCGTCGAACTCCAGCAGTTCCTCCACTTCCTGCCGCTCTTCCGGCTCCATCTCCTCCAGAATTGCGTCCGACTGCTCCTCGGAGAGTTCGCCCAGCAGATCGGCCGCCGCGCCTGGGTCCATCTCTTCCACAATATCCGCGATCCGCTCTTCGTCCAGCTTCTCCAGCAGCGACTTCTGCAGCTTGGGATCCACCTCCTCAAGCGTCTCCGCCGCCACATCTTCGTCCAGAGAGGTAAACACAGCCTCACGCTCGGCCGGCGCAAGGTCTTCCAGAATCTCGGCCAGGTCCGAGGGGTGCATCTCCGCCAGCCGCTCATATTCGATGCGCAGCTTCACTCGCCGCGCCGGGTCCACTTCGATCACGTCCACAAACTGCCAGGGAATCCCGCGCGCTCCCAGCTTGCGCGAGATCGTCTCCAGAGTGCCCCGCGGAAGCAGCCCTTTAAGACTCTGCGAAACGCGCCGCGAAGACCCACTTCCACCTCGGCCACGCGCAGCAAATGCGCCGCTCCCTGCCCCAGCCACTCCAGGTCCACATCGTTTACGCGCACCACTTTGCGCCCGTGAATATCGATAATCTGCCGGTCCATCAGGTCCTGTTGCAGATAGAGGTAATTGCCGTCGTCCTTCAGCGGAACCATGGTGCCAGACGAGCGCAACTCCAGCGTGCCGGCGGGCGTTTCCATCACATCTTCAGAGGGAACAATGCACAGGCCCGCGCGAGTTTTCAGCACCAGACCGGCTACCTTGCCGGCATCGGGACCGGTGGCCACAGCAATGTCCTTCAGCCGCCCGCGCAAATGCCCCTGCGCATCGGTAACCGGGGTCCCGAGCAGCGCGGTGAGACTGATGCGGGCTGTGGTGCGAGGGCGCATGAGGAGAGTGTATTCCCTCCGGGCCGGGTTGCGCCTGTGGCTTCAGCCCGCCCGTATTCGGCTGGATAACTGCCGCTCTCGCGGAAATCGGAAAGAGCTTCCGCAGCTCGAATTGGTCAGTTGTATTTCCAGTTTCCTGGCTCTTGATTTAGTCTGCAACCAACCACCCAGCCGCTAGACCGAGGAGACAAGCAAATGGAGAACGACGACCTTATCCCCAAGGAAATGGGAGGAGACTCCGGCTCGGACTCAATGGCGCATCGGGAACCCAGCGAGCTACAGAGCATTCGACTAAAGGTGTTGGAAGGCTTAGCCGATATCGAGCGTGGAGAGTTCACCGAGTATGTGGGTCGGGCCGGATTGAAACTACTGTCCGAGGACATAGTTGCGCGAGGGCGGGAGCGCCTAGCCTTACCGAAGACAGACCAAGTCTAAGGCGGGATCACTTTCCAGGGCTCACTGCAACCTGAGGATCTGAAACGCCGTTTCAACTTTTTCCGTCAGCACCCTCCAGCCGTCGCTCGCAACCCCAAAATCCACGCCCAACGCCAGCCCACCCCCACCCAAATCGCCCCAAAGTTACCCAACCAAACACCATAATGGAATCACCACTTGACACGATCCATTCCCAGCCATGAAACTGCCAGCAAGGTTGCTTAGGCGCGGAGGGACGATTGCGTCCCGGCCCGCTCCGGAAAAGGCGGATACACACCCGGTGAGCGGACCCAAGGGAGGACGTATGAGTTTCGCGCTGAGTTCCACCATGGAAAGCGTCAGCGAGGTGGAAGCTGCCGCGGATAAACTGGCCGAGGAAGCCGGCCTGGACGAGGATGAACGCTTTCATGTGGCCATGGCCGTCCGCGAGGCCGCGGTTAACGCCGTCCTCCACGGCAACGAATACGACCCCGCCAAACTGATCGCGGTCAGCCTGGAAAATACCGGCGCGTCGCTGGTAATCACCATCGCCGACCAGGGCCGGGGACTCGATCCCGACACCATTCCAGATCCCCTGGCTGCGGAAAACCTGCTGCGCGGCACTGGCCGCGGAATCTTCCTTATCCGTTCCTTCATGGATGAGGTACACTTTCGACAACTGAATCCGGGAACCGAACTGACGCTGGTAAAACATCTGGCGCCGGCTCCGGAAAAACCCTGACGCATTTTCGCGGGGCTTCGGCGGGGGCCGGGCCCAATCCAGCACTGTCAACGATTTAGGCGCATTTTGCCACAGGGCATCGCTCTCGGCGAAGGTGCTATAACAGTATCAACATCATCAAGGAGGAAATCCCGTGGCACTTACTATTGCTTCCCGTGAAGTGGACGGCGTCACCGTTCTGGACCTCAGCGGGCGGATCACTCTGGGCGAGGGCAGCGTGCAGGTGCGCGATACCATTCGCGACCAGATCGGCAAAGGCTCCAAGAGCATCCTGTTGAACCTGGGCGACGTGAACTACATCGATAGCTCGGGGTTGGGCGAGTTGGTTGGCGCCTACACCACGTCAAAGAACCAGGGCGCAACCCTCAAGCTGCTCAAACTGACCAAGAAAGTCCACGACCTTCTGCAGTTGACCAAGCTGTATACCGTCTTCGACATCTACGACGACGAGGCCAGCGCCATAGCCTCCTTCAAGTAGACCAGGCCGGCCAGCGCTAGCGCCGAATCCAACGGAAAAGGCCATCCCGCCCAGCGGGCTGGCCTTTTCGTATGCCCGCGCCAAATTCCACCTTTGGCACGATATTTTGTTTTGCAAGGGCACGACTTCAGTTGTGCCGAAGAGGCCCCCCAAACGCGGGGCTTCAGCACCTGAGACCACCCATCATTAGGTGAATCAGTTTTCCGTCGGCTTGGTGATGTGGTCGATCACCAGGTTCGGCACGGACTCGTGCACAGCTTCGAGCTTGAGCCCAAGCTGTTCCTGTACCGCGGTGAAAATCGAGGGCCAGCTGTCCGGATCGTGCGTGGACCATTCGCGGCCAATCTGAAGCGTGTAACTGTAGGCGCCGGTAATACCTGTCTGGTCAAGGACGGGTGCTTCAATCATCGAACTGAGGACGCCGGTGATGGTGCGCATGTTGGCGTTGGTTGCCACGAACTCGAGCCCATGCTGCGAGCCATGGGCCTGGATGTCGGCGGGTGGCGGCGGAGGCGGCGCTTCTCCATTGGCGGGCGGCGGAGGCGCGGGCGTTGGCTGAAGCTTGAAACCACCCTTGGCCACAACCAGGTGATAGACAGCGGTATTGCGAGTTTCAAGATGCGACTTCAGGCCCATCCGCTCGGCCAGCAACACGCGAATCGCGTTCCTCTTTTCCAGCCGAACCTCGTTAAACGGGAGCTTGGCCAGCCTGGCGTCCGCGGCTTCGTCGGAGCGGGCCTGGATGTTGTAGAACGTGTCGGTGACCCAGGATGGCGCGTCCACAACCGGAGCTTCGAAGCCGTAAGCAACCTGCAGAAGCGCCTTCATAGGAAGGTAGGTGGCTTCGAAACGGCTGGAGCGCGGCGGGCTGGAGATGGATAGGTGGAAGTTGGCGTCGGGCGGCGGCGCCTGGCGGATGGAGGCAACGTCAAAGGTGAGCGTGGGCGTGTAATTGGGTTCTTCGATAATGGGGGTCTGCGCGTGAAGGCACGTCCCTGACAAAAAGACGATAAGGGCCGCGAGCAAACCGGCAGGTCGGTGAACGATGCGGATCATGGGGAAGATCATGGGCGTAAGACTCCTCGTGGAGATAATACGGACGCGCAATCGGCTCGGTTCCCTAACCTACTTGCCCACCTTCTTCACATCGAACCAGGCCAGGTTCATTTGCCCTTCAGTAACGATGTGCACGGTGAGCACAGCCTTGCCGGCAGGCAGATGAAGTTTCGCAATCCCAGGCGCCACGTTCCAATGGTGCCACTGACGCCAGGCAACAGGATCGGCCGCGTCAAATGTCGAAACAATGGCCAGCGGACCGGTTGCGGGCTCTCCGTTCACTTCGATCGAGATGCTCCCCCCGCGGTTCGACGTATAAAGCAGGTCGGCGGTGTAGTCGCCGGCTTCCCCCACCTGAACGGTCACGTTGAACCACTCGCCGGGCACGGTCCAGCCCACATAAAGCAGGTTGGCGGGCGGCACAACGCGGTCGTAGGGATTGTCGTCGATCTTCGGGTCGAGGCCGAACTTGGTGTACGAGGTGTCGACTCCCTCGTTCATGCGGAACTCGTTTAGATAGGTGCCGTTAGCCGGGTTCAGCGCGCCGCTGCCGTTGTTCTTGGCGTCGGAGTCGTGATAGGCAACCCCCTCGCCGCCCAGGTCGTAGTAGGCGCAAAGCACCTTGCCCGGAATCGCCTGAGCGCCGCCCTGATAACGGCTGTCGTGATAAGGCGTGCCCTTGTAGTGGCTGAGAAATTCTGCCTGCGAGCCGTTGAGGGCGGAGGCGGCAAACAGCAGAGCGAAGACTGGCAGGGAGCGGAGCATAAGCTGGAAGCTTACATCTCAGGGCCAGCAGTTGTCTTTCAGCGCCCAACCTCGTCACTCGTCAATGGCCTTAGGATCCGGCTGCCCGTAGCAATCAGAGCAGACCGCCTTCCTTGATTCCCGATAGGCAGTTGGGCTGTGTCTTTGATGCAGTGATTTCGAGTTTTCGAATCGGCCTCCCAGGATTTTCAGATTGCCGATCAATTCACGTTTTCTGCTTCGGCGCCTCGCGAAGAACTGTGGCTTCCTCTTCATTTCGGGCTAAGAGCCGGCAAAAATCTTCCGCCGGGACAGGACGCCCGAACAGCCAACCCTGGCCCAGAACTGGCTGTTCGTATTGGGTGAAGTAGCGGGCCTGTTCCTCCGTTTCAATCCCCTCCGCAACGACTCCTAGATTCAGTGTTTTAGCCATCGCCAGTATCTGGGGAAGAATGTCGAGTGTCACCGCCTCGGTGCCGATCGCGTGGGTGAAGGACTTGTCGATCTTGATGGCATCGACTGCAAGCGAATGCAAATAAGAAAGGCTGGAATAGCCCGTACCAAAGTCGTCAATGTGAACGCTGTGCCCGCGCTTTTTCAACTCCCAGATTGTCTCCCCAACTGTCTCCTTCTTGGCCGTCGAGCTTTCCGTAACTTCGATGGTTAGGCTCGCTGCCGACACGTTTGCTGCGGCCAGAGACCGCTCGAGCATGGAAAGAAACCTCGGATCGGCAAGATCGGTCGCTGTCACATTGATGTTGAGGCTGAAGTCGGGGCGTCCGCGCAGGATTTTTCCCAGGTCGCGTAGAGCCTGGGATACCACCAGGTTGGTCAACTCTCCCACGAAGCCGCTCACTTCGGCAATGCGTACGAACATCTCCGGGCTCACTTCAGAACCGTCCTCATCGGTCCAGCGAACCAGCGCCTCTGCTTCCACGATTCGGCGGTCCCCCAAATTCACAATCGGCTGGTAGACCATGCGCAACTTCTCGCCGCGAATCGCCTTGCGCAGCCGTTGCACCATGCTTTGATTGCGACGGTATAGAAGCACGCAAAGAAAACCGATGAGGGCGCCAGCCGCACCGCCCAGAGCGGCGGACATGGAAGACTGGCGGGTTTGGGCGTTGAGCACTTTGGCGGAGTTGACAAAAGCCGTAAAGCAATTGAAGTAGTGGGGTGAGCAGTGCGTTGCGTACAAGTTGTCGCCTACCGTCGCCCACCCGTCCTTTGCCAGTACGGTAGCGGCTGCTTCCGGCCTTTCTCCGTGCAACCAGCCAGGCTGATGACCGGTGTCATCGACCTCCGTGAGTGTGAAGTTCAGGGGAAGATTTCCGAGCCGGTCAGGCCGCCAGTGAAGGAATGAGACAAAAAAACCACCTCGCTGCACACCTACTCTCGCTTCTGGATCACCCGGCACCATCCTGATATCGGTGTAAACCTCGGTTCCATCCTTCAGCACGAAGTCCGGCTTGAAAACCCTCTGGGAAAGCTCCGAGGTGCGGAACATCGCGTCGCATTGCACTCTTCCGCCACTCATCCGACCGCCGTCTTTCAGAAACTCCGACTGAAAGAGCAGATGGTGCATGTAGGCAATCTCGCTTTCTGAGCAGGCGGGGAAACCGGACGCGGCCATCGACTTGAGGAAATGCTCCGATGCTCTCGAAGATTCCTCTGCGCGCAACATGTAACGCCAGGCGTGATGATCGAGCTCAATCATCGCCAATCGGAGCGTAATGATTCGAAACAGTACGTAACCGCCCACCATTCCCACGAGCGAAGCGAGAATCGTGAAGATCAGCGTCAATCTCAGCCGCTGTTTGGCGGTGCGCATCATCATCGCAAATGCTCCAGTTCACCGGCCAGGAACGCCAGCGAACGATTCCAGCGCCCACACATCCAAAATCAATCGGCTAACTGGTTTCTCAGCTTCGAAGGAATGAAGGGAGAATGTTCAAGAAAATAGTAGACGGCTGGGAATCCTACTGGCCAGTGCGGGTGCTCACCATCTGAAGACCCCTCCTCGCTGACATTGAATAAACCGTAAACTCCCCCATCGACTCTGATTCAGTAGAATTCTATGCCTCCCGCGAAGAATTGCAAGAAAAACGCAGTATCTGCGGTTGAAAAACCGAGCGATTTCCCACCGTCCTGGGCTTGCCCTCATAGTTGGGAGCCCATTGAAGGCTTCTCCGGCGCATATTCTTTCTCTTTTGTCTTCAACGATCCGGTTTAGGCGCATGCCAGATGTTTGCACGCCGGAAAATGCGGGTTAAGATCGAGCCAGGGAGAATGCTCTTGCCGCTCTGGAACTCCTTTCTCATCGCCTTCAGCGCCCTGCTTCCGTTGATCAATCCGCTGGGGTCGGCGCTGGTCTTTCTCGGCCTGGCAGGCGACGCGCCCCCGGATGTCTATCGCTCCCTGGCGCGCAGAATTGCCGTCAATAACATCCTCTTCCTTGCGGTCATTGAGCTGCTGGGCGCTGCCATCCTCAACTTCTTCGGAATCTCTCTCCCCATCGTCGAGCTGTCCGGCGGCCTGGTGATTGCGGCCATGGGCTGGTCGGTATTGAACGAGCAGGAGGGTGCCGCAAATACCAGAAAAAAGCAGGAAGAGACCGACGTTCGAGACGAGGCAAAGAAGGAAGATCTCGAACTGAAAGCCTTCTATCCATTCACATTTCCCATAACTTCAGGGCCGGGCACTCTGGTTGCCTTGCTCACCTTGACCGCCCACATATCCGACCGGAATCTTACCAAGGATTTCCTGGCTCATCTCGGCGTGTTTCTTGCCGTAGTCGTTCTCAGCGTGCTCGTCTATTTCTGCTATGCGTATGCCCCCAGGATCTCGAGAGCCATCCCGCAGTCCACCGCGCACGGCATTCTGCGCGTGGTTGCGTTCATTCTGGTGTGCATAGGCGCGCAGATTGCGTGGAACGGCCTTTCCGTCCTGCTTTCCGAAGTCGTAAAACACTAACGGAAAAATGAAAAGCGCCCCTGGTGCCGTGACCTCGTGGTTTTGTAATTCAATCTATAACTGTGGGTGCCCCAGGTCTCGCGTTTGAGACCTGGGAGACTACCCATCCATATGGTCGCGGCGCTCAGAGACAGTTCGGGCTTACGCGCCCCTCTGCCATCCCAGAGGTGTATATTTCTCTCTGGTGGAGCGAAGCACCATCGCAAGGAGATGAGTGAAATGGCAGTGCGGGAACAGGAAACAGCGAAGCCGGCAGCGGACGAAGTATTGCTAATAACCAGTGGCGACTTGCGCCTTTCGGCCAACCAGGTTTGCTGGCCGGCGCAACGGGACATGGAAGAGAAGCTCACTGCCGCATTCGCGCACAAGGGCTTCAAGCTGGTACGCGCACATGCTTACAGCGAGCAGGAAAAGCACGGATTCATCTCATCCCAGCGTATGGGCATGGATGTTTTCATGAACATCCATCCTGAGGCAAAGCTGGTTTTCGCCACCGCTGCGTGGCAATACAGCCACCACGTGCTGCCCGGGCTGCGCAGCCACAAGGGGCCGATTTTGACCGTAGCTAACTGGTCAGGACAGTGGCCGGGCCTGGTCGGGTTGCTCAACCTGAATGGATCGCTCATCAAGGCCGGCCGCAATTTTTCCTCGATCTGGAGCAAAGACTTCACCGACGACTACTTCTTATCCGCGCTTACCGAATGGCTGCGCGATGGCGTCATCCACCACGATCAGTCGCATGTGCATGCGCTCAGCGCTGTCAAACTGCCAGACAAAAGCGCTGCACTGGGCGCTGAACTCGCAAGGGACCTAAGGCATCGCAAGGCCATTGTCGGCATATTCGATGAGGGCTGCATGGGAATGTACAACGCCATCATCGACGACGAACTCCTTAACCCGGCGGGGATTTACAAGGAGCGCTTGAGCCAGTCCGCCCTGGTGGCAAAGATGCGGACCGTTTGCGAGGCGGAAGCTGAGGGCGTTTACGAGTGGCTGGCAGCCAAAGGGCTCAAATTCGACTTCGGCAAAGACCCGGCGACCGAGCTCACCAAAGACCAGACCATCGAGCAGTGCAAAATGTATATCGCCGCCGTGCGCATCGCAAAGGAGTTTGGGTGCGACGCAATCGGCATCCAGTATCAGCAGGGATTGAAGGATATGACGCCGGCGTCCGACCTTGCCGAGGGATTGCTGAACAACGCCGACCGGCCTCCGGTGTTTGCTGAGGGAACCACCGAGGAGTTGTTTCCAGGTACGCCTGTGGTGCACTTCAACGAGGTGGATGAATGCGCAGGCGTTGATGCGCTGATCACCAACCGCTGCTGGGTTGCTTTGGGCCTGGATCCATCGACGACGCTGCATGACGTTCGGTGGGGTGAGTACTACAAGGGAAATGGCGTCGATGATTTTGTTTGGCTGCTGCAAATCTCCGGAGCTGCGCCCGCAAATCATTTTGTCGGCGGCTATGCCGGCGCACGCAGCGAGCGTCAGCCGGCGATGTATTTTCCTCTCGGCGGCGGATCGCTGAAGGGCATTGGCAAGCCGGGCGAGATTGTCTGGAGCCGAGTGTTTGTTGAAGGCGGAGCGCTGCATGTCGACCTGGGGCGCGGAACGGCGGTCAGCTTGCCGCAGGAGGAAACAGAGCGCCGCTGGCTGGAAACAACGCCGCAATGGCCCATCATGCATACGGTCCTTCATGGTGTCACACAGAATCAAATGATGGCTCGCCATCGCGCCAATCATGTGAATGTAGCCTATGCGCCTTCGCCTGAACTGGCAGATGAAGCTCTTGCGACAAAGGCTGCCATGTTTGCCGAGTTAGGCGTAACAGTGCACCTTTGCGGAAGCACTCAGTTGAGCTAAAGGATTGCGATGAGTCTCTATTGCGCGGTGGGAAGCGAGCAGACCGATCTATCGTCGCAGCACTTGAACGACCTGCTCACCGAAGGCTTTGCAAAGCTTGGCGCACGCGGCCGTGTGCTTGCCGTGCCGCCTGACCAGAGCCGGTTCCACTCGCGCGCAGGCGAGCTCACTTGTCTCGCATGGAAGTACTATGGCGACCGCTTGAAAGCGGTCCTTCCCGCCCTTGGAACGCACACCGCCATGGGCCCCGCGCAACTCAACCACATGTTCCCCGGGATGCCGCTCGACCTCTTTCATGTTCACAACTGGCGAACCGATATTGAGACGGTTGGCGAGGTTCCGGCGGAGTTTATTCATGAACAGTCAGAAGGCAAGCTGAGCTATGAATGGCCTGCGCAGGTCAACCGTTTGCTAACTCAAGGCGGGTTCGACCTTATCCTTTCGATAGGCCAGGTGGTTCCGCACGAAGTAATCGGAATGGCCAACTATAACAAGAATATTCTGGTGGGCACCGGGGGCCGTGAGGGGATCAACAGAAGCCATTACCTGGGAGCTGTTTATGGGATGGAGCGCATCATGGGCCGCGCGGAGAATCCGGTCCGCAACGTTCTGAATTACGCTTCGGATTGTTTTCTGCGCGACCTGCCGATTGTGTATTTACTCACCGTGGTGGGTCGCGGAAACGATGGCGGACTGGCGGTGCGCGGGCTGTTTATTGGCGATGACATCGAGTGCTTCCAGCTTGCCGCCGAGTTAAGCCTGAAGGTGAACTTCGAGATCGTCAATGAGCCGATCCGCAAGGCGGTCGTGTATCTCGACCCACATGAGTTTCACTCCACCTGGCTGGGCAACAAGGCAGTGTATCGCACGCGCATGGCGCTGGCCGACGGAGCGGAGTTGATTGTGCTTGCGCCGGGCGTAAGGGAGTTTGGCGAGGACAAGCGGATCGACGAAATGATCCGCAAGTACGGCTACTTTGGGACTCCGGCTACGCTCGCAGCCGTGAATGCAAACGCGGATCTGGCCGGCGATTTAAGCGCGGCTGCGCATTTGATCCATGGATCTTCGGAGGGACGGTTCACGATTCGCTGGTGTCCGGGACACCTCAACAAGGAAGAGATTGAGAGCGTCGGGTTTGAGTACGGCGAGTTGCCGGAGATGATGCAGCGTTACGATCCCGGGAAGCTATCGCATGGGTATAACACTGTAGGTGGCGAGGAGATATTCTTCATCGCCAATCCTGGATTGGGGCTGTGGGCGCACCGCAGCAGGCTGTAGATACGTCTTAAAAAAACTCTGCGGGGATGCCCAAACATGCGCATCGCCGCGTGTGGTTATATGCGTACATTGCGACGTCAAAAGGGACAGCCTAATGTTCGCAAATGTGCATTGGCAAACGTGTGACAAATGGTGCATATATGCGCGTTTTAAGGCCGTTTAAGCGTGAATAAGAGCGTCTATTATGCGTTTTTGCGTACTGAATTGCACCGGTAAAGGTTCAACAAACTTAGGAAAGTGCCAGCAGTGATGTCACTGCTGGCACGGCGCCAAAACCCGCCTCGGGCATAACGTCGGCATGTGATCCGCCGGATTATCTTGCGGATAGCCGGATGTGAGACGCCCCGTCAGCATCCCACATCCCATGTCTCAGATTCGAGACATGGGGCACCCGCATGGGGCGCAACGCAGCGGGCTTTGACTCCTCACTGGCCCTTTGTGTAAAGACGGAAGTTTACTTCGACAGCGATTCGGGATTGAATGGGAACTCCGTCACGCATTGCGGGTCTGAATCGATATTGACTAACCGCTTCCAACGCTTTTTCATCGAGTCCGTGGCCCAGGCCCCTGGTTACGCTCAGATCGATGGGGATGCCCTCCTCATTGACCAGTAACGAAACCAAAACGATGCCTTGAATTCTATTGCGGCGCGCATCGTCGGAGAACTCCGCTTCGATGGTATTCAATGGGACAGGGGGAGTATCGCCCGGCCCCAACCTGTTGGCATTGTTCTGCGCGGGCTGGGAGGGGCCGCCATTGGCGACGAGCCGTAGAAAAATCCTGGAATACGCGGGCCTTTTGTCGTCGAAGAAAGGTGTGCGGGCGTAGATGCGGACCGGTACAGGCTTTCCATCCAGGGTTCCCGGTTCAAATTTGGATTGCTTGAGAGCCTCGATCGCGGCTGTGTCGAAGTTGACGCCGTGCGTGCGGACGACTTGAATGTCAACTGGCAACCCATCGGCCCCGATGACGAGGGAAAGAACGCTGGCTCCCGCGATAGCATCCGCGGGCGCATCATTGGGATAAGCGGCGGCCACCCGGTCGATGATCAGCGGCGGGCTGATGCCGGGGCCCGGCGAGTAGACACCATCCTTGTCGGGCCTGGGCACAGGCGGCTTGATATTCATTGGGCCATCCTGCGTGGTTGGGGCAACTTCTCCTTGCGCCCATGCCGCACTGGCGGTCAGCGCCAGAAATGCCACCAGCAACCCTGCTCCCCGCATTCGCAACCTCCGTATCCGCTCGAGGATGCCATCACTCTAGCACAATTCCAAACTCGCGCAGCAAGAACGCGTAATCGAGCGCTATCTCCTTCAGATAGTCGTAGCGTCCGCTTGCGCCGCCATGGCCGGCCTGCATGTTGGTAACTAACAGCAGCAGGTTGTCATCCGTCTTGAGGGTGCGGAGTTTGGCTACATACTTGGCCGGCTCCCAGTACATAACCTGGCTATCGTGCAGCGATGTCTTGACTAACATCGCCGGATAACTCGCCGCCTTCAGGTTGTCATAGGGCGAGTAACTCAGCATGTAGCGGAAGTAAGTCTCGTTATTGGGGTCGCCCCATTCCTCGTACTCGGGAACGGTGAGGGGCAGGGAAGCGTCGAGCATGGTGTTCATTACGTCGACAAAGGGTACGTGGGAGAGGACGGCGCGGAAAAGATCGGGGCGCAGATTTACCACCGCACCCATTAGCAGTCCGCCGGCCGAACCGCCCTCGATGGCCACGCGCGCGGGGTCGCCGTAGCCAGTGGCAGTAAGGTGCTCGACAGCGGCTATAAAGTCGGTGAAGGTGTTGCGCTTGTGCAGCATCTTGCCGTTGTCGTGCCAGGGTTTGCCCAGGTCGCCGCCGCCGCGGATGTGGGCATAGGCCATAACCACGCCGCGGTCGAGCAGGCTGAGGCGGTTGCCGCTGAAGCCTAGCGGAAGCGAGTAGCCGTAGGAGCCGTAGCCGTAAACGTAAAGGGGATTCGAGCCCTCATTGGAAGCCCTGATTATGTTAGGATCGCCGTCGACCGTTTCCGCAGGGGCTAAAGCCCCCGTTGATACTGCGGCACTTGCGGCACGACTAAAGTCGTGCCCTGATACAGTACCAACTGATTCAACAGTGGCAACTCTTTCAGACGTTACTTTTCGTTTGTCGATGCGGTAGACCAGCGAGACGGGGACCTTCACGCCGTCGGGCGCGATGGCGTGGACGCGCTCACTTGAATACAGTGTCCGGTCGAAGCCGCCGGGAATCTCAAGCTGCTTGAGCAGCGTGGATTCCGCAGTCGCCACATCGTACTCATAGACCGAAGGGGGACTGACCAGGGACTGGTAGGCGTAGCGGAATGTCGTGGTCGAGAAGATGCGGTTGATGTGCGACTGGGCGTCATAGACCGGCTCAGGAAATGCGATCTCGCCCCCCGGCAGCGCCTCGGGACCGTCATCCATAAATCGCCAAACGCGCAGGCGGGGAAGCCCGTCTTCGCGTTCGCTGGCCACAAAGAAGCCGGCGAAAAGGTCCACGCCTTCCAGCATTACGCTGTCGCGGTGCGGAATGCGCTCGGTCCAATGCTCGCGCCCCGGCGAAGATACCGGCGCGGTAACCAGGCGCAGGTTTCTTCCCCTGTCGTTGGTGCGGATAAACCACAGGCCGTTGCGGTGGTCGATGGAGTACTCGTGCTCATCCTGGCGGGGGCTGATGATGGTGAACTCGCCGTCAGGCTCCGAGGCGGGCAGCACCCAGGCCTCGCTTGCCGTGTGGCTGGCCGACTCGAACACCACGAATTTGCCGTCGCGAGTTCGGCCGGCGCCCAGGTTGAAGCGCTCGTCGTCGTCCTGATACACCAGCACGTCCTCGGCGTGCGGCGCGCCCAGCCGATGCCGCCATAGCTGGTATTGGCGCTTCTGTTCCTCGTCCTCGACTGTGTAGAAGAGAGTCGCGTTATCGGCAGCCCAGACGACGGAGCCGACGCGTTCCACCTCGCCCGGCAATATTTCGCCGAGGAGCAGATCCTTGATGTGCAGCGTGTATTGGCGGAAGCCGGTGGTGTCAGTGGTGTAGGCCAGCCAGCGGCCGTCGTCGGTAATGTCGGTGTCGCCGATGGAAAAGAATGGATGCCCCTGGGCCAGTTGGTTGCCGTCGAGGATCACCTGCTCCGGCGTATCCTCGGTCGCATTGGGCTTGCCATGGGTTCGGCAGTGGATGGCGTATTGCTGACCCTCTTCGGTCCGCGTGTAGTACCACCAGGCGCCGTCAGGAAAGGGAACCGAGACGTCGGTTTGCTTCACGTGGCTCAGCATCTCCTGGTAGAGATCTTCACGCAGTTTCGCGAGCTGGGCCATGGCGGCTTCGGCGTACTCGTTTTCAGCTTCGAGGTATGCGGTTACCTCGGGGCTTTCTTTGTCGCGCAACCAGGCGTAGTCATCGGTCAGCGTGACGCCATGAAGATGCGTCTCGATAGCTTGCTTGCGCGCAATGGGAGGAGTGGACAGCTTGCTCTCAGTCATTTCATTCCCAGTGTAAAGTGTGTGCCCAGGGGACGAGTGCGCCATCCGGCTCATTCCGGGTCGAGGGAACCTTTGGCCCCCCGTCCGCGTACAATTGAGAGCGATGAAAGGCTTTCCGCGCAATCGCTCGACCTTCTTCCGGATTCTGCTTGCCGCGACCCTGGGCCTGTCTGCCACAGTGCTGGTTGCAGAGCGTGTGCAGGACCTTCCCAAGCCCACAGATTATGTAAGCGATAATGCTCACGTGCTTTCGCCTGAGGCGGTGGCGCGGCTGGATCGCATTTGCGGTCAGTTAGATCACACCGCGGCGAATGCGCAGATCGCAATCGTTACCGTCCAGTCGCTGGATGGCGAGGACTCGGCCGACTACGCGAATGAGCTTGAGAACAAGTGGAAGATCGGGCGCAAAGGCTCGGATCGGGGAGTCTTGATTCTGCTGGCGGTGGGCGACCACAAGCGCAGAATCGATGTTGGGTTTGGACTTGAGGGCATTCTGCCGGATGGCAAGCTGGGCGATATTGGCCGGGAAATGGTTCCGGATCTGCGGGCCAATGACTTTGACGGCGCAGTGTCGCTGGCAACCGACGAGATCGCACAGGTGATCGCCGCCGACGCCAAAGTGACGCTGGACGATCAGCCGGCGATGGCCATGCAGCCGGCAAGGCAGGCGCACCACGGGTCAGGGGTTGGCAAGCTGATCCTGATCGTTATTATTCTCATCTTCTTTGGCGGTTCCTGGCTTTTTCGGATGTTGCTGGGCTTCGGCCTGTTTTCGAGCTTGATGGGCGGCGGAAGATATGGCGGTGGCGGCTTTGGCGGTGGATTCGGAGGCGGTTTTGGGGGCGGGGGCGGCGGAGACTCCGGCGGCGGTGGGGGATTTAGCGGCTTCGGCGGCGGGAGCTTTGGCGGCGGTGGAGCAGGTGGGGATTGGTAAGGCAGGGATTAGGGAATAGGGAATAGCGGATGGAGCTTTGTTGTTGGAGTCTCAGATTTTGGGAAGGGGGTCGCCGCGGCGGACCGGAGGAGAAAAGGACTGTATGG
>CAYWMR010000002.1:36113-39342 GCA_964458965.1 uncultured Occallatibacter sp. | reverse complement strand
GGACTGAAGGAACTTTGCGACAAGTTTCGCGCGGAGCACGATGACTACAACGCGATTATGGCGGAGGCTATTGCCGATCGTCTTGCTGAGGCGTTTGCCGAATGCCTGCACAAGCGGGTGCGCGATGAATGGGGCTATGGACGCGAAGAAGCACTGAGCGTGGATGAGCTGATTCATGAGAAGTATCGCGGGATAAGGCCGGCAGCGGGTTATCCGGCATGCCCGGATCATACGGAGAAGGGAACGCTGTGGCGGTTGCTGAACGTGGAGGCGAATACGGGGATGTTGATTACCGAGTCGTTTGCCATGTGGCCGGGATCTAGCGTTAGCGGGCTTTATTTTGCGCATCCGGAATCGCGTTATTTTTCGCTGGGGAAGATTGACCGGGATCAGGTTGTGGATTATAGCGAGCGAAAGGGGATTAGCGTGGCTGAAGTGGAACGGTGGCTGGGGCAGAACTTGAACTACGATCCGGAGAAATAGAATTTTAGCGCTATCCCAGGTTCCCAAAGGCGAGGGACTTGGGCTCCCGCACGCCCACTCATCGCGATAAAGCCGCGATGAATAGGGCACAGTCCTTCCGCTTCAGGCGGTGATCATCAGAATCGGCGACTGGGTCGCCGACCGTGGTAGGATATTCCTACTGAGGTTGTTCGCCATGGCCAGCCAGCCGGTGGTTCTTGAATACCTGACTACTACGAAGATCGGGGAAAAAGGGCAGCTCACGGTTCCGAAACAGTTTCGCGAGGACCTGGGCCTGGGGACTGGCGCTCCATTCGCCGTGTTGCGGCTGGGAGATGGTCTGATTCTGCTGCCGGAACAGAAGCGATTCGATCACCTGTGTGAAAAGATCAGCACTGCTCTGACGGCGGCAGGTGTGACGCCTAAGGCGCTTTTGGCAACATTGCCGGAGACTCGTGAGCGGGTTTTTGAACGCCGCTATGGTGTGAGCGCTGCAAAGAAGACTGCTTCCCGACGCAAGTTGGATGAGCATCGCGAGAAGTGACGCCGCCTCGCAGGCTCCGATTGTTTCTTGACTCGAATGTCCTCACCTCGGGGATCGTTTCACCGTGGGGACTGGATAAGGCTGTTCTGTCTTTGTGCGCGGCTAGAATCTGCCGGCTGGTATTGGCCGAGGCGGTGCGCGAGGAAGTGGAAGAGAATTTACTGTTCCATGCGGAGCGTCTTTCTGCCTCGGATGCGGACGCATTGATCGAGGATTATCGAGGTCTTACCCGGCTGACCAGGCCTGAGTCGATTCCGTACCCGGATGCGGATTCCGTTAAGGCGAATCGGCACCTTATTCGTCACGCTGCGGATGTGCCTTTGTTGCTGTCTGTAATGGCGGCCAGGCCAGACTGGCTGTTGAGCAACAACACGAAGCATTTCACGCAGGCCGTGGCGCAACGGACCGGGCTGCGCATTGCTACGCCGGTGGAGTTCTTCAGGACGTTGTCGTCGCTGCTGCGATGAGGGCCGTGGTGAAGGCCCGGGCCTGAAGGCCGCGTCAATTTCCAGTTATTCAGGGGGTTAAAACCCCCTGCTCCCTCCGGGTCTTCAATTCACAGCTTCGGTCTCAAGGGTTGAAAGAACATCCCGCAGGGGTTAAAACCCCTCGTTATTCTGGCGCTTTTCGGCACGACTGAAGTCGTGCCCTGATACAAGGCCATGACAAATTGCGCATGAGATTCGTTTTCGCCAAGTTTTGAAGTCGTGCCCTGATACGGGCCTCCGCGAAGTAGGTGCCTGGAGTTGGTCTTCGACGGAGGTTGCGGGCAAAGGTAACTACGCTGGCTAAAATATTTCTGCGACTTTTCGCAACATTCCATCCAGCGTTGTGTTCGCACTAATAACTCAGGCTCATCGGTTCGATCCGCGCTGTGTGCAAGCCGGTGTCGGGGGATTCTTCGGCTTCAATCCGATCCTTATGCAATTGGAGGCTGTTCATGAAACGCTGCTCGCTCTTTGCGCTCTCTCTTCTGTTGGCTCCATCGCTGTTTGCGGACTCCGGTGAACGGCTGATACCGGCCGGCTCCTTGATTTCGTGCACGACATCCGAGCCCAAGATGTCGTCCAAGACTACCGCGATCGGCGATCCGGTGCTGTGCCAGTTGGGGCACTCGGAACGCTACGGGCGGTCGGTGCTTCCCTCGAACAGTTATCTTGTGGGAAGGTTCGAGGACTACAAGGATCCGGGCCACTTTGTGGGCAAGGGCTGGATGGAGTTGAAGTTCGACCATATGGTCGTTGAGCCCGACACCGTGATTCCGGTGAGTGCACGTGTGGTGGATGTGCCCGGCTACAAGGTGGATAACCAGGGACGGATTCTGGGCAAAGGTCATGCGGTGCGCGACGCGGTTATGTGGTCGATTCCTGTGTTGTGGCCACTGGATTTGCTGATGCTGCCGATGCGCGGGCCGAGACCAACGTTGAAGGAAGAGACACAGCTGACGCTGAAGGTGATGAACGACCTGGCCATTCCGACGACGCCGGAGCCGCAGCGCGATCCGTACGGATTGATTCAGCGCGGAGACGCTTATCCGCCTCAGCAGCCTGCGCCTGCTCCTTATCCTGAGCAGCAGCAGCCACCTGCACAAGATATGGGCTATGCGCCGCAGCCGTACGCGCCTCAGCCTCAGGATCAGCCCGCGCCTCCGCCTGCTATGGCATACGCTCCGCAGGACCAGGCGCCGCCGATGGCCTACGCTCCCTACGCGGTTGCGCCTCCGCCGGTGATGGCTTATGCGCCGCCTCCGGTGATGGGGTATGCGCCTGGAATTTCGATCTATGGTGGCTATGGATATGGTGGGGGCTACGGGTACGGTGGCAGGATGATGGCGCCGCGTCCGATGGCGCCGCGCGGGTATGGGTATGCACCGCGACCGGTTGCTCCGCGGGCGATGCCTTATGGGTATGGCGGGTACGCGGCTGGGCGAGGCTACGCTCGTGGGCCGGTGTACGCTGCGCGGGGTGGGATGGGTTATCGCGGCGGGGGAATGGCTGTTCGCGGCGGCGGTGGAATGGCTCGCGGGGGCGGTGGGTATAGAGGCAGGTAGGGGCTTGGCGATTTTTTGACGGAAGAATGCGCTGCGATGGCCGGATCTGGAAATGGCCATCGCGGCGTTTTTTGTTTTTCTGCATTCTGTGGCTGGTGGGGCGGGGCACCGGCATCGCGAAACGCAGGTCCTTCGACTCCCTTCGGTCGCTCAGGATGACAGATATTTGTAAA
>CAYWMR010000002.1:0-36013 GCA_964458965.1 uncultured Occallatibacter sp. | reverse complement strand
AGAGCTGTGGAAACGCAGGTCCTTCGACTCCCTTCGGTCGCTCAGGATGACAGATATTTGTAAAGGGCTGTAAAAAGCTAAAGAACTAAAGAGCTGTGGAAACGCAGGTCCTTCGACTCCCTTCGGTCGCTCAGGATGACAGATCCTATGAAATGGACTTAAGACGCAATACACTCGTTTGCCTTAGGACGCAAGACACTCGTTGGTTGTGCTCCTATACACTTGACACGCACGGGTTGTTGAGGAGCGATGGCAAACAAGGGATTCGATGAGCAGATGGCGGCGCTTGATGCGCTGAAGGGCCTTGATCTGGATGCGGAGCAAAAGCAGCTGGTTAAGAAGATGCTTGGCAACCGGAGCAACCTGCTGGTGGCAAAGGCCGCGCGGCTGGCCGGGGATGGCGGCCTGGGGGAGCTGACGCCCGACCTGATTGTAGCCTACGACCGTTTCTTCATGGACGCGGTGAAAACCGACTCACAATGCTGGGCCAAGAGTGCGCTGGCCAAGGCGCTGGTGAAGCTGGAGTATCGCAGCAAAGACGTTTACCTGCGGGGAATGCGGCATCACCAGTTGGAGCCGGTGTGGGGTGGGCAGTCGGACACGGCGGGGACGTTGCGATCGACCTGCACGCATGCGCTGGTGGATTGCCCGGGCATCAGCGATGCGGAGCTGTTGACGGCGCTGCTTGGGCCGCTGACGGACACGGACAAGACGGTGCGGATAGAAGCGGCGCGGGCCGTGGCGCAAGTGGGCGGCGTGAGCGCGGCGCTGCTGCTGCGGCTGCGGGCGCTGCTGGGCAAGGACGAGCCGGAGGTGCTGGGCGCGGTTTACTCGGCGCTGCTTGATCTTGAAGGCGCGCAGGCGATTCCGCTGGTGGCGCAGTATCTCAAAGAGGGCGACGATGTGGCCGCGGAGGCAGCGTTCGCGCTATCGGAGAATCGTTCGCAGGAAGGTTTGGCTGCGCTGCTTGCGCGCCTGCACGCTGGTTGCGATGCATGGTTCGGGTCAGTGCTGCTGAGCGCCGTTGCGCTGACTCGTTTGCCCGAGGCAATGGACTATCTGCTGGAAAAGATTGCACGGGATGCGCGCGAGGGGGCGGCGGCCATTGAAGCGATTGGGCGCACATCGCCCAACGCGGAGTTGCGGGCACGAGTGTGGCAGGCTGTGGAGCAGGCGGACAGCATGCGTCTGCGGCAGGCTTTTCGGCAGCATTTGGCGGTGGATGCGGATCGAGCTTAGAGCTACGGTTGCACTTGGGGTAATTGTTGGAAAACTCGCGAGAGCCCGGGCCTAAAGGCCAAGAGAATTCGACGCTTTTCAGGGGGTTGAAACCCCCTGCTCCCTCCGTTGAAGCCCCCTGCTCCCTCTGTTGAAGCCCCCTGCTCCCTCTGTTGAAACCCCCTGCTCCCTCTGTTGAAGCCCCCTGCTCCCTCTGTTGAAACCCCCTGCTCCCTCTGTTGAAGCCCCCTGCTCCCTCCGTTGAAGCCCCCTGCTCCCTCTGTTGAAACCCCCTGCTCCCTCCGTAGCCTTCGATCTGCAGCCGTAGTGTGAGGCGATTCGATTTCGCGCCTGGTCAGGCCCGATGCGCAGGCCGGGATTGCCGATTGACGGATGGAATGCTGCGGTGTTCGAATGGATGCGGCGGAATGAGCGGGACTCAGGCCGGGGCCAGAAGGAGTATTCAAGAATGAGAACGAGAGCGAAGATTCTCACAGCGGGTTTCTTGTCGTGTGCTTTGTTGAGCGGATGCGGTGGCGCCGCGTCGGTGGTGTCAACAATCACCGGGGCCATTACGCCGAATGCGGCTGCTCCCACCATTTCCACTTCGACATCGAACGGCGCGCAGAACGGGGCGGAGATCGTGTCGCTGGCCTCGACCACCGCGAACTCCACCATTTATTTCACGCTTGACGGGTCTACGCCGACGACTGCGTCGCAACAGTATGCTGCGCCCTTTCTGGTGTCGTCGAATTTGACGGTGAATGCGATGGCCACGGCTGCGAACTACAACAACAGCAGCGTGACATCGCAGACTTTTGCGGCGAACATTCCCGCGGGGACTTTGGTGTGGTCAGACGAGTTCACGAACTCCGGCAGCACCAATGGGCAGCCTAATCCGGCAATCTGGACATACGATGTGGGCGACAACGGCTTCGGCAACAGCGAGTTGGAGGACTACTGCGCCTGGGGTTCCGCTGTGAGTCCATGCAGCTCCTCGAGCCCGAATGCGTACATTGCCCCTGGCGGCTCTCTGAATATTGTGGCGCAGCAGACGACGGCTGGCGGCTACGCTGCCGGCGACTTTACTTCGGCACGCATGAAAACGCAGGGGCTGTTCACCTTCCAGTATGGGCGAATCGAAGCGAGTATCTCGGTGCCCGAGTCGCAGGGAATGTGGCCGGCGTTCTGGCTGCTGGGCAGCAACATAAACGCTGACCCGTGGCCGGCCTGCGGCGAGGCTGACATAATGGAGCACATTGACGGCAACAACACTCCACTCGGCGGAGGCACCGGTGTCGGGCCAGGCTACGACTGGGCGCAGGCGTCGATTCATGGAACGGGCCTGAATGGCGGCCAGCCGTTCACTGAGACCGGGTTCTCCGCTGCCGCGACGCACAAGTATGGCATGATTTGGACGAAGGGGCAGGTTCAGTACTATATCGACAGCCCGACAGGAGCAAATCAGCCTTACGAGACGTTCACGACAACCAATCCTGGCGCTGGGACGTGGCCGTTCGACCAGGGGCCGATGTTTATCATTCTGAACCTTGCGGTTGGCGGAACCTGGCCTGGAAACCCCAATAATGCCAGTGTATTTCCGTCGCAGATGGTGGTGAACTACGTGCGGATTTACGCGGAGTAGGGCGAGGACTGGTTGGATGGATGGACTTCCCCGGTCCCAAAAGGCGAGGGACCGGGGGCATTCTCCGAATCCCGCTTCAGTTGGCGCAAATTGCGGTTGGGAGTGTGTTGGCTGCCGTTTGCTGCAAAGATGGTTGCGTTGCAGTTTGGCCATGTGATACAAACGAAACATTCCAGTTTGCCCCGAACGGGCAAGCCTGGATTTCATGCAGAGTGGCTGAGGGACGAGCCCTGTGACGCCACGACAACCTGCCCGCGCAAAACGGGAGTATGGTGTCAACTCTTGCCCGGCAACGGGGAACATGAGATTCGGGGGTCGCTTCAGCAGTCTTGGCCAAGGCGATTCGCAGGTTCTTCGAGTCATTTCACGTTCGCTCATTGATTGAGCCAGTCACGCGCTCGTATACCTGAGGCCGCTCGCGTTAAGCGAGGGACTTGTGACGATTGCCTACGAGTTGCGTTGTCGAGGATGTGGCAAATCCTACGGGATTCGGCCTCTCTCAATTTGCGACGAGTGTTTTTCTCCACTTGAGGTGGTTTTCGACCTTGAGTACGCCCGCACCCGGTTTACCCGCGAATCCATCTCCCAGGGGCCATTGGACATGTGGCGTTATCGCGCGCTGCTGCCCGTTGCGGACAGCTACGTGCCCCAGACGCCGGCGGGAATGACGCCGCTGGTAGAGGCGCCGCGGCTTGCGGAGCGGATTGGCGCACGCAATCTTTACCTGAAGAACGACGCGGTGTGCATGCCTACGCTGAGCTTCAAGGATCGCGTGGTGGCGGTGGCGCTGGCCAATGCGCAGGCCTTCGGGTTTACGACGGTGGGCTGCTCGTCTACCGGCAACCTGGCCAACGCCGTTGCAGCGCAGGCCGCACGGCTGGGATTGAAGACGTTCATTCTTGTCCCTGATGATCTTGAGCCGGCCAAGATTCTGAATACCCAGGTTTACGGCGCCACGCTGGTGCGTGTGGCCGGCAATTACGACCACGTGAACCGGCTCAGCTCGCAGATTGCAGACCGCTATAACTGGGGATTTGTGAATGTGAATTTGCGGCCCTACTACGCGGAGGGCTCGAAGACGGTGGGCTTTGAGATAGCCGAGCAACTGGGGTGGCGGCTGCCGGACAACCTGGTTTGCCCCATGGCCGGTGGCTCGCTCATTACGAAGATCCGCAAGGCGTTCAGGGAACTGGTTGCCCTGGGCCTGGTGGAGGACAAGCCGGTCCGGTTCTTTGGAGCGCAGGCTACGGGGTGCTCGCCGATCTCGACAGCGGTGAAGAACGATACGGACGTGATTGAGCCACAGCGGCCGAACACGATTGCGCGATCGCTGGCCATTGGCAATCCGGCCGACGGCGCCTATGCTTCGCGCGCCATTCGCGATTCAGGCGGATGGGCGGAAGATGTGTCGGACGTGGAGATTGTGTCGGCGATTCAGGAGCTGGCGGAGACCGAGGGGATATTTACCGAGACCGCGGGCGGGGTAACGACGGCGGTGACGGCCCGGCTCTATGCTCATGGGCGCATCCGGCCGGATGAGCTTACGGTTAGCTGCATTACCGGCAACGGATTGAAGACTACCGATTGCCTGAACGGGGCATACGAGCAGGCGGAGGCGATTCGTCCGCGCATGGCCGACTTTGAAGCTTTTGTGGAAGAGCACAACACCGAGAGCGCAGAAGCGAGCCCGGAATATAGCCAGGCGTTTTCCCTGGCGGGAGAAAGTTATGTCCGTTAGAGTTCTGTTGCCGAATGCATTCCAGAAGCACACCAACAATGTACGGGAGATTGCGAGCACGGCTGCCAATTTGCCGGAGTTGGTGACGGACATGGAGGGACGGTTTCCGGCACTTCGCCAGCATTTGCGGGGCGAGGACGGGCAGATACGGCGCTTCATCAACTTCTATGTGAACGAGGAAGATATTCGCTTTCTGGGAAATGAGAAGTATTGCTTTCAGGAGGGGGATGAGGTGCTGGTGATTCCGTCGATTGCGGGGGGGTGCTGACGGCAAGCCGATCGTGGCTGAATCCATTGTTTTGGGGTTCTCTGTTGTGGAGTTTGCTCTACACTGGAGTGCTGAACCAACTGCGAAGTGGTCGGACCCCAGTGCTCATGAAGTCGACTCGAGATGGACGCTGCAGAATGAAGATTACGATTGCAGGAGCCGGCGTTGCGGGGCTGACGGCAGCGCTGGTGCTTGGCCGCCGCGGACACAAGGTGTTAGTGCTGGAACGGAGCCCGCGGATCAACCCGCAGGGCGCGGGTATTGTGCTTGCGCCAAATGCATTGCGCGTCCTTACTGCACTCGGGGTCAAGGTTGACAAGTGTGGAGAGCCGATTCGACGGCTCAGCATCCGAGACGCTGCCGGGAATGCACTTGAGACTACGGATATAGCCCGAATCCTGCCGGATGCAGGCTTGACTCTCGCATTTCACCGCGCCGAATTGCACGAGGCGCTGCTGGAGGCATTGAGCTCCGAAGTTGAGTTACGCCTCGGTACGCCGCTGGTTGACTGCTTCGCTGCCGATGTTGATCTGCTGATTGGTGCGGACGGCATCCGCTCAAGAGTGCGCGAACAGACCTGCGGCTCCATGCAGCTTCGTTACTCCGGCGTTACTTGCTGGCGTGCATTGGCGCCTAATCCGGGGATCAGAGAGGGCTTCGAAGCCTGGGGTGGCGCAGCTCGGGTTGGGGTCATTCCTCTGACGCAGAACCGGCTGTATGTGTACCTGGTGTTGACTGCACCGCCTGGCGAGGAACGCCAAGTCCACATTGAAAATATCCGGCAGAGTTTTGTCCACTTCGCCGCACCGATTCCGGCGATCCTGGATTCGCTTGCCGGACTCGAATTGCTGCATCATGATCTTGAAGAACTTAACGAACCAGTTTGGGGTTCCGGAAAAGTCTTGCTGATTGGGGATGCCGCGCATGCCATGACGCCGAATCTTGGCCAGGGTGCAGCGATGGGAATTGAAGACGCCGCGATTCTTCCTCAAGTGATTGCCGCACCTGATCCTGCGCGCCGGTTGCGCGATCTGAGGCACGAGCGCGTTTGGCGTGTGCAGAGAGACTCCCGCCGGTTTGGTGAGATAGCTCATTGGCATTCACAGCCTGCCATCTGGCTGCGCAACACGCTTGTTCGCTGCATGCCCCGGAGCCTGGCCGCTCGCAATTACCGGGCTGTTGTGGAGCCTGGACTTGCCCTTGACGTGGTTGCATTAGCCGATTGAGCGGCAGGTAATTGTTACTGGCATGTTAAGGAGCGATTCGATATTCAAGCTGTGTTTGCATAGGGTTCATTTTCCGTTCATAACATCGGGCGGATACTTCAGTTGTGATCCAGTCCGTTCGGCAGAAGGTACCACTGAAGCTCGCCGCAGGTTCCGCATCATTGGTGGAACTTTCTCTTCCAACTTATATTCCAGCATTGCCTCCGCCATCGGCCAGGCCGCGCATTCATGCGGAGGTGGGCAGGTACCGAGTGCGGCTTGCGCAAACGATTGAAGACCGGAACGCGGCCTGCCGCCTGCGTTTTAAAGTCTTCAATATCGAACTGGGCGAGGGCCTGGAGAGCTCGTATCGAACCGGAATGGACGTGGACGAGTTCGATCATGTCTGCGAGCACCTGCTTGTGGAAGATAAGCTGGAAAAGCGCATCGTGGGGACTTATCGGATGCAGTCCGGAGTTACAGCCGGGCGCAACCGGGGTTATTACTCGGAGCAGGAGTTCAACTTTGCGCCTTATGAGCCGCTGCGGGCAGGCATTCTGGAACTGGGCCGCGCGTCGATTGACAGCGAATACCGGAATCCTGAGGTGTTGACGCTGCTTTGGAGGGGTATAGCGCAGTATGCTAATGACATGGACCTGCGCTATTTGCTAGGTTGTTCGTCGCTGACGTCAAAGGATCCGGGGGAGGGTTGGCGGATGTATAGCCAACTGGAGCACTACCGGGTACCGCCTGAATTTGAAACCGTGCCAACCGCGTCATTTCTCTGCCCCACCGAGCAGGAGGGCGCGCAGCCTTTGCATGGTGAATGGGACGGAAGCCCGGTGAAGGTTCCCAAACTGCTGCGGACGTATTTGTCGATTGGCTGCCGCATCGGCGGTCCACCGGCGTGGGACCGGGAGTTCGGCACCATTGATTTTCTTACATTTCTCGATCTCAGGTTGCTTTCTTCGCCGGCACGCAACCGCTTTCTCGCTCCGCTGACACAGTGAGTATACGCACGACCCGGCGCGCGGTGACGCTGGGCATCCTACTTGTTTACAGCTTTGTCCGGTCGCTGCTTACTCGCTTGATTTGGCGGGACACACCCGAGCGGCGGGCCGCATGGAACCACTCCTGCGCCAAGCTGGTGTTGCGCGCCTTAGGCGTCCGGTTGACGATTACAGGCGAGCCCCCGCCAGGCGGATTGCTGGTTTCAAATCATCTGAGCTATCTCGAGGTTTTAACTTATGGAGCTGCACTGCCCTGCTATCTGGTTTCGAAGGCGGAGATCGGACGCTGGCCATTCTTCGGCACACTTGCGCGGGCAGGCGGGACGCTGTTTGTGGATCGCGGAAGCCGGGCCAGCGCAGAGGCCGTGTCGGAGCAGATTGCAGAGCGGCTGAAAGGGCCGGTTCCAGTGCTGTTCTTTCCGGAGGGAACGAGCACCGATGGCACGCTGCTGCGCTTTCACTCGAGGCTGTTTACACCAGCCGCGGCGGCGGGGATTCCGGTGACGGCCGCTGCTGTTCGCTACGTGTTTGAAGATGGCACCGCGGAGCGCGAGTTGTGCTGGTATGGCGATGCGCCGTTTTTGCCTCACCTTTGGAAGACGCTGGGGGCGGGGCGGTTTCGGGCGGAGATCCAGTTTGGGGAGCCGCGCATTTATGCTGACCGGCGCAGCGCAGCCAACGCGACCTACGCTCAGATTGCGGCTATGCGGGCGCAGGAAGTTCTGACTCCGCGATAGGTTTCGGTGCGGTGGCAGGCGCAATTGCATGAACAGCGATTGAGGGTTTACGTTGGTTCAATCCGCCCCTACAGGGCGGAAACTCTTGCATTGGGCCTGATCCCCGGATTGCGCTTCGCTCCATTCGGGGCTACTTTCAGTCCATCCCTCCGGGATGAGAAGCCACGGATTCTTCAGCAACTGGTGAAGTCGTGCCCTGATACAAAGCCTTCGCGAATTGCAATGGACGACGGATTTTCCGCAGATTGCTAGTAGAATGAACGCTGTCCCGAGTTTGCAAATCGAGGTTTGTGAATCCAGGTTTGCGAAGATCGGTTCAGTCATTTTCCCATGCAGATTTCAAATCCATTTATTCGCCGCTGGTTCAGCGAGCCGCTGTTTTTGGTAGCGCTTGCGGCAGGGCTAATTGCCTTCACGGTGCAATCGGGAGAGTTGGGCACATCGGACGCGCAACACCGCGTGCAGACAGCGCATTCGTGGTGGACAGGCGAGCCAGCGGTGCTTCCCGACGAGTATCCCGGCTTTGGCGTGCTCGGGCGCGGCGGCAAGGTGCAGGCCTTCTACGGCATTGGTCAGTCGCTGCTGGTGTTTCCGGCGGATGTTATTGGAACTTACCTGGCGAAGTTACCTTTGTTTGCCAGTTACGACGGGAACGATCCCAGTGTTACTAACATTGTGGTAAGTTACAGCACCAATATTCTGCTGAACGTGTTGACAGCACTGATATGCTTCCGATTCCTGAGGCAATTAAGCTTCGGGACGAAGCAGGCGGTTGCCGGCGTGCTGGCCTTGTTATTGCTGACCACACACCTGCACTACACGCAGAACATGCAGGAGAACAACTACATCTTCCTGCTGACACTGACCGGTTTCTCGTATCAATATGAGTGGCTGCTGAACGGCAGCCGGCGCGCGCTGTTGATTGGTTCAAGCGCATTCGGGCTTAATCTGCTGACGCGCATCACTACGGGAATGGACCTGCTGGCTGGGATTCTTTTCATCGTGCTGGTGCTTTGGCTTGAAGGCAGCCGCGGGCGTGCGCTGTGGCGTCGGATAAGAAGCTACGTTGCGATTGCCTTCCCGGTGTATGCGTTTTTCGGGTTGCTGGACCGGCTGTATCAGTTCTATCGCTTTGGGTCGTTCTTTAACACCTATGCCGGATTGGTTGCGATTGAAATGCGGCAGCGTGATCCATCGCTGCCGGCTAATTATCCATACACTACGCCGTTTCACGTTGGCTTTCTGGGGGCTCTGTTCGCGCGGGAAAAATCTGTGTTTCTCTTCGATCCGCTGCTCATCCTCGCGGTTGTGCTTGCGGCGGTGGCATGGAGGCGCTTCAGCCAGGCCGTGAAGGCTTATTCGATTACCGGCGCGGTGATGTTGCTGGCCTACATTGCTTTTTATGCCAGGTACTTTGCGTGGGCCGGCGACTGGGCCTGGGGCGATCGCTATGTCTCTACCAGTGCCGAGCTGGCGGCGCTGCTGGCGGTACCGCTGCTGGCGCGTTTTCGCTTCCAGGTGGCAAAGCCGGTGTGGGTGCTGGGAATCGCTCTGGTGGCGGTGAGCGCCCTGGTGCAGGCCTCATCGCTTGCGTTCTGGCTGTCGCTGGAGGAATACCAGGCGGTGTCGGTTGGTCGTCCAAGCTGGGTGATCTTGCTGCGGATGAAGAACATATTTGCATTTGCGACGGGAAAGATGGAGGCCTGGGGGCTGAGCAGCCCGGACATGACCGATGACGCATGGGACTACGTGCATATGACGTGCTGGAATTTTCTTCCGTTCCTGCTGAAGCGGGTGGGGGAAGCGCCGATGTGGGCGGTGCGGGTGGTGTTCACGGTCTGGACGCTGGGGATTGCGGCATTGGGCGGGACGCTGTGGCGGCTGCGGGCGGTGCTGGTGGTGCGCAGTCAATGAGCTCACAAGTGTAGGCACATGGACCCGGATGGAAGTTGGATGGCGGTTCGTTCCGCCCCTCCAGGGCTGGAGAATTTGACTTGGATGGATTCCCAGGATTTCATCCTGGGCTACTTTCACATCTTCCCTCCGGGAAGAAAAAACGCGATCGTTCGGCGGGCGGGGATTGCCGGACCGATCGCGGTGGAAGCCAGGTTCTTTACTCTATGGCGATGACCTTGCCGTCTTTGAACGTTACCGTCTTGCCGGTGTAGTAAAAGACGGTTCCTGATTTCTGGTGCGCGATTCTTGTTGGCGCGCCAAGAGCCGCTTCCACCTGGTTGATGGTCTGGCCTATCTGTATGGCTGGGGGAGCAGGGGTGGCAGCTGTATCCGCCGGAGTTGGGGATGCGGGACTTGCGGGAGCTGCCGGAACTTCGGGGCTGCCTGTTGCGGCGGATGTGTCGGAGGCGGGAGCGGGGCTGGGCTGGGGCGCATCTCCGGATACTACCCCTGTCGCTTGATTTGTGTGCGCTTGCTGCAACTGCATTTCCTGCTGCTGGATTTCGGCAACGTCCTGAGGGTCGGGAGGAGGAGCGACCGCGGCATATTGCGGCTGCGCGGACGGGGTCTGGGCAGCAGGCGGGGCTGCGGGCAATCCGTCCGTGCCCTGCTTGTCCGCGAGGATTTTGAGGCCCCGGTCGATGGATTCCCGCATGTGGTTCTGCATCTCCTGCAGGTCGGTCAACTGCACCTGGACGGTGGCGGAGATTTCGCACTCCGGCTTTCCCTTGCTGGAGAGAACGATAAGGTCGGCCGTGGTCGCGTCGGCGGCAGGCGGCGTCTGCATCTCGAGGATATCGCCGTCGCCGATTACGCATAGCTGGCCGGACGAGGTATCGTTCCCATCGAGGTTGCCGCCAGCGACAAACACATGCGGCCGGCCGTCGCTTATAAGTCGCGCAATGCCGCTGGAACCGGGGTCGATGTCGTGATTCGCTGCATTCAGTGCAGCCTCCTGGTTTTCCATCGCCAACTGGTCCTTCACCTCGTTGGCAATCTTCTGCTTTATTTCGGGAGTGAGGACGGGCGGCCGGCTGGCGGAGTCGGGCTGGGGTGGAGTGCCGTCCTCCTCGCCTCCCTCCTGATTTGCCACGAATGAGGCCTGCAAATCCTGCGAAATCATGTAATCCGTGAGCCAGAACGCAGCCGACGGGTATTCCGGATACGGCGCAAAGTAGTAGCCGAAGTGGGCGAACCAGGGACTGCCTGCCCATCCCCAGGCAAACGCGGCCGGCTTCGGCCAGGGGTTGTACGCCCATCCGTAAAAGGCGCGGGGGTAGTAAGAGCCTGGAACATAGAGGCTGAATTGCAACTCACGGAAGCGATAGGCGCGGAAGAAGCTCTCATATATGACGCCGTGGTCGTAGTAAGAGCGCCGGGCAAAGTCATGACCGTTGAGCTTGTAGCCACGCTGCACGAAACCTGGGCGGCCCAGCTCTGCAACCAGGCGGGTGCCGTCGCGGCGCTCCACAATGACTGTTTGTCCTCCGCCGAGATTGTTATGGACGTTCACAACCGGCCGGGCATTGTGAATGGGGCTGCGTGTGGGTTTGAGTTGGGCGCGAGCCGAGGTGGTGTTACGGGGGATGCGCGGGGTGGTGTTCACGGGGGCGGGAGGGTTGTTGGTTGGCGCATTGGCGTCGGCGGCAGGACCGGGAGAACCTGGCAGTGCAGCGGCGTTGTGGGTGGCAGTGCGTCTGGCCGGGGCTTTGTGCAGCGCCGTAGCTGCGCGCCTGCGGCCAGCGCTTTTGGTGTGTCCTTTGGGATGGGTTTTTGCGGCCGGCTTGGCAGGGGGCTTGGCGGGGTCGTTGGCGGCTGCGCCGGCGAGTGCTGCCGCAGACAGCAATCCGGTAATAGTCAATGCTAATACGCCGTGCTTGACGGCCTTCGGAAGGAGCGACATGGTCAAGCGGCCATAGCAACGAGCAGGATGCAACTGATGTTGTCCTGACCTCCGCGCTGCTTGGCCGTTCCGATGAGGTTGGTGCAGGCAGACTCAAAGGGCGAGGAATGCAGTATGGAGGCTATTTCGTCCGCCTCAACGTAGCGGGTGAGTCCATCGGTGGCTAGAAGAACGGCGGTTCCGGGTTTGAGATCGATGGAGAAGAAGTCGGGCTGAACCTCGGCCGCGACGCCCACCGCGCGGGTAATGACAGACTCCAGGCCGCGAAGGTCGGCATTGTGCGCGGTTTCGATGGTCAAGGTACCGTTGCGAATAAGTTCGTTGATATAGGAATGGTCGACGGTAAGTTGAACGCACCGGCCGTCCTGAATGATATAGGCGCGGCTGTCGCCGACGTTGCCGAGGATGAGCTTGTCTCCATCGATTGCCGCTGCCACAGTGGTGGTGCCCATTCCCTTGTTCTCGGCGATTTGGCCTTTCTCCCAAACATCCGCATTTGCGGTGTTGATGGCATGGAGCAGCCGAGTGCTGACGGGAAGTCCGGAGTTGGCGGAATCAGCATAGCTGCCGACGATGGCCGCTACGGCGCGGGAACTGGCGACCTCGCCGGCGGCCATTCCACCCATGCCGTCGCAGACGACAAAGATGCCGAGGGCTTCGTCGTAACCGAATGAGTCTTCATTGTTGGTTCTGACGCAGCCCACATCGCTGAGCGCCGAGACGGCAATCCAAAGGGGCGTTTGCGCGCTGCCTGGGACGGGCGTGTCCTGTTCCGAGAGTTGTTTAGTGAATTCTTCCGTCATTGTTTTGCCTCGTATGCTCCAGAGGTAGTCGTTTTATTCCGCCAGGGGAGAAAAGCGCAATCGAAACAGGATTTGAAAAAGTCTTCCAATAAGAGTCTCACGAGAGAGCGGAAATCGCTATCCAAATTCTTTGTTTTGTAGAGCGTCAGTTTGAGGAAATCTTCCCTCGGGGGCTAAAGCCCTGTTGATATGTTCGCATTTGCGGCACGGTCGATAGCCGGGGCTGGGTGCGGGCGAGGACGCCCGCACGACAGCCGGTCAGGAGACCGGCGCTACAAAGTGTCGACTTGTGCAGAGGTTCCTTAACGGGCTACGTTCGATACGCAATGGAATCCTTTCATAAATTCGGGATTGAGCAGGGGCGCGCCAGGGCCCGAGGCGTCGAACAGGACCACCTCAGGGGTTTGATTGTTGAAACTGAATGAGAACTTCAATCGGTTGGGTGAGATTTGCGGCGCAGAAAACCCAAGGTGAAATACCGACCATGGGCCGGTCATGACGGGCGCGGTGTTTTTCTGCGTGGCCAAGGTGATTCTGCTTGCCGGCGAAGAGACCCAATGGAAGGTGGCTGATTGGCCGCCGGCGCTGATCTGCTTTCCATCGATGACGAGCACGGCATCGGAAGCGCCTTTTACCTCAGTGAGGGTGAAGTCGAGCGAGGGCTGGTTGCCGCCGTTGGGATAGAGGCCGGAGGAGATTTTCTGGGCCGAGTTGAGGAACGCCAGGAAGGCGGGATTGATATGGACCGCGGAGCCTGGAGCGACGATGTATTGCGAACCCTGCTGCACTACCAGGGCTTTGAGGGACGCGTTATAGAACTGGGCGAAGGCTCCGGTTCCGGGCGCGAAGGCCTGTGCGACCTCTTCGGTGCTGGCTTCGTTGCTGGACTGCGGGTTGAAGGGGAACTTGGCGAACAGCGGTTCAAGCTGGCCGCAGAAGTTTTTTGCTCCGCCGCCGGCGGCGGCGGCCGGCGCCTGGGCGGCGAGGCTCTTTGCCGACTCGATGGGGGCTTCGAGAAGCGCAAAGCTGGTTTTGTCCATGCCGCCCGCGGGGTCGGGGACAAAGCCGTTGCGGAGGGTTTCGGCGGATTGCTCGGCGGTGAGGGCAGCCTGGGTTACAGGCGCGGCGGCGGTGGGGTCGTTGGCGCTGGTGGCATTGAGCGTGAGGCTCTTGAGCGCGCCTTCAAGACCTTGCAGGGCCTGGATGTAAGGCTGGTTGGTTGGGCCGATGAGGCGGGTATCTGCGCCGGCAGGCGGAACAATGGCCTGAGGCGCCTGGAAGGCGGTTGAGATTTCAGGAGCGGAGACGCCGGTGTTGATGGAGATGAGCGAGAAGAGCTCAAGCATCGCGGAGGTATTGGAGTCGAGCGAGCCGAGCTTTGCTCCGGCATCGGCAAAGTTTTTGTAGGGAATGAACTGGGCCTTGGTGAGATAGGCTCGCCAGGTTTGGAGGTAGTCGGCGGTGTAGCTCTGTTTGAGTTGAACGGAGAGCGCGGCGCGGTCGATTGGAGGGCCGGAGGAGGGACCGAGAACCCACTCTTCCCCCCGGAAGTAGGGGTCTGGATGCAGGATGGCATCCTGCATGAAGGCGAAGCCGTTCTTGGTGAAAGCGCCCGGGACGGGATAGTTGTCGAAGATGTACTGAGCGGAGCCGGGGAATTTGCTGTTGAAGTCGAAGCCTGGGACCTTGTGGTTGGCGGCGGCAAGCATGCTTTGGTAGACGTGCTGGAAACCCTGGAAACCGTTCAGGTAGAGGCGGGCGCGCGCGATAATGACGTCGTTTGGAGAGCCGCCGGCTTTGGCGATGCAGGAGGACGGTTCGGAAAGCAGGCTGGCGTAGAACTGGAAATGACTTTGGGCCAGATGGGCGAGGTTGGGGTCGGGAGACGCACTGCCGGCCCAATCGGAAAGCAACTCGGAGGGGAGAAACTCCTGGGTGTCCTGGGGCGAATCGGGGTTGGGGTTGGAGACGGTGATGAGGTAGGCCTTCAGGGGCCGGTAAGTTGCGCCGTAGTCGGAATCGGGAGCTGGAGTAGTGGGCAGCGCGCGAAGCCGGGCGAGGATGTTGGCCTGCGTGGGATTGAGCAGGAGAGTGCTGAATTTGGTTGAATAAGCCTGGCAGGCAATGGGGAAGAGCGCATCGCCCTTGTACAGGCCCATTCGATCCATCGTGGGCGGGCCGTTCTTGCGATAATCCTCGAGTTCTTCGAGTACGGCTTTGAGCTTGTCGAGCGATTCCAGATCGCCCTGAGCGGCAAATGAGCCCGCTGAGACTGCAGAAACAGGCGCTGCAGCTGCTTCGGCTACACGGTGCTCGAGCGCTCGATTGCGGAAGAACGAGACGGTGAACAGCACGAGCAGGATGAGAATGACGGCACTGACGGTGGCCAGCAACGCGCGTTTGAGAAAGCTGGTGCGGGTGCTTGAACGGCTGGCTTCGAGGGCCGACTTATCGGCCAGGAGGATGCTGGAGAACAGGTGGGGCAGGAAGACCCACTGCGGGACTTTGCGCACACCTCCGCGCCTGGGCTGGGGCGCAGGCGCCTGCTGCGGCATGCCGGCGAGCGAAAAGATGCGGGTGGCTCCGGCATTGATGGGAGGCGGGGGCGCCTGGTGCTGTGCCGGGCCGATGTCTAGTACGTCTTCGACCATGTGGGCGCGCATGCCAGTGAAAAAGAACCCGCGCAGGAACGGGTTGACGCCGATTTGGCTGGGGCGCGCAACTTCTGCGAGGAAGGAAACGATGCCGTTGCGAACCTTTCGCAGGTCGCGGGGAAATTCATAAGCTCGGGCCAGATCCTGCAGTTCGCCGCCGCGGGAAAGAATGTCGAGCCGGAACTCGGCGAGGGCGAAGAGAAGCTGGTCGAATCGAGAGCCGATAAGCGCCGAGGCTTGCTCGGTGTATTGTCCTGAGTCTGAGGCGAGCGAAGAGAGCAGAGAGCCGATGGGGAGCTTGACTTCCTCTTCGGAGAGGCGGCCCACGTACTCGGCAAAGGGAGTGATGTTATCGAGTTTGGTGAAGAGTACGTAGATGGGGAGCGAGATGCCGAGCGTCTGGGAAAGCTGGCGGAGGCGCTCATTGAGCATTTGCGCGAGTCCGCGAATTTGTTCGGTGGTGTTGGGCGCGAGGATGCGCTCGATGCTGACGCAAACCACCACGGAGCGGGCAGGCAGGCGGCTGTCTTTGGAGAATGCCGAACCGAGCCGGGCGGGGAGGGTGGCCTTGATGAGCCTGAGCCACAGGCCGGGTTGGCGCAGCAGCGCTCCGCCTGCTTCAGCTACGACGTAGTTTCCGGCCAGCCAGATGTTGGCAAGCTGGGTGGGAACGACGAGGCCGTCGCGGAAGACGTTGCCGGCAAGGAGTTCGGGTTCGAGGCCGGATTGCAGCACCGTTTGCGTCTTGGCTGAGTTCTCGTCCCCAACGACGTAGATAAGCGGCAGCGAGGCAAGGGACTTGACACCGACGCGGTTGGCCTGGCGAACCCGAGCCTCGGCATCGCGGAGCAGGGTGTTGAGGTTGACGGCGTCGGGAGAGTCCGCGCCGCCCGCTGAGCCGGCGCTTGACTTGTGCAGAAACCAGAGAACGAGCACTGTTGCCAATGCGCCGAGAAGGCCGAGGATCACAATGAAGAGCACGAATTTTGTGCCTTCAAAGTGCAGCAGGAATGCTCCTCCAATGACCAGGGCGAGATATAGAACGAAGATAGCGATCCCAATCAGAATACGTTTCATAGGGACATCTCCGCAGGGGCTGAAGCCCGCGCTGATTCTAAGGTGCAATCGGCACGACTAAAGTCGTGCCCTGACACAAAGCGTTCGCAAATTGCGTGGGGCGCGAATGTTGTGGAAACGAGATTGGGCGGAGAAAACGCAGGTCCTTCGACTCCCTTTGGTCGCTCAGGATGACAGCTCATTCGCTCAGGATGACAGCTCATTCGCTCAGGATGACAGCTCATTCGCTCAGGATGACAGCTCAATCGCTCAGGATGAACCCGGGCGATTGAACTTTGTGGCTTCCCATCCATCGCAAACTGCGCGATGGATGGGGCACGGTGGATTTGTTGGTCGATCGAGAAAGGATCGCCGATGCTTGCGGTTGTGGGCACTCCCTGGCCGAGGATGAGCATGTATCCGACGTAGGCCAGGATGGTAATGAAGGCGAGCAGAACGGTCGTCCACACCAGGCGCGCGACCCAGGGATCGCCTTTGGGGGCGGGCGGAGCAGCGGGTGTTTCAGTGGGGCGAAACAGGGCATAGCCGCCTCGTATGCGGATGATCTTGTCGCGGATGCGCTGGAGAATGGTATGGATTTCCGATGCGTCTCCGAAAGCGAAGCGGCCCTTATAGCCGAGCAGAAGACAAATGGCATGCAGTTCGAGCACGTCGGCGACCTCGGCGGACTCGGGGCGATTGATCAGCTCGGTGACATTGCGGAAGAAGTATTCGCCGGCAAAGTGGCCGCCGAACATCTCTTCCTGCAAAGGACGGCGCGCCCAGTCGGCAAAGGTTGGGTCTTTGGAGTTGAGGATGCTTTCGTCGAGGAAGCCGATCATGGCGTAGATGGCCATCTTCGAGGCTTCATCGCTGTATCCCATGGCGGCGGCATCCTTGACCGCGGCGGAGATCATCTTGCGCAGGGTGGCGCGGAAGGTGTCGGTGTTTTCCACGCGCTGCACAAAGAACCGGGTGCGCAGGATCACGGTGAAGACTTCCTGGAAGGCCAGCGCAAGATTGTTGGTCTTCATCTCTTGCAGAGGGGAAGCGGGAGAAGAACTCATTCCGATGTCTCCATGATGATGGTTAGGTCGAAGTTTGCGTCGCCCAGGTCGCCGGGTAAATAGACACCAACCTGTTTGGTCTGGAGTATATGCTGCCAGCACGCGCCGTTGAGCGAGATGGAGAAATAGTGCATGTCGGCCTGTCCGTGGAGGGCGGCGGGGGGAACCGGAAGGTGCAAGAGCTCCAGGCCGGGAAGGGCGCGCTGAACGAGTTTGCCAACGCCCTCGGCAGAGCAGATTTTGAGCAGGCGCGGCGTTTGCCGCAGGAGAACGGATTCCGAGAGTGAGGAACGGATGCCGAAGATCCAGCGCGAACGGCGGAGGCAGCGTTCGTCTTTAACCTCGGCGGCGTAGATGTAATCCATTGTCTTGCGGAACTGGAGGGTGACGGTGTTGGAGGGCGCGACGACTTCGAGGTATCGGCGAATCAAAGCATCCATTTCTCTGAAGGTGGCGGTCAGGTCGCGGTGCTGGTACTTGGGGATCTCTTCTCGCGTGGCTTCGAGGGAAAAGGTGCTGAGCGCGCCGGCCAGGCGGGCAAGGTCGCGGTAAACCTCTTCGGGATGGCTGCGGCGATCCTGGAGATGGCGGCGGAGCGCGGGCAGAGAGGAACAGAGGGCGTGCAGGAACCAGTAGTTGGCAACATCGAGAGCGGAGGTGCCAAGCTCAAAACGTCCGGAGCTGAGCCGGTCGTCGCGTGTGGAGGAGACTTTTTCTTCGATGGCCTGGGCCAGGCGGTGGAGCAGCAGGACCAGGCCCTCGCAGGCGCTGATGCGGAGGCAAGGCGGAATGAATTCCGGGTCGCTGACAAATCCGCCCTGTCCGTCGCGAAGAACGCGGGCAACGGGAAAAGAGACGGTGTCTGGTGACAATTGCGATTCGCCGAGCAGCACCAGATTCTTGCGGGCAAAGGAGACGCTGTTCTCACCCTGGCCAGCGGAATCGTCCCGGAGCGTCCGCTGAACGGAGCTGTATCGAGCGCCGTCGCCGCCGGTGAGGTCGCAGTCGAGACCCTGGTCGTGGCGCGGCGGAATGGCGAGGTAGAGGGTCATCTCACTGTCGGTGGGGGCAAACATCTTGCCAAGATTTGCAGCGCCGGGAACTGAGTCGCAATCGGGCAAATCGAAGATGAGGCCGTCGGGCAGAATGCCGGATGCGAAGGTGAGGATGGCCAGGCCATTTCGCATGGCCTCGGTATCCAGGGAATAATGCAGGAATCCCCATGGCTCCTGGCGCAAATTGGAATTGAGAAACCAAAGCGTGTCTTCGAAATACCGGCTCTGAGTCTGGAAGTGGTGCGGACCGAGATGCATTCCTTCCGACCAGACGACACGTGACAGGAACTTCATAGTATGGAGACCGCCGTGGATGAGGGTTGGGGATCGGGTTTGGTTCCGCGTGGATGCAAATCGAACTCCAGTGATTGCCGGTTGACCTGCATCGATAAGACTTGCCGCCAGCCCGTGCGACCCTCTAAGGAGACTTTCCAGAGTTCTTGTCGTCCGGCGCGGCAGGGCGCAAGCGAATTATACGCAAAATCTTTTTTGGATGAACAGGTAAATCGGACGCAACGAATGATTTATGCTACCGGCATTGCCTCGGAGGCCTAATTTTATGGAGAAACCGAAGACGCCTGGACCTAACCCCTTGAATTCTCAATGGCCGGAAGATTCCGGTGGCGCGCAGGATTTTGGGGCAACAGGGGTCTTTGGGACTGTTGAGCCGCCTGAGCCGGTGACAAAGCTGGAGTTGAACCCTGCGCCAGCGCCTGCAGCCCCGATTTATCGTGCGCCGGAAGCCCCGAGGCCGCAGCCGGCGCCCGCATCGGGAGGCCTGGCCGAGCCTTTGGTGCACAAGGTGGTGGTTGGCGGGGGGGCAGCCGAGAGCGTGCAGGAATTGCTTGACCGGATGCGGAAGGGTACCCAGGAACGAGCCGCTTATGTGGAGAAGGCGCCTGCCGGTCCTGGCGGAATGGGTGCGCCAGCCGGTAAACCCGCCGGAGGTTTTACCGAGCTGCTGAAGACGCTGGAAACTCCCTTGCCGCCGCAGGCTGCAGCACCACGGCCGACGCCGGCTCCGGCACCCCCGCCGCGTCCCGTTTCGGATTCCGGGTTCACGTCTCTGCTTAGGACTCTGAGCTCTCTCGATGCTCCGCCTGCTCCAGTTGTGACCCCTGTTAGCCCGCCACAGGCTGCGGCTCGAGTTGTTCCCGAAGCGCCAAAGGCTGCGCCAGTGGCTCCAGCGCAGCCCGCGTCGCCCGTGCAGCCAGCGGCCCCGGCGGCCCCAGCGCCGGGTGGATTTACGGAATTGCTGCGAGTTTCGGGAAGCGAAGGTCCGGCATTCGGCGGTGCGCGGACCGATACGCCTGGCCCTGCTGCCGCGCCTTTTGGCGGCGGAGCGCCGGGTGCGCCGGCTGGAAACCAACCAGGAGCATTTACTCAGTTGTTTGGAACATTTGGCGGCGCCAGCGCCACTCCGCCGGCACCACCGCAGACGGCACCGGCTCCTCCGGCTGAAAACAAGCCGGGCGCGTTTACCCAACTGTTCGGCACGTTCGGCGGGGCTAGCGCGGCTCCGCCGGTTCCGCCACCGATGGAACCGATGGCCAGCGATTCTCCACGCCCCGCGGTGGGATCGTTCACGCAAATGCTGTCGCTTGAACCGCAGTCCGCGCCGGCTGCGCCGGTTTGGCGGGAAGAGCCCAAGCCGCTTGCGCCCGCCATGGATTTTGGCCTGAATCCGGTGGAGAACCGGCCGGGCGGGCAGGCGAGTGCGAGTCTCGACCCGTTTGCGGCGTTAACTCCGGAACCGCCGCCGATTGCGGCCGCACCTCAAGGGTCGGGGGTGGGAATCACACGGCTGATTCGCATGCTCGATGAGCCGCCTGAGCCAACTCCGCCAGTGGTTGCTGCGCCGGCGAGTCCTGCACCGAGTGGCGGGCCGGGAATCTGGACGCAGACTTTCGCTTCGCTGTCTGAAGGCAACGGACCTGCTGCGCCGGCGGCCGCTCCGGCCTATCCATCCGTTCCACCGCCGCAAGCTCCGGTTTTTAGTCAACCGGCGGCGACTTCGCCGGCTGCGTCTTCCAGACCGTCTGGGCCGAGCGAATTTACACGGATTCTGGATGCTTCAAGGCTGCGGGAACAGGCGATGCGGGGCGGGCAGCTTCCGAGCGCGGAGATGACGGGCCAGGTTGCGGGTGCTGCTTCCGGGCCTGGAGGTGCTCCGGGGCTTCCTCCGATGCCGCAATTTGGAGCGCCGCCACCACCGCCAGCGATGCCGCAATTCGCGCCGCCCCCGCCTCCTCCGCCGGTTGGAATGCAGGGAATGGGGGGGATGCCTCAGCCGGGGATGTATGCTCCGCCGCCGATGGCTGCTCCGCCAATGCCGGCGGCACCGGCAGCGCCTCCGGCAGCGCCGGCTGCACCGGCGGCGGGAAAGCTGCAGCCGATTCTGCTGGTGATGGGGGCTGTGATTATTGTCTTGCTGGTTGTGCTGATCGTGGTGGTGGTCTTCATGATGAAGAAGTGAATTAGTGAGATAGTGAAACAGTGAATTAGTGAAGAAGTGAAATAGTGAAGAAGTGAATGCGATCTGGACCGAAGACCCGCTCATCGCGATGATACTGCGATGAACGGGACACAGCTTCTCCACGCTCAGTGTGATTGTTCGGGGCTGATGAGCGATATCCCAGGTCTCAAACGCGAGACCTGGGGCACCCACGATTTTGTGACCCGCGATTGTGGGCCGCAGGTCTCGATTACGCGGGTTGGGCCAGGAGAATTACTAACTCCATTTGCGGGTTGAGCAGATCGGACGGGGCGTAGACGGCGAAGTTGCGGGCGCGCTGTACCGATTCCCATACGGGGCCGCCTTGCTCGATGGCGAAATACTGGTGGCGCAGCTTTACTGGTATGGCGCGGGGTGGAGTGGGCACGTGCTGCAGGCGCAACCCGGGGAGCGCGTTGCGGATGAGGGTCTCAAGCTGGGTTGCGGAGCAGGCCTTGAGCAGTTTGGGCGCGCGGTCGATGAGGTCGGCGTCGCGAATGTCGGCGGAAACTGCGAGGTAGAAACGCGAGTTGTCGAAGTAAGCATCCTTGTCGATGGACGTTGCGTAGATGGTATCGCGAACCATCTTCAAGGGGAGCGCGACAAAGTTGCTGGGGACTACTGTTTCGAGCATGACGCGGATGAGGCGGTCGAGTTCGGCGAAGCAGACGCCGAGCTGTTCGTGGTTGTAGTCGGGCAGGTCGCGGGGCGCGATTTTGCTGGAGAAGGCAGTCAACGCTCCGGCGAGGTCGGACATTTCGCTGAACAGCAATTCGGGCTGAATGTTGGTGGTTTCGAGGAAGTGGCGGAAGACGGGGAGATGGCTGTTGATGGTGTAGAGCAGCCAGAAATTGGCAACGTCGGAGGCGGAGAAGTCGGCCAGGGACTGATTTTTCTGGCGGCGGCTGCCGGAGAGCTGGCTGCTGCGAGCAACCAGGAGTTCAACCATGTTGCTGAGGATGCGCTTGAGGGTGGGGTGCGCATGGATGTCGATGAGGGGCGGGATGTAGGCAGGGTCGACCTGGTATATGCCGGTCTCGGAGCGGAGAATGCGCATGCAGCCCAGCACCACGGAACCTTCGCGATTCTCGCCTTCGGCTAGGATTTGAAGATTCTTGCGCGCCACCTGAACGGGCTTTTCGCCGCTCCCGGTATTCTCGTCGCGGACCATGAGGAGTTGCGCCAGGAAGCGGGTGCTGACCTGGCTGCGATTCACTGAGACGTTCATGCCGCCCTGGAGGTATTCCGGGACGGCGAGGTAGAAGGTGCAGCTCTTCCGGCCGTCCTGAAAGCATTCGTCGAGGACTCTGGCGGGCGGCGGATACTCCGAAGCGGGGATGTCGATGGGAAGGGCATCGGGGAAGATGCCGGAGGCCAGGGTGATGGCCAGGCGGCCCTCGGACAGGGCCTTGGTGTCGATCTGAATTTCGCGAAATCCCCAGGAGCGGGCGTTGAGCGAGTCCATGTAGAAACGCGCGCTGTCTTCAACAAAGCGCTCCTGCGCCTGCAGGTGCTGGGGCGAGAGGAAAGTGCCTTTGGACCAGATTACGGGTTGAAGCTGTCGCATGTTCTTTGAGCAACCTCCAGGGCAGGCTTTCAGCACCTAAGCATCCCAGGTCCCATGTCTCAAACGCGAGACATGGGGCACCCAGCTATCTTACCCCTCGGACTTGAGCAGCTGGGCTAAGTATGTCATGTTACCGGCTGAAGAGAGAGGATGCAAAAAAAAAGGAGAAATCGGGCGGTTCGCGATATTGAGGATGGAACGCGAGCACGACCGTCGGCGCGGGAGGCTTGACAACAATCGGCACACTGTTGGATAAAGGCGTTGAGGTTATTCGCCGGTCTGTTGAGCAGTTCCCCCCACGCAGTTGGCCCGGCTTGGCGAATGAAAAGCAAAACTTCAAACTGACAAACCCATCCTCGCACAAATTCATGGCAGATTCGGAACTATTTTTCCTGTAGTGTGTTGTATGCACTTGACAATGAGCGGGAAAAGGTCATCAAGAATTATCTAGACATTGGAATCTTTTTGTGGTTTCTTTGATTTTGTTGCTTTGAATTGAACAACCGGAGCGTTATGGCCAGAGAGAGTACACAGCAGAAACTTAGTCGCGTCCGGGCTCCCCGGGTGCAAATCACTTACGACGTAGAGGTTGGGAACGCCATCGAGATGAAGGAATTGCCCTTCGTGATGGGCGTGCTCGGCGATCTTACGGGTCAACCTGAGAAGCCGCTCGCGGCATTGAAGGACCGCAAGTTCGTGGAGATCAACCCGGACAATTTTGACAGTGTTCTCAAGGGAATGGCGCCTCACCTGAAGTTCTCGGTTGAAAACAAGCTCAGCTCCAAAGCGGGTCAGGTTGGGGTGGATCTGAAATTTGAAAGCTTCGAGGATTTTGAGCCGGCGAAGGTGGCCGAGCAGGTTGGTCCGATCAAGGAGCTGCTGGATCTGCGGACGCGGCTGTCGAATCTGCGGGGCAGCCTGCAGGGCAACGACGAACTGGATCAGGCGTTGTTCGACGCAGTTTCAAAGACCGAGGAGCTGAACAAGCTGCGCTCAGAGTTGGGCGCCGGCACGGCGGAGGGGGACAAGAATGAGTAGCTCGTCGAATCCATTGGCGGCGCAAGCCGTAGAGACCACAACGACCGAAACGTCGTTGCTGGATTCAATTGTTTCCCAGGGGCGCTTTGGCAAGGATACGGCTGCGCAAGAGCGCGGCAAGGACATGGTGAAGGAGTTCATCAACCAGGTTCTTGAAGGGAAGATGACCCTAAGCCGCGATGCCGAAGCAACGATCGGAAAGCGCATTGCGGACATCGACCGGCTGGTCTCTCTGCAACTGAACGAGGTGTTGCACAACCCGGCGTTCCAGAAGCTTGAGGCGACCTGGCGCGGGATCAAGCATCTGATGGACGAGAGTGAAACCAGCGCGAACCTGAAGATCAAGCTGATGAATGTGTCAAAGAAGGAATTGCTGCGGGACTTGCAGCGCGCGCCGGAGTTCGACCAGAGTTCGTTCTTCAAGAAGGTTTACGAAGAGGAATTCGGAGTCTACGGCGGCTCTCCTTTTGCAGCACTGGTGGGGGATTATGAGTTTGGCCGCAGCGCTGAGGATGTTGAGTTGCTGGAGAAGGTGTCGCAGGTTGCATCGGCGGCCCATGCGCCATTCCTAAGCGCGGCCTCGCCGAGTCTGCTGAACCTGGAAGAATTTGGGCAGATAACGGGAATCCGCGATGTGTCCAAGGTATTTGACAGCACGGAATACGCGAAGTGGAAGGGATTCAGGGCTTCGGACGACTCCCGCTATGTGGCGCTTACCATGCCGCACGTTCTTATGCGTGAGCCGTACGGCAAGGATACGAAGGTGATTGACGAGTTTGCCTACGAAGAGGGTGTGGACGGCAAGGACCACTCGAAGTATCTGTGGGGCAATGCCGCTTATTCGCTGGCTGCGCGGTTGACGCAATCGTTTGCCAAGTACGGCTGGTGCGCGGCGATCCGCGGAGTTGAGGGCGGCGGTTTGGTTGAAGGGATGGCATTCCATAACTTCCGCACCGACGAAGGCGACTTGGCGCTTAAATGCCCCACGGAGGTCAGCATTACCGACCGCCGCGAAAAGGAGCTTGCCGACCAGGGACTTGTGCCGCTGGTTCATTGCAAGGGCACGGACTATGCTGCGTTCTTCAGCGTGCAAACGTGCAACAAGCCGAAGGTTTACGACAAGCCCGAGGCCAACGCCAATGCACGTCTTTCCGCTCAGTTGCCTTACATGCTGGCGATGGCCCGCTTTGCGCATTATCTAAAGGCGATGATGCGCGACAAGCTGGGCAGCGCCATGAGCCGTTCGCAGGCTGAACAATACCTGAACCAGTGGATTGCAAACTACGTGATCATGGATGACGACGCTCCTCAAGCGGTGAAGGCCCAAAGGCCGTTGCGCGAGGCACGTATCGAGGTTACCGAAGTTGCAGGGAAGCCAGGCGCGCTGCGCGCTGTGGCCTTCATGCGTCCCCACTTCCAGCTCGACGAACTCACCGTATCCTTGAGACTTGTTGCGGATCTTCCCCAACCGGCCGGCTAGCAAGCCGACTGCTCTCTAGTCTCGCGAAGCAACGATTTCCCCAACCGGCCTTGAGGGTAAGGCCGCATGCGAAAGGAAAAGAAGATGGCAACAACATCACTTGATTGGATGTCCGGTATAGCTGGGTCAGTTGACTACTATCTGGACCTTCCCAGCACACCCGGCGAGGCGCTCGCGACTGGCTTTGAAAAGCAGATTGCCGTTGATGCCTTCAGCTTCAATGTCGAACAGACGTTGAATATCGGGAGCCAGAGCAGCGGCGCGGGTGCGGGAAAGATCACATTCAACCCCTTCCAGATCAAAAAGCACTACGACGCATCGAGCCCGAAGCTGTTCCAGGCTGCTTGCGTTGGGCAGCCATTCCAGAAAGCAACTTTCAGCATTGTAAGGACCGGCTCGGGGAACACGGCAGGGACCTCAGCTCCCAAACCTTACCTGGTAATCAAGTTCGCATTGATTGCCGTGAAGACCATCACGATCGAGACCCTGGGAGCTTATCCCATGGAAATTGTCAGCTTTGAATACGGGGCTGCGAGTTTCGCATACAGCACGCTGAACCCACAGACCAACGCGCTAACGCCGGCAACCCAGTTCGGTTGGGATCGCGTCAAGAACATCACCTGGACTCCTTCCTAATGACACCACTAGCGCTTTACCGCGAAGGAAGGTTGCGGGAAGCCATCAAGGCGCTTGGCGACGAGTTGAGATCGAATCCACTCGACGCCAAGCGCCGCACGTTCCTGTTCGAGCTTTTGCTGTTTGCCGGGGAGTACGACCGGGCCGAGAAGCAACTGGACCTCCTGGCGGGAACGAGCAAGGATGCCGCAGCCGGATCCCTGCTTTACCGCAGTGGGCTCTACGCTGAGCGCACACGGCAGGCCATGTTTCAAAACCGCGAAACCCCACCCGTAAAAGAAGAAACTGTATACGGCGGAACCTGGAATGGAAAGCCGTTCGAGGAGATCACGGATGCGGACCCGCGCATCGGGGCCAACCTTGAGGTTTTTATCGCGGGCAGTTACACCTGGATTCCGATTCACTATCTGCGCGCTCTTGAAATTGAGCCGCCCACTAATCTGCGCGACCTGATCTGGGCAAGCGCGCGAGTGGACACCAGTTCCGATTTCCGTTTGCAGGAACTTGGCGAAGTTCTGCTTCCGGTTCTATGCCCACTCTCTTCTCGTCATGCGGATGAGCCGGTTAACCTTGGCCGCGAGTCGGCGTGGGAGCCGGACGAGACCTATGGCGAAATCCCCTACGGCGCCAAGATGCTGGTGATCGATGGGGTTGAAGTTCCACTGCTGGAGCTTCGCAGCGTGCGGTGGAATGGCCCTGAGAAGGAGTCTCAAGATGCCTCTGCGTGAGGATTTGCTTGAGCCGATAGCAGGAGGCAACCCAGCCGGCGCGGACCTTTACTACGACAAGATCTTCGACCAGATAAAAGAAGCGCGCAGAGAAGAAGAGGACGATCTTCCGGCTGGCGACTGGGGAGTGTCCCAGGTAAAGAAGGCCGATCATCGCGCGGTGGTTAAGCTTGCGGGCGATACGCTGGCCAAGAAGAGCAAGGATCTGCGGCTGGCAAGCTGGCTTGTGGAGGCGCAACTCAGGCTGGAAGGATTTCCGGTGCTGGCGCCGGGGATCGAGTTGATCCGAAGCCTCCAGGAAACATTTTGGGATACGTTTTATCCGCTGATCGAGGAAGGCAACGACCTTGAGCTGCGGATGATCACGGTTGAGGCGGCGGGCAAGCAGATTACCGCCGCTATTCGGAAGGCGCCTCTGACACGCAGCGGGCTGAATCTGGAGCAATATCTGGATTCACGGAAAGTGGGCTACGAGAAAGAGGCCACGACCCCTGCAAAGCAGGAGGCGCGCCAGGATGCGATTGCGCACGCCAGGCTGACGGCGGAAGACTTCGACACGGCGTTTGCGGCAAGTCCCAAGAGCCTTTACGTGGAAGCCGAAGCGGCTGTGAAAGAAGCTCTGGAGGCGACGGAGCGGCTGGACGAATATGGCCGGGACGCTTACGGCGACAGCTCACCCAACCTGGAGCGGCTGAAGACCGGCCTGGAAGAGCTTCATCGCGTGGCGGAAACGCTGCTGAGCGAGAAGCGAAAGACAGATCCGGATCCTGTGCAGGCGGTGAAGAAGGCTGCGGATGAAGGCGTTGGCCAGGAGGCGGGTGGCGGACCGGCGGACTCGTATGCGGCTGGAGCGTCTTCGGGACAAGTGGCGCGGCGCAGCTCAGCGGTCTCGGGTCAGCTTAGCGAGCCTGAAGATGCCTATGCGCTGGTGGTGGAGAGCGCCGAGTTTCTATTCGATCGGAACCCCACGTCTCCGGTGCCGTATCTTGTGTGTTCCGGGTTGCGGCTGGGGGAGACGCGCATGCAGGGACCGACGCCGGCGCCTGGATTTGCGGTGGGACCAAGCCCGGAGATCCGGCAATCGTTGCGAGCATTGGCCAACCGGGGCGCGTGGAGGGAATTGATGCGCGCGTCGCTTCCGATATTGGCCAGCGAATGCGCCAGGGCATGGCTTGATTTGCATCGCTATGTTTGGCGGGCCGGCCAGGAGACTGGAGCGGAAGCCATCTCGGCTGCCGTGGCTGGGACGGTGCGGAGTGTGCTAATCGTTCGACCCGAATTGCGGCACTGGACGCTTGAGGACGACACCGGCGCTGCCAACCCTGAGACGCAGCAATGGTTGGACGGGACCGTTCTTCAATAGCAATCTTGAAAAAGGGATACTGAGAGGAAGAGTTGGCCAGAGCCAAGTCTGAAGTTCTGATCACGCAGTCGCTTGTCGATCGCCTGTCCGATACAGAGCAGTGGCCGGAGACGCGCGCCGCATCCATCACCATGTATCGCGATTCGCTCAAGCGGGACGTGGAGTGGCTATTGAATACCAGGCAGCCGGTGATTCCGGAGTTGGAGAACTTTCCTGCAACCACGGCATCGGTATTGAACTACGGGTTGCCGGACATTCACAGCTTCGATTCTTCTGAAGGGAAGCGGCATACGGACCTGACTACCGCGCTGGAGAAGTGCATACGAACGTTTGAACCGCGGATCAAGCAGCCGCATGTTTTTTTGACGCGCACGGACACGCTGAGCCGCAGTTTGAGGTTTCACATTGAGGGTCAGATCGTGTTCGAGAACATGGATGAAGAGATCAAGCTCGACACGGTGCTGGAGCTGGTGAGCGGCGAGTACGAGGTAAAGTAACCGATGCGCGAAGAGCTGCTTGAATACTATGAGCGCGAGCTGACCTATCTACGTCAGATGGGCGGGGAGTTTGCGCGCAAGTATCCGAGGGTGGCGGGACGGCTGATGCTGGACGCGGATCGCTGCGACGATCCTCATGTGAGCCGGCTGCTGGAGGGATTCGCATTTCTTGCGGCCAGGGTGCATCGCAGGATCGACGACGACTTTCCGGAGATTTGCGAATCGCTGACCAGGATCATCCATCCGGGCTATTTGCGGCCGATGCCTTCGATGACGATTGTGGAGTGCCAGCCGGACCCGGCCCAGGGCAAGAAGACGGCAGGGACACGAATTCCCAAAGGAGCGCCGCTGGTTTCAAAGGCGACAGTTGAGGGGCTGCCTTGCCGCTTTATAACCGCGTACGACGTGGATCTTTGGCCTTTCTCAGTTGCTTCGGCGGAGTGGCGCCAGCCGGAACGGATGCAGCGGCCGCCGCGCGCAACTGTGGGAGTGCAAGCTGTGGCGGCGGCCCGCCTGCGGCTTCGCTGCCAACGAGATGTGGTCTTCTCCGGGCTTCCCGTTTCGCGTCTGCGCTTTCACCTGGCGGGGGACGCGAGCGTGGTTTATTCGCTTTATGAGCTGTTTGCAGAGAAGTGCATCGAGATTCAGCTTCGCGATCCCAAGGATGAGAAACGGCTGATCAGTCTGGAGCCGGGGCGAATTCGCATGGTGGGATTCGACCGGGAAGAAAGCCTGCTGCCTTTTGTGAGGCGGTCGATGGATGGACACCGGCTGCTTCAGGAGTACTTTGCGTTTCCGGAGAAGTTTTTGTTTTTCGATCTTGAGGGACTGGAGCCGTTGGCGGAGGCGGGATTTCAAGAAGAGGCCGAGATTGTCTTCCTGTTTTCGAGCTTCGAGCGCAATGAGCGGCAACAGGTTCTGGAACTGGGCGTGAATGAGCGGACATTCCGGCTGAGTTGCACGCCGGCAATCAATCTGTTTTCGCAGTCGGCGGAGCCAATCCTGCTGAGTCAAACGCGGCATGAGTACACGATTGTTCCGGATAGCCGCCATTCCAGGGTGATGGAGATCTTCTCGATCGAAGAGGTGGTTGCCACCAATCCGAGATTGCGGCAGTCGGTTGTGCTGGAGCCGATGCATGCGTACCGGCATCAAACGCGGAACCGCGAAGATCTTGCGTTCTGGGTTGCCACCCGGCACCAGAACGAGTTTGGCGAGCGGGAACCCTCAGTGATGACCATTTCGGTGGTGGATTTGACGGGGAACTTTACCGAGCCCGAGGCGGACGTTTTGATGGTGAAGGCGCTTTGCACAAACTTCGATCTGCCTTCCCGGTTTCAATTTGGATCGGAGACGGGCGACTTCGATATGCCCGGTTACGCGGCGGCGAAGACGGTAACTGCTCTTCGGCGGCCAACGCCGAGCATTGCTCCGTCGGGTGGAAAGGAGCATTTTTGGCGATTGATTTCGATGCTCTCACTGAACTATCTTTCATTGAACGAAGAGGGCCGCGCGGCCATGCAGGAGATTCTCCGGCTGCATAACGTGAGCGACACAACTGCAAGCGAAAACCAGGTGGGGTCGATATTGAAGATGAAGTCCTCACCGAATTTTGCGCTGGTGGACTCCGCCTACGGACTAATTCCGGCGCGGGGAACGCAGGTGGAGATGGAGTTTGACGAGCAGCAATTCGCGGGCAGCGGGCTCTATGTTTTTGCCGCGGTTCTGGATAGATTTCTTGCCGGTTATGCAACGATGAACAGCTTTTCGCAACTGACTGCGAGAAGTACCCTACGAAAGGAGGCGATGGGCAAATGGCCACCGAGAGCGGGGACGCAGGCGCTGATGTAATCGGCGAGACAAATGAAGGCAACGAGCTTGCGGAGTTTCGGAATATCCGCAAGATGATGGATGACGAGCCATTCCGGGTTCACTTCTTTCAAGCGGTGCGCATGCTGCAGAGGATGGAGCATGAGCGCAAGCCGGTGGGGTATTTCGTCACGCCACAGGGAGAGACGCTGCGGTTCTCGTCGCGGACTTCGCTTGCGTTTCCGCCCAGCGAGATTTACCGTTTGCAGCGACTTGAGAGCGGGCAGATGGGCATGACAGTGGAGTTCATGGGTTTGTGCGCCGCGATCTCAGTTATGCCCGCGACTTATACGGAGTTTCTGCTTTCGCGAACGCGGCAAAAGGATTATGCGATGGAAGACTTTCTGAATATTTTTAACCATCGCATGATTTCGTTCTTCTACAGGGGCTGGGAAAAGTATCGTTTTTTTGTTGAGTATGAAAGGACGAAAGAGGATCGGCTATCGGCGCGGATGCTCGATCTGCTTGGTCTTGGTACGGAGGGCTTGCGCGGGCGAGGCCCGATTCCGGACGATGCCTACCTGAACTACGTGGGCCTGCTGGCGCGTCATGTTCGATCGGCGGCATCGCTGGAGCAGATACTGGAGGACTACTTCGGCGTCAAGGCGCAGATCCACCAGTTTGCCGGCGCGTGGCGCAAGTTGAATCCCGAGAATCAGACTTGTTTTTCGGGATTTGGGGGCCCCAGCGAACGGCTCGGGGTGGGGGTGGTTGCGGGAGACGAAGTTTGGGATCATCATGGACGGATCCGAATCTCGCTTGGTCCCATGCGATTTGAGCAATATTTGAAGTTTCTTCCGGGGCAGGCGGCTTATCACGAGCTGGTTGCATGGTTGAAGTTTTATTCGAATGGAAGTTATGAGACGGAAGTGCAATTGATTCTGGCGCGGGAAGATGCGCCGCGCTGCGAGTTAGGATCGAAGGGCGAAATGCGTCCGCAACTGGGACTGGTGAGCTGGTTGAAAACGAAGCCGCTCGATCGGGATCCCGCCGACGCGACATATCTGGTGCAGTAAACGAATTTTGAAACTGAGGACTGACAGACCATGAGCACAAACCTGAAAGCACTGATCAGCAAGATGAACGACACAACGCGGAAGACACTTGAGTCCGCGGCCGGATTGTGCGTGGCGCGAACGCACTACGACATCGAGATTGAGCACTATCTGCTGAAGGCGCTCGATGGCACCGATAACGACATTACCGCAATCCTGAAGCACTTCGGCGTTGACCGTTCGCGGTTTACCAAGGAGCTTGAGCGGAGCCTTGATTCGCTGAAAAGCGGCAATGCGCGCTCGCCCGCCTTTAGTCCCGGAGTGGTGAAGATGCTCTCGGAAGCGTGGACGGTGGCCAGCATCGACTTCAACGCGGGGAGCATTCGGACCGGCTTTACTTTGCTGGCGCTATTGGGCGACGAAGAGCTAGCCCGGATAACGAAGGATATAAGCAAGGAGTTACAGGCAATTTCGCCGGAGGGCCTGCGCGCGAGCTTCTATGACATCGTGGCCAAGTCGAAGGAAACGCAGACCAGCCTGGGAGCGGGCGGCCAAGGGAAAGAGGAGCGTGGCGGAGGGGATGCGCCTGCGGGGGCATCGGGCGGCAAGACGCCGCATCTGGATCAATACACGGTGAACCTGACCGCGAATGCCAAGGCGGGGAAGATTGACCCGGTCCTGGGACGCGATATCGAGGTGCGTCAGATGATCGACATTCTGATGCGGCGGCGGCAGAACAATCCGATTCTGACCGGCGAGGCAGGTGTCGGCAAGACGGCCGTGGTGGAGGGCTTTGCCAATCGCGTGGTGAGCGGCGACGTGCCTCCGGCATTGCAGGGAGTGCATATCCACTCGCTCGATCTGGCTTTATTGCAGGCTGGAGCCGGAGTGAAGGGAGAGTTTGAGAACCGGCTGAAGGGATTGATCAACGAGGTGAAGTCATCCACGGAGAAGATCATTCTGTTCATCGACGAAGCGCACACGATGATAGGCGCGGGCGGCCAGGCTGGACAGAACGATGCGGCAAATTTGCTGAAGCCGGCGCTGGCACGTGGAGAGCTGCGCACCATTGCGGCAACCACGTGGTCAGAGTACAAGAAGTATTTCGAGAAGGATCCGGCGCTGGCCAGGCGGTTCCAGGTTGTGAAGGTGGAGGAACCGACGGAAGAGGTTGCCTGCACCATGCTGCGGGGCATCAAAGCGTCGCTTGAGAAGCACCACAACCTGCGTATTCTCGACGAGGCAGTTACAGCCACAGTCAGGCTGTCGCATCGTTATATAGCAGGCCGGCAACTGCCTGACAAGGCGGTGAGCGTGCTGGATACGGCTTGCGCGCGGCTTTCGCTGGGGCAGAATTCCACGCCCCCGCGGCTTGAGGATATTCTGCGCAGGATTGACGCGCTGGAAGTGCAGAAGCGGGTACTCGAACGGGAGACGAAGATAGGCGCGGACCATGCCGAGAAGTTAGGCGAGATTGAAGCAGCCATTGCTGCCGCGGCTGAGGAGCGGGACATTCTCAACACGCAATGGGAAAAGGAAAAGGGTCTGACACAGAAGATTCGCGACTTGCAGGAGGGCCTGGAGTCGCCGCAGAAAAAGGAGGGCGAAGCGGCGGCGGATGAGACCGGCGTGCGGGCCGAGTTGGCCAAGCTGGAAGCTGAGCTTGCAGAGTTGCAGGGCGAGAAGGGCATGATGCGGGTCTCGGTGGACGCGCAGATCGTGGGCGAAGTGATTTCGGCCTGGACGGGAATCCCGCTGGGCAAGATGGTCCGCAACGAGATCGAGACGGTGCTCACGCTCGATGAACATTTGAAGAAGCGCGTGATCGGCCAGGATCATGGACTGGCAGCGATTGCGCAGAGAATACTGACTTCGCGAGCCAATCTGGACGATCCGGTCAAGCCGGTGGGTGTGTTTCTTCTGGTTGGGCCCAGCGGTGTTGGAAAAACAGAGACAGCGATTGCGCTTGCCGATGTGCTGTATGGCGGGGAGCGCAATATGATCACCATCAACATGTCGGAGTTTCAGGAGGCGCACACAGTTTCCACACTGAAGGGCTCGCCTCCGGGCTATGTGGGTTATGGCGAAGGCGGCGTGCTGACCGAGGCGGTGAGGCGCAGGCCCTATTCTGTTGTGCTGCTGGACGAGGTTGAGAAGGCGCATCCCGATGTGCTGGAGCTATTCTTCCAGGTCTTCGACAAGGGCAGGATGGAAGATGGGGAAGGCCGCGAGATTGACTTTCGCAACACGATTATTCTGCTGACCAGCAACGCGGCCACAGAGACGCTGATGAAGCTTTGCGCCGATCCGGAGACAATGCCGGACACGGTGGGGATGGTGAAGGCGCTGAAGCCGGAGCTGGACAAGGTATTCAAGCCGGCGTTTTTGGGTCGGTTGATGATTGTGCCTTACTTCCCAATCCGGGACGAGGCTATGAAGCTGATTATCCGGTTGAAGCTGGGGAAGATTCAACGGCGGCTGCTGGAAACGCACAAGATCAAGTTGGAGTATGGCGACGCGCTATTGAACGAGGTGGCCGCACGCTGCACCGAGGTCGAGAGCGGAGCCAGGAACGTGGATAACATTCTTTCCAATACGATGCTGCCGGATTTGTCGCGGCAGATACTAACTCAACTAGCCGGTGGTGAGGCGTCGAACCGGGTAACGGTTTCAGTCAAGGACGGCGCTCTGACTTATGAATGGGATGTTACGGAAGTCGAAGACATCACACCCGCTGAGGCAGAAAGCGCAGAACCAGAGGCAGAGATCGCACAACCAGAGTAAGCGAAAAAATCGTTCATGGAACTTCAGCAATAGACAGGCGGGATGGGCATGGCAAGTCTGAAGCAGACAGACCGGTTGATGCAGTTTTCAAGTCCGCTAGGCAAGGACGTGCTTGTCATCGAGGGGCTCGAAGGCGCGGAAGGGATCTCGCGCCTTTTTGAGTTCAATCTCGAATTGCTTGCGGACGCGGGTACATCGGTCGACCCTAAATCGATTGTCGGCTCCAAGGTCAATGTTGCAATCTTACTTGGCGACGTGACGGGCGCGAGGTATATCAGCGGCATTGTTGCGTCGTTTGAGCAGATGGCGAGCGACGACGAGTTCGATTACTACCACGCGCGAGTTGTGCCTGGCATGTGGCAGTTGACGTTAAGCGCCAACTGCCGAGTTTTTCAAGACAAGACAGTGCTGGATATTGTTAAGTCAGTTATTGGCGAATATGGCTTGACGATTTCCGATCAGACGAGCGCGAGTTACAAGCAGCTTTCTTACTGCACGCAGTATTCGGAAACCGACTTTCAATTTGTCTCTCGCATTCTTGAGGAGAGCGGAATCTTCTATTGGTTCGAGCACACCGACCAGGACAACAAGATCGTATTGGGAGATGCAAGAACCGCTTATCAGGACTGCCCGCTGTCCGCTTCATTTCCCTTTTCCGCGAATGTGGGGACGGCTGTGGGTGCATACAGCGCCACGATCGATGTGTTTACGTCGACGGCGACCATGGTTTCAGGCAAGCATTCAACCGCGGAATACAACTTAAAGGACTTTGCGCGCGAGGATGGGCCGGACAAAAACAGCTCCAGCACCTATGGCAAGAACGCATTCGACCAGTATCTTTATCCGGTGGGTTCAGAAGGGTACGCGAACGGGGACGCAAGCACCAGTTCGAGCCTTGAGACGTTGTTCCTGGATACGCGCGCCCAGGCTTCCGATGCTGTCTCGGAAGTCTATCGCGGCGGCGGCAATGTGCGTTCGCTTTGCGCGGGATACACATTTACACTCAGCAAGAATGCGCGCAGCGCGTGGAACCGCAAGTATCTGCTGACCGCTGTAACCCACAAGGCCGGCCAGACGCCGCCTTATCGACCGGGTGAGAAGGGCCTGGTGGAGGGATATAGCAACAAATTTACGGCGGTTTCGTCGGATATTGTTTTCAAAGCGGCGCAGACGTTCACAAAGCCCAGGATTTACGGCCCTCAGACGGCCCTTGTTGTGGGGCCCAGCGGCGAGGAGATCTACCTGGATAAGCTGGGGCGCGCAAAGGTGCAGTTCTTCTGGGACAAAGCCAAGGCACGGGGATCGGATGCCGACTCGACCTGGGTACGCGTGGCGCAGGGCTGGGCGGGGAACGGATGGGGGTCGTATTTCTGGCCGCGCGTCAACGATGAGGTAGTGGTTCAGTTTCTCAACGGCGATCCGGATAACCCGGTGATTACGGGCTCGGTTTATAACGGCAAGAACACTCCCAAGTACAGTTTGCCTGACAACGGCACGCGTTCCGGAATTGTAACTCGCAGCAGCAAGGGCGGGTCGGCGGCCAATGCGAATGAGCTGCGCTTTGAAGACAAGATGGGAAGCGAGGAGATTTATCTTCACGCCGAAAAGGATTTCAATACTTCGGTCGAGCACGACCGCGTCACCAATGTTCTTAACAACGACTCGCTTACGGTGAAGAATAAGCAAACGGAGCAAATTGGCGCTGACTTCAACCGGGAAATCAAGTCGAATGCGGTGGAGAAGGTGGGCGGGAATTCCGATCTTGGCATAGGCGGCAATCTTACCGAGTCGGTGGGCGGGAATCACGGGCTGAATGTCAGTTCCAACCAAAGCATCAGTGTGGGCTCGGCTTATTCTCTGAATGCCAACAATACGATCTACATCAACGGCGGTATGAGCGTGGTGATTCAGGCGGGGATGGAGCTTAGCCTGGTTGCGTCGGGGAATTTTGTCACCATTGGGCCAGCCGGAGTTGCTATTTCGGGAACGATGGTATTGATTAACAGCGGTGGAGCACCGGGCTCGGGGTCGGCCGGGTCAGTGGGGAGTCCGCAGAGTCCGGGTACTCCCGACACAGTTAACGATGGCAGTTCCGGAGGCAGCGGAGGCAGCGCGTCCAGCTCGAGCAGTTCCCCCAGCAGCGGGAATATCGGCGGGGCTCTTGGAGTTAAGCAAATCCTGGAGATTAATTCGCCGGGTGCGCTGGGTGGCGCTGCCGGTGCGGCGGGCCCGGCTGAACAGGGAGCG
>CAYWMR010000001.1:0-40922 GCA_964458965.1 uncultured Occallatibacter sp. | reverse complement strand
AGCGAGATGGCTTACCGGCTGGCAACTTACTTTGCGGTGGAAGGCGACTCGAGCGAGGCATTGCACTGGCTGCGGCGGGCTATTTATCTAGGGAACGAGAACTATCCGTGGTTCCAGAAGAACCCGGCATGGAACAATCTGCGGACGAATGCGGATTTCGAGCGGATTCTGGAGGATTTGAAGCGGGGATTCAGGAAGAACCAGAAGACATGGAAGCGCCTGCTGGAACAGGTGCCGCCGGATGGGGAGTAGGGCGCGAGGACGTGTCGCCCTCATTTGTTGGCGCGATATTGGTATACTTCATTTTGTCAAGATCTTGCTGACTCTTTCGGTGGGATTGAGCTGTCTCGATGATTTTGAGCTTAGAATTCTATGGCCAAGCGTCCTACCTATCGGCGAGCGGGCAGTGAGATCAGACGGGGCAGGATCGGAAAGTGGCCGGCCAACGGGCCATCCCAAGTGGAGGTGTCTGGCAGGGTTCACTACATTCCGAATGGGGAACACAAGAACTATCCGTCGCCAACTAATGCGTGGATATTCGGACCCAAGAAGGACAAATCATTGTGTCTAAGGTATCCGCAGGAAGCCTGGCCTCAACTGACAGCCGGGCTCCGGACGGCGATTGCGGGGCCCTGTATAAGCGAGGAGTTCCGTTCGGTCTTTCCTGCGAGGGCGTGGATTTATGTTGATGGACTCCTCCATGAGGTGAGGCTCTCTTCTGAGACAAATGGGGAGTATCATGGGTTTCCGGTTGAATATCAAGAAGCGTATCCAGAGGATCCGCAAGGCAAATTGAAGGACTGCCCACGTGTCACAATCAATTCGAATTGAGTGCGATTGGTTTGATCAGCCCGTTTCGCTAGACCCTGTCGAGCGTAGGACGTGGGCGGGGGTTCGCGTAATTATTGGGGCCAGCACGGTAACGCGCATCTGGGACCGAACGGCAAACGGGCCGCGAAGCTCGATCTTCATTCCGGCATTTCCCCTTGCAAATTGGCTAGTTCAGAATTGGTGGGCACTGTTCCATGAACCCTCATCTGGGCTTGAGGCCGAGGACGACATAAGCGGCTTAAGCCGCACAGGGTGGTTGCGGCGCCACTCCATGCGTGCGGCTGCTAGCGACATCTTGCTTCCTAACTTGCATCTGTTCTCAGATGGGCGGTCCATGATCGCAAACTGGGAAAGAGATATGTCCGATCAGTACCCTCAGTTGCCAGGATTTTTTCTTGGCTATGGCAGAGAACTGATCGACGCGACTTCGGCTGAGGAGAACTTCAAGGACTTCGTCAGGCAGGTGTTGAATCGCTTGCGGGATGTGGACGATGAGCGTGCATCGGATCTGCACTCTAATTGGGAGGCCATCGAACGTGCAGATGAAGCGGAGGTCGCATTTTGTCGTGCAGCGGGCCGTTTGGGACTCGATCCTTTTGAGGCAGAATCTTGGCCCAAAGGTCTCGCAGATCTCCTCGAAATCGAAATCCCAAACCGACCGGCCGAAAATTCCATATTTAGCGACCTGATCGAGACTTCACCGCCTGAATCTGTCATTCCGGCGTGGGAGTGGGTGCGAATAGCCCGCGAAGACTTTGAGCTTGGACCGATTGCTCCGAAGGGGCCGGATGGACTCGATCCGTTAAGGAGAGCGGTGGAGGTCGGGTACACCGCAGCCGAGAAGGCACGCAAGCTTGTTGGCCTTGATATTGACGCCCCGTTGGAAGATATCGAACGCGCTGGGGGTAGGGTCGGTGTTGGGACCTTCGCTTTCGAGTTTCGAAACCACATTCCAAGCTCTGGCGTAAGAGCGGAAGTTGGCTTCTCTGGAAGCCGCGGTCCAATGGTCGTAGGGCCCGAGTCCAGATTGGAGAGTCTTCGTTTTTTGGAGGCGCGAGGCCTGTTCCAGATGGCATTCGGGTGTGCGAATGGCCCGCGACTCATTACCGACGCACACACCTGGGATCAACAGGCGTCCCGAGCATTCGCCGCAGAGTTATTGGCCCCCAGGGATGGAGTCCGAACAGTCTTTCAGCGAAGAATTGCGGCAAACAGCTCCCCGGATGAGGCTATAGATTTCGCAGCTAAGCACTTTCAAGTACAAGAGCGCCTCATTGAGAACCAGTTGCGTAACGCCCGAGTCGCATAAGCTCGCCTGCATTACCGTTGTAATTCCTGTAAATCCCGTGAAGGGCGCAAAGTCATGGCCTGAAGGCTTTGCCGATTTTGTGCCTTGTACTAACGGTTGATACCTTTGACAGCCGGAAGCGCGTCTAAAATAAACTGGATTTCCCCAAAGACCATGCGCGATCTGGGCGCACACTTCACAAGAGGTTTGAACTCCGATGCGGCTAATCGCGGGTATCACTCTCCTCGTGCTTCTCTCAGTCCCGGTGTATTCACAAAGCACCGAGGCCCCGTCCGCAACCCAACCCGCGACTGCATTCGATATCGCGGATGTTCATGTGAGCCCCGCTCGCAGGTTCGCATTTGTCGATGGAGGCACTCTTCGCGGCGACAGGTATGTGTTGCGGCAGGCGACCATGGTGGACATGATTGCAGCCGCATACAAGGAGCAAGCCGACAATGTGCAAGGGGGCCCGAGTTGGCTGGAGACGGACCGGTTCGATGTTTTTGGAAAGGCGCCCGCATCAACGCCGGCAGATACAGTGAAGCTGATGCTTAGGTCTTTGCTTGCGGATCGATTCAAGCTGGTGGTGCACAACGGGAGCAAGCCCATGCCGGCCTTTGTGCTTTCGGTGGGAGGCGGAAAGCCGAAGCTTAAGGAGGCCGAAGACACAGCGAATTCCGGATGCAATCCCTCACAGCAGACATCAGATCCTGGCACCGTGCCGTACATATTTGTCTCATGCCGCAACATGACGATGGAGGCGTTCGCACAGGCTCTGCACGATATGGCAGGCGGATACCTGACCAACATTGTGGTGGACTCGACCGGGCTGAAGGGGTCGTGGGACTTTGACCTGAAGTGGACCGGACGAGGCGACCTGGCAAGGGCGGGAGCCGATGGAATTTCTATCTTCGATGCGGTAGATAAACAGCTTGGGCTGAAACTGGAACTGAAAACGGCGCCGAGGCCGGTGCTGATTGTGGACAGCGTGAACGAGCAGCCGACCGCCAATCCGCCCGATTTGGAGACGAAGCTTCCTAAGCTGCCACCTCCGCAATTCGACGTCTCGGTGATCAAGCCGAGCAAGCCGGATGCACAGTTTAATGGACGAGTGGACGGCGGCCAGGTGAATGTAACCGCCACCACGCTGAAATTCCTGATCAACTTTGCGTGGGATCTGAACCCGAATGACAAGGAAGAGCTTGTGGGCGCGCCAGGATGGCTTGATTCGGATCACTTCGACATTATGGCGAAGAAGTTGGGCGACGCTTCGGGGAGCGCTGCGCAAAACGCGCCTCAGATGGACGAGAACGATCTGAAGCAGATGTTACGCGGGCTGCTGAGAGATCGCTTCAAAATGCAGGCCCACATGGAAGACCGGACGGTTACGGCATATAACCTGGTCGCGGTTAGTCCGAAGCTCAAGAAGGCCGACCCTTCAAGCCGCACGCGATGTATTGAAGGTCCCGGGCCGGACGGAAAAGATCCGAGGATTGCATTTCCAGTGTTGAACAGGCTGCTGACATGCCAGAACATGACCATGGCGCAAATTGGAGTGAAGCTGCAGGACCTGGCCTCGGGATATATTTACAATCCGATTCTGGATACCACAGGAATTCCCGGCTCGTATGACTTCACTTTGAGCTTCAGTTCCGCCGATCTTGCCGGGGGCGTGGGGGGCGGTCCGGCAGGCGGAGGAGCAACCGGAGCATCGGACCCCAATGGCGCGCTGTCGCTGTTTGATGCATTGACAAAGGAGATGGGGCTGAAACTGGAGAAGGTACGGCGGCCGGCGCCGGCTCTGGTGATCGATCATATTGAGGAGAAGCCTACAGAGAATTGAGGGCGTCAGCGACGATGGCAGACCCTATTTGCCCGCTCGATTGTCTCTCAAGCCGATTATCCTAGAGAACTGACTGGTTCTCCTCTCCCCGTGTGCTATTCGCTGACCAGAATAGGCAAGGCTCGCAGCCGAGTGCCGCGGTCGTTGATGGTGACGATCAATCCGCTGTCAGAACGCGCGGCAATCACATTGCACGCAGCGATTACCTCATTTCCTGGCCCAAGAGGGTTCTGTTCACTGGTTCGCAGGTAAATGACGCTGGGACGACCTAACTGGCGCAACGCAAGCATTTGAGAGAAATCGCCATCCGCGGTGAATATTGCCGCATCATGGTCAATGGCCCAATTCAGCAACTCTGTGTCGGGTGCGTCGCCCTTACCGAAGCTGCACCAATGCACGGCTGCGATGCCCGAGGATTGAAGAAACTCAACCCAGAAAGGTGTGAGGTTGGCGTCCACCAAGATGGTGATGAAACTGGACGCCTACGCACTCAGTTCCACTTCTTCCTCTTGTGCGCGCCACGCCGCAAATTGCAGAGCCGCCAGCACATCTTCGCGTTGTATGTACGGGTAATCGCGGAGAACTTCTTCGATACTATGGCCGACAGCAAGCTGGCCGAGAATCACCCCAACAGTCACACGCGTCCCTTTGATACGCGGCTTTCCGCCGACCACCCCTGGAGTAGAAACGATACGGTCGAGCGTGTACATAACTTCTCCTGTCTGCAAGGCCCTTCCCTTATCCCATATTGTGCCACAGATTGGGAGCTGGCTGAGAATCGTAGTGTCCGAAATTGGGAAAGGTCGCGCTCGCTTTCCCGTACAACAGGATAAGGAGCGAAGGGTCATCTTTAACGGGTTCCATCGATAAAAAGGGCCCGGACTGGAGAGTCCGGGCCCATTTGTTGTACAGCGCCGCTTAGGTTAAGCGGGCGGAAATTGAGGGTTAGCGCCGCACCGTGAAGGTGAGGGTTGTGGTTTCCGAGGTGCTTCCGCTGGTGCCCTTGATGGTGATGGGATAGGTGCCGGTCTTGGCGGTTCTGGACACGGTGAGCGTGAAGTCCGACGTGCCGGAGCCGGTAACGGAAGTGGGGCTGAAGCTCCCCGTCACACCTGTCGGGATGCCCGTGGCAGACAGCGTAACTGCGGAGTCAAAGCCGCCTTTCGCAGTCACTGTAACCACCCCATAGCCGCTCTGCCCCTGATCGAGATAGCCCGAGGTGGGAGAGACGGAGATGGTGAAGCCGCCGGTAACAGGCGCGGTTACGGTGAGCGTGAAGGTGGTGGTCTGCGTGATGCCGCCGCCGGTGCCCGATACGGTGACTGTGTACGATCCAACCGCAGTTGCCGCGGGTACCGTCAGGGCCAACGACGATGTGCCGGAGCCGGTGATGGAAGTGGGAGTGAAGGTGTAGGTGACGCCTGTCGGAAGGCCGCTGACGGAGAGAGTAACCGCGGAGTCGAAGCCGTCTTCAACCGTAGAGGTGACAGTCGAGCTGCCGCTGCTGCCCTGCACGATCGAAACCGATGTGGCGGAGAGGCTGTAGGTGGGAGAAGTAGCTGTCGGAGCAAGCGCGTTGATGAGCGCGGCCCCGTTGGGCGAGCCCCAGCCGGTGACCAAGTCGTAACCAACTTCTGCCGAATAGCTACCGGATGTGCCGCTGGTGATGTCGTGGAAGTCGGCGGCATAGCTTGAGCTGAGAGCGAGGGGGTAGATAGTGGGGTCGATAAAGCCCAGGGTCTTGCCGCCGTTGTTGACTGATTGCTCGTTTGCCAGGGCAATGTAAGCGGCCCACATGGGAGTGGCAAAGCTGGTGCCGCCGTACTCATTGGCGAGGCAGGTGGTCTGATCGGCGCAGGTGTAGAAAGAGAAGTTGGCGTTTGCCGAAACGTCGGGGCCGTTGCGCAGGGTGGTTGAGCCTTTGTTGCTGGAGTTGATGACGCCGGACAACTGCTGCCACGCGGGGATGGGAATGCTATCCGGGGAGATGCCGCCGCCGGAATCCGTCCATGCTGTCTCGGACTTCCAGGGACCGGCTGCGCTGGCTGTAACCAGATCTGTGCCGCCTACTGAAACCACGTAGGCGTTATCCGCCGGCCAGGCTTCGTTGCTCGACGACCATGTGGAACTGTCGCCCGACGCCGCGAAGAAGTTCTGGCCCTGAGACGCCATCTTCTCGAAGTACGGGTTCAGCGTGCTTGGATCGGCAGGTGTCCAGCCCCACGAGCAGCCGATGGTAGTGGGCAGCGGGCTGTGCGTGGTCATGGCGCTGATGATAGCCGTGTCGGTGGACCCGATGTACATGACCAGGCTGGCGAGACCCGGGGCCATACCGATGGCCTGGGTCATGTCGAGGGTCTGCTCGGTGTCGTCGCAATCGCCGCCGGCTCTGGTATATACGCAGGAGGTGCTGGTGCCGTCTGTCGAGAGCAGGGTGATGGGCACGTTGTTGGTCTGGCCCACGTTTTTGAAGTAGGTGGTCAGGTCGGTAAGGTCGGTGCCCTCGTACTCAAACAATCCCAGGTTCTGGCCTGCGCCGGTAAGGGCCGTTCCACCGTAGTAGGCTGCGCGCATATCGCTGCCCAGGAACGAAGCCGATGGGCCGGAGCCGGTGGTGGCATGGGTGACGACTTGCTCCTCAGGGATGTCATGAGCTTTGGCGTAGTCGCTCTTCTTGACGTACATGGGATGGGGGATGGAGTAGTTATCGAGTCCCGAGACGTGCCAAAGCGAGAACGACAGGCCGGTGGTGGGTTCGCGGTCCGGCGCGTAGAAGGTGCGGTCCTCGGTTGGGTGCTTAAAAGTGAGCATGTTGACATGGAAAGCGGATTGGATGGCGGCAACGGAGCCCTTGACCTGCACATCCAAACCATCGCGGGTTCCGCCAACCACAGCGAGGCCATTCGACTTGGCGAAAGCGAGCACCGCATCATAATCCTGCTGTGTTGGACCGAAGCGCTGCGTGAATTCCGCCGGGGTGAGGAACTGCCGGTAGGAGGAGCTGGATGGATCGTTGACCGCAGCCACGAAGGCATCGAGTCCAGCCTGATCGCGCACGGGCAGAACGAGATCGAGTTGCAGTGTCTGGGCGGCGGGCAGGCGTCCCTGAAGCTTAGCCTCGCCGGTGCGGGTTACTTCCCGGGTATGACGCGTCAGGACCGATTGGGCCTGGGAATTGATTGTGGAGAGGGTGAAAAGCGCAGCGGCAGTGAGCAGATACAGGCCGATTCTCCGAATCATTGTTTCTCCTTTGAGGGGGGAGTTCTCTTAGGGGTGACCGGTTGGCTTGCTTGGGGACGGGCAGCCCTTTTGTGGACGTAGAGTATCACCCGGAAAGAACAATGGGCGAGAGAAATTTGACTTGAGAGCTCGCCCCGAGGCCGGCGCGCGTCCCACAAGCACTACGTTGTGGAAATATTGTCTCCGGACAGTGCAGGTTTCGTCCGTCGGGCATTCCTCCTCTATCGTCCGTGAATCTGGAGGAATCATGCTAACGAGGCGCAGATCCATTTCGACAAGCTAGCGACGCAACGTGAAGATCTGTCTTCAAGTCGGGAACTGCGCTCCCGAGCGCACCAATTACCCGTTGCCCCACTGCACTTCCAACGGCGGCAGACCCTCCGTGCCAAATCGCTCATAGCGGAATCTGTCGGCCATAAGGCCTCCCGGCAACGGGTTGGCTGCCCGGTCAACTCCCACGTGCACGAACCCAAGCTTTTCGGCAATGCGGCGGCTGGCCTCATTCCCATCCGAATGCGTAAGGCCGACTCGGCGCATGCCTAACGCACCAAAAGCATAGCGAAGCATTGCGTTCGCCGCCTCTGTTGCAATATTCCGGCCCTGGGCGCTTCTACGGACCCAGAAGCCGGTGTCGCACTGGTACGCCTTCCAGTCAATATCGTGAAGCCCGCACCACACAACGGGTTCTCCAGTGGCGATTCCAATGCCAATTAGTTCTATTGGGTTCCTCTGAACAAAATTGGCTATTGCGCAGCGGTTGCGCGTCTCCAGCCGCTCGGAAGTGAAGTCGTCCAAATTCTCAGCCCACGCCATCCATCTGTGAAGCTGGTCCCAAGTCTCGCGTATTGCAGCCAACGCTCGCTCACCGTCACCCGGTTGCCGTGGGCGGATGAGCAGACGCGGCGTGCGAATGGGCATCGGAAGATCAATCGGAACTGGATTGTCTTCAGCCATATGGTTGTCAGTTCTCCTCGATGATGGCCAGGTCCCACGGCGGAAGGGTAAGCGTGGCGGCTTTGGGAGCGGCGCTTCCATCGAGCAGATTCGTTCCGGCAGCGAAGGGATAGCCGATTTTCACTTCGGCGCCGGAGTAGTTGAAGAAGTAATGCAGGCGCTTGCCGAGACGATTGACGCCGTGCTGGACGTGGACCGCGGGCGGGAGTTGCTGGTCGGGGCTGGTGATGCCGGCCTTCTCCAAAGTGGCGCGCAGTATAGCGGTTTGCAGCTTATCGGAGAGATAAGTTCCTTCGTAAAGCAGAGTTCCCGCGCCAAAGTTGTTCTCGGTGATTGCCGGCCATTTTCCGAAGAACGGATGGTCGTACCAGGCCAGGGCTTTGGCGTGCTCGGGCATCAGGAACTCAGCCCAGTAATAGACCTGGTTTGCAGTTGGGCCGGCGCTGTTCACGTTGAATGGATCTCCCTTGAGAGCGAGGGAGTGTTCGAGGCTTGAGAACTCCTGATAGCTGAAGCCGGCGGCTTCGCGAAGCGGGCCGGGAGCGCGCACCCAGCGCACGGCGGAGTCCTGATTAGCGAATCCGCTCTTGAAGGTCATTACAACGTGGCCGCCGCTCTTCACGTAGTCGGAGATGCGCTGGAGCAGGGCGTCGTCCGAAATGTAGAGCACGGGGACGATGAGGACTTTGTATTGCGAGAAGTCCTGGGTCTCAGGGAAGACAAAGTCCGCGCCCACGTTCATGTCGTAGAGCGCGTGGTGCATCTGCTGCACCAGCGAGGCGTAGCCATCGGAATCTCCGCTCCAACTGCGGGCCGGCACGCCGCCGCCGTAGGGCATAAAGCTGATGGCGTTTGCCGAGTCGCGGCTCCAGAGAATGGCGACGTCGTTATGGATCTTGAGGCCGACAAGATGCGGGCCGACCTTTTGCAGTTCGTGGGCGGTGCGGCTCACTTCGGCATACTCGCGGTTGGGTTCCAGGTCGTGCGAGAGAATGCCCTTCCAATAGGTCTCCTGATTGCCGTGGATGGAGGCCCAATGCCAGTATTCCACCATGTTTGCGCCGCTCGCGAGATAGGTGTAGACATCTTCGCGGAGCTGGCCGTCGTAAGGGGGATACTGGCCGCCGGAGGTCCATCCGATGGTCTGCCCGTTGGTTTCGGTGACCAGGAAATTGCCGTGTTTGAGTGAGCGGGAGAAGTCGGTCTGAAGAGCCTGGAAGGAGCCATCGTAGTGGTCCTGCGTTCCGTGATAGATGTTGTCGGCGACGATGTCGAGCGACCCGGCGACGGCCTCTTCATTTACGTCGCGCTTCATCATGCCGCCGTAGTCCGTGGTGATGAACTGGCGCGGGGAAGCGCACTCGCGGACCAGCGCGGACTGCCAGTGGAGGAAGTCCGTGACCCGCATCTGGCTCCAGCGGGTCCACTCCAGCTTGTAGCCGGTAGAGATGGTGCCGTCGCGGGTTGGCAGGTCTTCCCAGGTGCGCAGATTTTCGCCCCAGTAGTTGAGGAACCAGGCCTTGCTCAGCGCTTCGGGCGTGACGAACTTCTTTTCCAGGTAATGCTGGAAGCCGATGAACACGTCGGGATTGGCGGCTTCGTAGCTGCCGGTCTCGTTGTCGAGTTGCCAGCCGATGACGGTGGGGTTGTCTTTGTAATGAGCCACGATGTGACGGATCAGGCGCTCGGCGTAGAAACGGTAGGCGGGCGAATCCGTGTCCATGTTCTGCCGTATGCCGTAGGTGCTGGCGATGGGCTTGCCACCGAACATGCCGCTGGGAATGCGATCGGCGAAGATCTCAGGATGCTGGTGAGCCATCCAGGTGGGGATTGCGTATGTGGGCGTGCCGAGGATGACCTTGATGCCGGCCTTGCCCATCGCATCGACGACGCGGTCCATCCAGGCGTATTCGAAGCGGCCGTCTTCCGGTTCCCACAGGCTCCATGTGGACTCGCCCATGCGCACGACGTTGAGGCCGGCGGCCTTCATCAGGGCGACGTCCTTGTCGAGGCGGGCTGCGTGGTCAGCGTCGTCGCCGGGCATGTATTCGTTGTAGTAGGCTGCGCCGTAGAGGACTGTGGGGAAGGTTAGGTCGGGGGTGGTGGACGGCTGTTGTTGGTTTTGCGCGAAGGCTGGTTTCGATGCGACCAAAACCACAGTTGCAATCAGTGCGAGAAAGCGTTTGCTTAGTGGCAGCATGGAGCGTCCCCTTCAGTTGAAGAGCAAGTGTAAATCAACGGGGGCCGCTCCCGTAGCCATTCAATCCTCCCATGGGTTGACGATTGGCACGCCAGTGGTTCGGAAGTGGCTGACATTGCGAGTTACGACGGTCATGCCATGGATAAGCGCTGTTGCAGCAATCAATGCGTCACGCTCCGGACGAAGATTCGGCACATGAAGGGCGGCACACTTCAACGCGATGGACGTGTCGATCGGCAGCACTCGACCGGCAAAGGCAGGTAACACCTTCCTATCAAGCCACGTGCGAAAGATGGCCCCTTGGCGCGAGTCGCGTGCCTGCATAAGCAGGGTGCCGTGCTCGAATTCGAGAATCGTAACGACAGACAAGAATTGGTGGGCATCAGGAACGGACTCTGACCAGGCCAGCACGTTTGGATCGACCGTGGCCAACCTCCCGCGACGAACGGGAGACTTACGCAACTCTGACACTACGTTAGTGTCCAGCAGGTACATCATGACAGATCAAGAGGGTAACGAAGTATGTCGCCCATCCGCGGTGGATCGAATTCGATTTCCGCTGCTTCCGGCATGGCAAGCTGATCGGCAATACTGTGGGGCTTACCCGCAATCTTCTGGTATTCATCGATTGAGAGCAGCACCAGCGCCGGCCGTCCGCGGTCAGTGATGAATACGGGGCCATTTTGCGCCGCCTTCTTTGCGCGGCTCCGGTCCTGATTGAACTCCCTGCTGGAAAGTGTTGTAATCGCCATGGGGAGCCTCCAATGTAGCAACGTAGCTACATTTTAGCATGAAACCCGCCTACTCAAGCTTGAGCAGCACAATTTCAGAATAGGTGCCGACGCGCATGGGAGGACCCCAGGTTCCTGCGCCGCTGGAGGTATAAATCTGCATCGAGCCGAACCGCTGCAATCCATAGCTAAACCGGCCAAAGGCGCGGCGAACGAACCAGGTAAAGGGAAAGATCTGCCCCTTGTGCGTGTGGCCAGAGAGCTGGAGGCTGATGCCGGCTTGCTCAACGACCGGCAGGCGGCTGGGGACGTGGTTGAGCAGAATGCTGGGCTCGGCCGTGCTCAGCTTCAGGCTCTCAAGAAAATTGCGTAGCGCGAGGTAAGACGATCCGCTGTAAGGAACGCCGACGATGTGCAGACCGTCCACGGTTACCCGTTCGTTGGAAAGAACCCGGATGCCGGCGCGGGTCAAGGCCTTGGTGCAGAGGGGCAGGTTGCCGTACTCGTCGTGGTTTCCGCTGACGAAGTAGGTTCCGAGGGGCGGGGAAAGTTGAAGGAAGGGCGCAGCCAGCTTGTCCGGGTCGGTCTTGGCGCCGTCGAAAAAATCACCGGGGATGAAGACAATATCCGGGCGAAGGCGGGCTGCCATGGTCGCGATGCGGCGGCTGTAGGCGGGACCATTGACGGTGCCCAGGTGCAGGTCGCTGATGAGCAGGGCGGTTCGATTGCTCCATGAAGGGGGCAGGTTGGGAAGCTGTATGGTCACCCGCCGTGTGCGGATCCAAAGAGCGTTGAGGAGGCCGTAGACACCGGCCAAAACAGCCGGAAGAAAGAAGACTGAGGCGACCAGATCGCGGTGGTGGTAGGGGTAGCCGTGTTGGAAGCCAAGCAGCACGGCGAGCCAGGCCAGCCAACTCAAACAGGCCGCAAAGAAGAAGTAGTTAAGAAACCCGAGCCAGACTGCGCCAATCCCGTAGGCAAGAGTGACCAGGGGATTGGAAACCCAGAAGTTCAGCAGGGCGGTTACGGTGAAACTGAAGGCAAGAATCAGCAACGAGGACCGGAGCACCAGGATAACTTCCGGGCTGAGCGGGGCGAAAAAGACGATGACTGTACGATAAATAAACCAGTGGGCCAGAAGAAAAATACCTTGCATCAAGACAATGCCCACAACAGGCCAGGCTTTCAAACCGAAGCTCCTTGACTTTATTGTTGCATGCTCCTGGATTTCAGGCGGATGAATCGGAGGAACATGGGTCCGCGGGAGAGCGTGAAAGAATCATTACAATGTTTGATCACAAAAATGACGGGCTTGGACTCTACCTATCCATTCCATTTTGCCGCTCGAAATGTACCTATTGCAACTTTGCATCTGGCGTTTATCCGGCCAGCGAACACGCGCGCTATGTGGAAAGGGTGATCCAGGACGTGGCCTCAGCCGGGGACTGGGCGGCGCGGATGGATGTTGAGCTGGGGCGGCGTGTGGACACGGTTTACCTGGGCGGAGGGACGCCAAGCCTGCTTGCGCCGGCGCTGCTGGCGAGGCTGTTCAGGGCGTTGCGGGCGGAGTTCGACTTTGATTCGGACGCCGAGATTACCGTTGAGTGCGCGCCGGGACAGATTGCGGACGAGACGCTGGAGGCGCTGGCCGCCTGTGGGGTGAATCGGGTGAGCCTGGGTGTACAGTCGCTGATCGATCGCGAGGCGCAGGTGAGCGGGAGGCTGCACAACCGGGCGACGGTGATGGAGGATTTGCGAAGACTGCGCGGAGCCGGGATTTCCAATCTGAGCGTGGATCTGATCGCGGGGCTCGCGGGGCAGACGTTTGAGTCGTGGGAGGAGTCGATTGGGGGGCTGGTCGCGAGCGGCGTTCCGCATGCCAGCGTGTACATGCTGGAGGTGGACGAGGACTCCCGATTGGGCCGGGAGATGCTGAGCGGCGGGGCGCGGTACCATGCCGGGCTGGTTCCCACCGACGATGCGATTGCCCAGATGTACTCCTGGGCGATCGAGAGGCTGGCGCGGGCAGGCCTTGAGCAATACGAGATTTCCAATTTTTGCAGGCCGGGTTTTAAGTCGCGGCACAATCTGCGCTACTGGCAGCGGCGGCCGTATCTGGGGCTGGGGTTGGATGCCTCGTCGATGCTGCGGGCGGCGTTGCATGAAGCAGACTCGGCCGCGGCGCGCTACGTTCTGCGATCGACAACCACAGACGACCTGGCGGCGTTTCTCGAAGGACCCCAAGCAGTGGAGACCGCATGGCTGGGACCGGCACGCCAACTGGAAGAGGCTTGGTTCCTGGGCCTTCGGCTCAATGCCGGGGTCGAAGTTTCTTCGTTGGAGAGTGAGTTTGGCTCCGAGATGGTTGCACCGGGGATGGACGCGGTGGAGCGGCTGGTTGAGGATGGGTTGCTGACTTGGGACGGGGAAACTGTTCGGTTGACCGCGGGAGGGAGATTGATTTCCAACAACGTTTTTCAGGAGTTCCTGGGGTCGGGGTTGGAAGAGGGTGGCGCGGATGCAAGGGCCAGGACCATCTCCGGCTAACCAGCCGTTTCTAAGATTCGTCGCATGTATTACGAAGTGCAACCGCGGATCCTTCGACTCACCACCCCCGAACTGAAAAACGTTCGGGGCCCCGTTCGCTCAGGATGACATCTTCATTTACAGAGCCCACCGTTAGCTACCGGTGGTGCGCAAGCAGGATCATCAGCAGCAGGATGGCCACGGGAATAAGAGCCAGCCCGGCATAGTAAAGCACCTTGCGCTTGGTCTGCGATTTGCGCTTTTGCCAATCGCGCAATTCCACACGGTCCTCCACGCCAACCTGGTCCTGGTTGGCAAGATCGTGTGCAAACTCATTTGCCCTGGCATAGCGATTCCTGGGGTCTTTCTCCAGCGCGCGGCACAGTATCTCCTGTAACTGGGGTGAGGCAGCAGGCTCGGCGACACGAAGCGGGATGGGATAGTTCAACAGCCGCTCATTCATGATGGCCATCGGCGTGGGGCCTGAAAAGGGCAGCTTCCCGGACAGCATCTCGTAGAGAATCACGCCCAGGGAATAGAGGTCGGAGCGGCCGTCTCCGCGCTTGCCCTGCACCTGTTCGGGAGACATGTAGTTGGGCGAGCCGAACACGGCGGTGAAGTTGGCGTAGGTGAGGCGGCGCGCTGAGGAGTCGCCGGCAATGCCGAAGTCAATGAGCTTGATGCGGTCTTGCTCGTCGACCATGATGTTCTCAGGCTTCAGGTCGCGATGCACGATTCCATTGGCATGGACGTATTCCAGCGCTTCCAGAACACCGATGGCGATACGGGTGGCGCGATCCGGGGCTATCCTGCCTTCCTCCATAATCTGGCGCAGCAGCCGGCCCTCGCACCATTCCATCACCATGTAGATGCGTGAGCGCTTCTCGGGACCGAACACGCGCATCACCGCCGGATGGTTCAACTTTTCGCCGATGCTCGCTTCACGCTGGAAGCGATCGAAGAGGACGGGATCGGCTTCGAGATCGGGATGAGGAATCTTCAAAGCCACGGTGCGATTGTCGCGCACGTCAACGGCGCGATAGATTGAGGCCATGCCGCTGCGCGCCACCGGCGCTTCAATGCGGTAGGAATCGATTTGCGAACCTTCTTCCAAACTGTCGTGGAAACCCATTCTGCCTCACGCACCATTTTCCCGCAGGGGCTAAAGCCCGCATCCCTCTGGACCCTTGCGGCACGACTAAAGTCGTGCCCTGACACAGTGCCACATTGTTGAAGCATCTATTGATGCATATTGCCTACCTGTTTACTGTAAGCGAATTTACTGAAAGCGGAAGCTGGGCTGTTGCGGCACGACTAAGCAGCTTGGTGAAAAAGTTGAATATCGAGGTAGAGCTTTCGAAGACATCCCTCAGGGACTAAAGCCCAGCGTTGATTCTATTGCTTTTGCGGCACGATTAAAATCGTGCTCTTTCAAAACTTCTCTCAGTTTTCCGGTTGCTGATCGTTGAATCGATAGCCTACGTAAGCATCTGTCAACAAATAAACGGGATTCTGCGGATCGTCTTCAATCTTCTTGCGCAGCAAGCGAACAAAGGTTCGAAGGTACTCGAGCTCATTGCCATACTCCGGCCCCCACACCGCTTTCAACAGCCGAGCGTGCGGAATGGGCTCGCCTGCGTGCATCATCAGGTAATGCAGCACCTCAAACTCCTTGGGGGTGAGATGGATTGACTTCCCACGCTTCATCACACGATACTTCACGGGATCCAGTTCGAGATGGCCTTGGCGAATCGGGGCGTCGCGGTTGGTGTCCTGCGCATTCCGTCTTCGCACCGCAGAACGCAATCGCGCCGCCAACTCGCGTAATTGAAATGGCTTGGTAATGTAGTCGTCGGCGCCGGCGTCGAGCGCGAGCTCTTTGTCGTCCTCGCTATCCATTACCGTAAGCATCAGGATGGGCAGACGCGAAATCGCTCGCCGGATTAAACGGCATGTTTCCACGCCGCCCATTCCGGGCATATCCACGTCCAGCAACACCGCATCGAACCACGACACGCGGACCAGCGATAACGCTTCCTCGCCACGTGCCGCTTCGACAACCGTGAAGCCCATGCCGGTGAGCGTCATACGCAACGCCCGTCGCGTCGAGGTATCGTCGTCCACCACCAGAATGGTGCCTTGTGCCGCAACCGGTGATTCCGTAGTCAATGCATTCTCCTTGCAAAGCCTAACCAGACTGCCATAAAGAACCCGTGAGGAGCGGGGGAGATTGTCATGAACAGGCAGCGAAAAACAGATTGCGCCTGGAAGCGTCTTTTCCCAATTTGCGTTTGTATTTGAGGGATTTACAGGTGACTTGGAGACATGGCCATAGTAGGATTGACTCCACTGGAATTCCTCTCAGCCACCCCTACCCTGGAGACACACGTGCCGAACGTGGTTCGTTTTGGACCTTTCGAACTCAACCTGGAGACCGCGGATTTACAGGGAAAAGGCCGCAGCGTACGCCTGCCGGAACAGCAGTTTCAAATACTTCAGATGCTTCTCGATCGCAAAGGAGGGGTGGTATCGCGCGAGGACATCCGGAATCGGCTCTGGCCGAATGACACCGTCGTCGAGTTCGACCGCAGCATCAATGCCGCAATCCTGAAGCTCCGCGCGGCCCTGCGCGAAACGTCTATCGACGATGGGTACATTGAGACCCTGGCCCGGCGCGGCTACCGCCTGTTGATTCGCGATACTCCGGTCAGCGAAGGCGAGCCAGTGGCGCCGGAGAGACCGGGCGAATCGATCTCCCTGGTTGGCCAAAAGGTTTCCCACTATCGGGTGCTCGGAATACTGGGCGGCGGCGGAATGGGCGTGGTTTACAAGGGCGAAGATATGAAGCTGAATCGCCCCGTTGCCCTCAAATTCCTGACGGAAGCATCCGCCAAGGATACGCCGACGCTTCGCCGCTTTGTGCGCGAGGCGCGCCTTGCCTCGCTGCTGAATCATCCCAACATCTGCACCATTTACGAGATCGGGGAGCACGAGGGGCAGCCATTCATTGTGATGGAGCTGATGGAGGGCGAGACGTTGCGGGATTTGATCGTCAAATCCGGCGCTTCGCCCACCGGAAAAATGCACGGTCAGGAACTGGCGCATCGGCTTGAAATTGCCATGCAGATTGCCGATGGCCTGAACGAAGCTCACCTGCGCGGCATTGTTCACCGCGACATCAAGCCCGCCAACGTCTTTGTTACGCAAAGCGGCATGGTGAAGCTTCTCGACTTCGGCCTGGCGAAGCAATCCTCATCCCTGTCGATGGATGAATCCGCGGCAACGCAGGTGCCTGAAGGCCCTCAACCCACCGGGCACGGGGTGATGATCGGGACACCGGATTACATGTCGCCGGAACAGGTGAGGGGCGAACCGCTTGACCAGCGTTCCGACGTGTTTTCCTTCGGTATCCTGTTATGCGAACTGCTCGGGGGCATGCACCCCTTCCGCCGCTCAACAGCCAACGATACGCTGGCGGGCATTCTGCGCGACCCTCCGAGCTTGAGCGGAGATTTGCCGCAAAGCCTGGTGGTGTTGATCCGGCGGCTGCTGGCCAAGCCGCTCGAACTGCGCTACCCCTCAATCGCTGAAGTGCGGGCAGACCTGGAACGCCTGAATTCGGCCTCGGCCTCGGTCACGGAGCAGGAGCCGGCCGCACTGACCGACATACCGCTGATCGGCCGTGAACAGGAGTTTGCGGAGTTGAAACGCCTGCTGGGTGAGGCAATGGCCGGGCGCGGCTCCATGGTGCTGATCGGCGGAGAGCCGGGGATTGGCAAAACCCACCTTGCCCGCGCGATTCTCGACGAGGCCAGGCGTCGCGGAGCCGTTGGCGTGGTGGGACACTGCTACGAGATGGAAGGCTCGCCGCCCTACGTTCCGTTCATCGAAATGCTGGAGTACATTGCGCGAATGGCGCCTCGCGAAGGCCTCCGTCATTCTCTTGGCGACGATGCTCCTGAAGTGGCCCGGCTCATGCCCGAGCTACGGAATATGTATCCCGACATTCCGCCCGCCATCTCGCTTCCGCCCGAGCAGCAACGCCGGTACCTGTTCAATGCGTTTCGCTCCTACGTGGAGCGCGCTGCCCGGGTGACCCCGGTGGCCGTGGTTTTTGAAGACCTGCACTGGGCCGATGAGCCAACGCTGCTGTTGCTGCAACACCACGCGCAAACGCTCTCCAACACGCCCATGCTTGTCATCTGCACGTATCGCGACGTGGGGATTGAAGTCTCTCGTCCCTTTGCGCAAACGGTGGAAACGCTGCTTCGCCAGAAGCAGGCCACCAGGATGCCGCTGCGGCGGCTTGCGCAGGACGGAGTAAAAAACATGCTCACGGCCATGAGCAATCAAGCGCCGCCCCCGTCGCTGGTGCGCGTCATCTTTGAGGAGACGGAGGGAAATCCGTTCTTCGTGGAAGAGGTCTTCCGCCATCTCTCAGAGGAAGGCAAGCTTTTCGACCAGGCCGGGAAGTGGCTCCCCGGGTTGCGCATCGATCGGCTTCAGGTGCCCGAGGGGGTACGGCTGGTGCTGGGACGCAGGCTCGACCGCCTGGGCGAGAGTGCCCGGCGCGCGCTAACCACCGCCGCTGTGATTGGACGCAGCTTCAGTCTCAGGCTCCTGGAGGAATTGGAGAACAACCACCCGGATGCGGCGCTGAATGCCGTGGAGGAGGCCGAGCATGCCCACCTGGTGGTGCCTGAGTCCGATGGCCGAGATATGCGTTACCGCTTCGTCCACGAGCTGGTACGTCAAACCCTGGCCGAATCGCTTTCGCTTCCCCGCCGGCAAAGGCTGCATGCGCGGATTGCCGATAGCATCGAGCGAGTCTACAGCGGAAATCTTGAAGCACAGGCGTCTCAGCTTGCCCATCATCTCTTCCAGGCCGGCGTCATGAGCGACGCTGAAAAAACCACCAAATATCTGGTATTGGCGGCCGGCAAAGCAAGGGCCGGATCGGCCTACGAAGAGGCCCTGGGGCATCTGGACCATGCGCTGCTGCTGTGGGAAGGGGAAGCAAGCCTGCGGGTCGCCGACCTGCTGCTTCAGAAGGCTACGACCCTGCGGAGTCTGGGCAAGCCGGACGAAGCAATCGAGAGCTACCGCAGAGCAATCGATCTGTTTGAGGCCGTTGGCGCGCTTGCCAAGGTGGCCGAAGCCAGCATTGCCCTCAGCTATCTGCAGGCCTGGAGGCTCGATTCCGAAGCGGCGAATCGCACCATGGAGCGTGCGCACAGGCAGATGGCGGGTCAGGATCCGCGCTTGCTTTGCGGCGTATTGTCCATGCGGGCCGCTATCATGAGCGCAGGCGGCGACCCAGCCAGCGCCGATGGGATCTTCTCGGAAGCCAGAACATTGCTTGAAACCATGAAGGCGCCTTTCCAGGGACCAACCGCTTTGCTTGAAACGATTCACTATTACCAATCTTTTCAAATGGAAAAGGTGGCGGCGGCAGCTCCCCGGCTGGTGAGCGCATTCCGCACAGCGGGGGACTCGTGGAACGCCTCCGCTGTGGAGTTTTATGGGCTTTGGGCGATTCTTTACTGCGGCCGGCCAGGCGAAGTCGAAGCGGCTCTTCCCAGCGCGATTGCACAGGCGGAAAGAATTGGCCATCATGGGGCAATCTGGGCGCTCAAAATGGGCGCTTCTATCTTGAGCGCGGCGCGCGGAGAACTTGAGAAGGCGCAGGATGAAACCGCGGACGCATGGGAATATGGCGGTTCGCACGATGTCGGCTGGAACTTCGCCACCGGCCTCCAACGCGGTCATTTCGCGCTTTGGCGCGGAGATCTTGCGGAGGCGGAACGCTGGTACGTACATGGAATGAAGGTTGAGGGGAAATCGTATCTCAGCGGTCTCTCCGAGGCTTGTCTATTTGCGGCTCTTGCGGAGCAGGGCGATCCGCGCGCTCAAAAGGCCTGGTCGAACCGGCACTGGAAGTTCCCTGTTCCCGGCCAATCGAACCCGCTTGGTGTGTGGACCGCTCTGGAAAGATCGGTTGTCGGCCTGGCGCGCATGGGCCTGAAAAAGGAGGCGGCTGCTCTGCGCCCGCTGACGGAAGAGCTGCTGCTGACCGGCGCATGGACCTATTCCATTGTTTCCGGGTTCCGCACCGCTGCCGGTATTGCCGCAGCCTGCGCCGAAGACTGGCCTGGGGCGGAACACCATCACCAGACCGCGATTGACCAGGCAGACAAGGCTCCTTACCGGCATCTGCAGCCGGTGGCGCGGGAGTGGTACGCCGAGATGCTGCTTGACCGCCATGGCTCCGGGGATGTGGCCAAAGCGCGTGCATTGCTTTTGGACGCTGTGGCCATACACGAAGCCATGGGAATGCCCGCTCGCGCCAGGCACGCCAACCAGAGGTTGGCATCTCTGTAGGCGCGAATCGGGTTGCGGTTCGCGTACTCGGGCGTCCTTGCCTTGCTTTTCTATTTTGTGTTGAAAACGTTCCTTCCCAGGGAACATTTTGACGTTTGATTATCATGCTCCAGAAATGTGAATCCTGGTCTGGTGCGCGGAATTTTCCGTCAAATCCTATGTACTCGCCAAGTGAGCGCTTTGGAAGCCTCCTGCGTTTATCTAATTGGCCTTGAGGGTCGACAGGCCCGACGCGTGAGCCGCTGCCCCGGGCGAGTGAATTCGTCTTGAACCGGCCCACGCATCTGTTGCCTGCGGCGTCGACGCGCGAACTTGCTACGATAGACCATTGGACCGATGAGGATTTATGGCATTTCCGATCCTCCACTTGCACCCTTCGGCGAGAATGCTTCTGGCGTCGCGCGAATGTTAAGGAAAAACTCTATGCGTCGGATGCGCTCGCTCCCTCTTCTCGCTTTGACTCCGGTCCTCATATTCTTCTGCGCATTGCTGTGCCGAACCACCGCTTTGGCCCAGTCCGCCGCGCCCGCAGTGCAGATCGCCGCTCAGATCGATGAAAACAATCTCGTTACGCTGAAGGGCAACACCCACCCCGCCGCCAATGCCAGGAACGACCGTGGCCAGGTCTCCCCGGACCTGCCCATGACCGACCTGATTCTGGTGCTGAGCCGCGACCAGGCACGGCAGGCTGCCTTCGATAAATTTGTTGCCGGCCAGTACGATCCCGATTCTCCCAATTTCCATCAATGGCTAACGCCCGAACAGGTAGGCACGCAGTTTGGTCCGTCGGAAACTGACATCGATGCCATTTCAAACTGGCTGACCGGCCACGGCTTTTCCATCGGCGAAGTCGCTCCTAATCGAATGTCCATTCGCTTCAGCGGGTCGGCGGCGCAGGTCGAGAGCACATTCCACACCGAGATCCATAACCTCGAAGTAAAGGGCGTTCAGCATATAGGCAACATGAGCGACCCGCGCATTCCCTCAGTGCTGGCGCCGGCCGTCGTTGGGGTCAAGTCGCTGCACAACTTCTTTCCGCGGCCGCTGCACCGGTTGGGCAGCAAGGTCTCGATGGACTCCGCCACCGGAAAGTGGCAGCGCGTCGCCAATTCCGAGCCCGCGCCGGCTGTCGATTCCGCTACCGGCAGCGCAACGGCGAGGCCCTCCGAGGCCCGCCCGCAGTTCGGCATCAACGTGCCCGCCAGCGGCTCCAGTTCCGCCTTCCTGGTGGAAGATGTTGCGCCCTACGACTTTGCCACCATCTACAACATCCTTCCGTTGTGGAACGCGACCAAGCCGATCGATGGAACCGGCGAGACCATAGCCATTGCCGGGACCAGCGACATCCTGCAGTCAGACGTCGCCACGTTCCGCAGCACGTTCGGTCTTCCCGCCTACACCACTTCCAACCAACCCACGGTCGTCTCTGGCAACAGCCAGCCGCTCACCGTTTGCTCGGATTCCACTACACTCTGCACCATCGACGACCTGATTGAGAACTCTCTCGACGTGGAGTGGGCCGGATCGATCGCCAAGGGCGCGAATATTACCCTGGTCTCATCGTATCCAGCCTCCCAATCCGACGACGGCCTGTACGACTCTGAGAGCTACATCGTCGGGACTTCGCCGCTTATATCTCACATCATGAACGTAAGCTACGGCTTGTGCGAGCTTGGCAACGGCACTTCCGGCAATGTGGAGTATTACAACCTGTGGGAAACCGCGGCTTCTGAAGGAATCGCTGTGTTTGTGGCCGCCGGAGATGCGGGCTCCGCGAGCTGCGACGACGGCGGAGATTCAGGCGGGAATCCCTTTTCCGCGCAGTTTGGCCTGTCGGTCAACGGCCTGGCGTCTACGGTTTACGACACAGCCGTGGGCGGCACCGATTTCAACTGGTGCTCTCTGACAGCATCGGAGTGCACAGCCGCGCCGTATTGGAACTCGACCAATGCCGCCAACGGATCAAGCGCCAAAGGCTATGTGCCCGAGGTTCCCTGGAACGACACCTGCGCAAACCCGCTCACGGTGACCTTTTTGGAGGGATGGGCGACAAGCTCGGATGCGAATAATGTTGGAGGAGTGACGGACCCCGAGTCCGGCTGCAACTTTGTGTACAACAACTGGCAGACCGTGCAGACCAACACCGGCGGCAGCACCAACGGCGTGAATCTGTCCTATCTTGTGGACACGATCGGCGGAAGTGGCGGCGCCAGCGGGTGCATTGTGAACGACAGCAACGACGTATCCAGTTGCGTTTCCACCACCACTTCCACCGGCCCGGCATGGGAATCCCTCAAGTTGGTCGCAGACGGATGGCCCAAGCCCACCTGGCAAACAGGCGTTACTGGCATTCCTTCCGATGGCGTGCGCGATCTGCCCGATGTTTCGTTCTTCGCTTCCGACGGCTTCCTTTCCAGCAGCTCTTACCTCATCTGCGTCTCCGCCGTAGCGGCTTGCACTTATACCACCAGCTCCGAGCCGTTTGCGCAGGAGGTGGGCGGTACCTCGGTTGCGTCTCCGGCTATGGCCGGCGTTATGGCTCTTATCGATCAGAAGACGGGCGCAGCGCAGGGAAGCCCCAACGCCGAGCTCTACAAATTGGCCGCCAGGCAGAGCTATACATCCTGCAGCGCTGAGAAGGCCACCACCAGCGATAGCTGCTACTTCAACGACATCGACACGGAAACCAACGCCATGCCATGCGACTACGGCGCAACTGAGGGCGATCCATCCGTACCCGGCATTCAATCCCCCAACTGCACCCCGATCCACACTGGAGACCTGATCGGCATTCTGTCTGGCTATAGCGCCGGCGTTGGATTCGACCTGGCCACCGGCCTCGGATCGCTGAACGTGGCTAACGTGGTCAATGGATACTCCACCACTACAGCCACCGGGACAGCAACGGTGACAGTAACTCCCGCTTCGACCACCGTGAGCGCGGCCAGCGCCCTCAACGTCGCGGTGATCGTGGCTTCAACATCCAGCGGCGGAGTGACTCCGACAGGCACGGTGACGCTTTCCGGAGGCGGCTACACTTCTTCCGCGGAGACGCTTGCAGCCGGAGCGTACACCTTTACGATTCCAGCCAACAGTCTTAGCGCGGGCAGTGACACGCTTTCGGTCGCTTACAGCGGCGACACGAATTATGCCCCTGCCACCGGCACTGCGGGCGTTACGGTAACCGGGTCCACTTCCTCTGGAACGTTTACGATTTCGGCAGCGGCAACGACTGCGGTTTCCCCAGGGACGTCGGGGTCTTCTACCATCACGGTAACCGCGACGGGCAATTATGCGGGAACCGCCACGCTGGCCTGCGCGCTTACGTCCTCTCCATCGGGCGCGGCAGACCTGCCCGCCTGCTCCATCTCGCCCTCAACAGTGGTGCTGAGCTCTACAAATACGAGCGGAACGGTGACGGCCACCATCACCACCACCGCTGCCACCACCACACAGTTGATGCGCCCGCGCTCCAACCACGGAACATGGCTAGGCGCAGGAAGCACGGCGTTGGCATTCGTCGTATTTCTGGGGATCCCGGCACGGCGGCGTACCTTGAGACGGATGCTGTGCGCCATTGCGGCGTTAGCAGCGCTCAGCATTTTGTCCGCATGCGGCGACTTCTGGGAAGCTCCCTCAGGCAACTCTGCCGCGGGAACGACCACCGGCACTTATACCTTCACAGTGACCGGGACCGGAAGTCCCGCGGTAACCGCGGGCACGACGACGTTTACTCTTACCGTGAATTAGCTGCGCCCCAGGTCAACTCCACTCCGCCAGGGATGGGCACGATCCTCGCGCCTCACACGCAGATTTCCTGCCGTCTAGGCTTGGTCTCCAGAAGACTCAATGTGTTCGCAACGCTAAGCGCCGCATTCACCGCGGAGATGACTTCGCGCACTTCGTCGTCGGTCATGGTGTCGTAGAGCGGCAACGTCAGCACTCTTGAAGCTATGTCGTTGGTCACCGGCAGCGAGGCAAGCGCCGCCTCATCGCGGAAGTATCCTAGCTCGGCAACGTGCGGAGAGAAGTACGTGGCCGAGGCCACGCCGCGCCGGCGCATCTCTTCCCGGATCGTCTCGCGGAACGGAGCCATGTCTTTGGGAAGCAGGGTCGACGTAAACTGGTGCGCCTGGGGATGAGATTTACACGGCTGGAACGAAAAAGTGGGCAGCCCTTTGCGATAAAGCTCGATAATGCTGGAGCGCCGATCGGTGACGCCGTCGATGTCTTCAAGACGCAGATTGGCAAGCAGCGCGACGAGCTCGCTCATCTTGCCGTTCAGCCCCATCAGGGTGACGTTGTGCTGCTCGCCGAAACCGAAGTTGCTCATGCTGCGCAGTGTTCCGATCAACTCCGGGTCGGCGCTGTAAATAAGGCCGCCCTCAGCGGTTGAAAAGGCCTTGGTAACGTGCATCGAGTAGACCACAGCACCTGAGAAACCCGTGCCGAATCCACGCCCATCTTCACTGACGGTGCCCAGCGAAGCGGCTGCGTCAACGATGACAGGGATACCATACTCGCGCTGGATCCTCTCATATCTCTCGAGATCGATGTCATAACCAAACGTAGCGTATGGAATGACGACAGCGATGTCATCGCGATACTTATCCAATAACCGCCGCTCCGATGCTTCGTCGGCCGACCAGTCCCACGGGTTGATGTCGCAGTAAAGCGGAATGAGCCGGTTCCATTGCGCCGCCTGCGCAGCGGCAGGAAATGTGAAGGAAGGCATGAGGGCATAACGCCGCCTGGATTTGGGACGGCTTTCGATGGCCTGCCGAATTGAGATCATCAGCCCGATGGTCGCGTTGCAAACTGTCAGGCACTCGCCTTCGCCGCCAAACATCTTTGCCACCAGGTTCTGCTCAAAGCTGACACTGAGGGGACCGAAGTTGCTGAGGATTGCCCGTTCCTCAATCTCGCGCAGATACGCTGCGGATTCGCTGAGCTTTGCTGGACTGGGTTTGCAAAGTGGTATCGGCATATTAGTCTCCGGTCCCACAGGCCAGTAGTGTTCTGTGCCCTGTGTGGCTGTCGGCCAGGTGTTTAAATGCGGCTTGCGGCGCACTCCGCGGCGTTGCAAGCGATCCCGCTGTGGAACTGAGAACCGCATTCACGATGATGGAGCCCACGTCGTTTTGCCACAGCCATAGCCCATTCGCCTGCCCAATGAAACTGGGCTCTCCGCCAAGTTTTCCGCGCGGCACAAAGCCCGCAGCCAGGCCAATGCCGTACAAGCCTGGAATGGGGCCGCGGCTGCTGTCCATAACTCGGCAACTGTCATCGACCATCGGCGCCTTGGGACCCGTGTGCGCAAGCAGTGGTATCTCGGCGCCATCCACGTTCAGAATCCGAAGCGCGTTGGGCCTGTATCCGAGAGCGGCCACCACAAGGTCGGCGGAATCGATGAACGCAACTGCTTCAGCGTCTTCCTGCACCAGTTGATGCAGCTTCATGCGAGGCTCCGGCGGCCGTCCTCCAATGCCAAACAACCGCATCAGCAACTCGCGCGAATCGAGCCGCATTCCCGCAAAGCGGAAGACGCGGTTCGTAATTGGGCAAAGGTCGTCTGGGCCAAACTCGGTGTAGCCGTCGGCGATAGCTTCTTCGACACTGGTGTAATAGACCCGCAGCGGACGCCTGTGGAACAGGGTCACGCCACATTCACCAAACTGTAGGCCCTCAACGCGATTCAGCAGCGAGTAGGCCACGGACATGCCGCTGGTTGATCCACCCACAATGGCCACACGGGGATTGGCTTTGCCCGCGAGCAGAGCGGAAACCCGTGCCGCGCCGCCAATACCGATTACATCGCCCGATTGCAACAGGCGATCGCCCCACCGCTCTTTCAACGGCTTTCCCGCGACCCACTCGTGCTCGAGCCTTACCGGTGGCTGGGCCGCGCCTGTGGCGAGTATCACCCGCTCCGCTTCGATGCTCCGCTTGTGCCCATTGGCATCCGTTATGGCAACGAGCCAACTGCCGTCGGGCTGCAATCGCGCGTATTCCGCAGTGGTCGAGGTCATTACCGCGCTCTCAGGGAAACGCGAGATGATGCTTTCGAACGCCTGCCCTACCAACGCCAGCAACTCCCCGGCTTCGGTTAACGGAATAGCATTCGGCCCCGCAGCCGCGATCTTCCGGCCAACGGGAGTTTCAAGGATTCGATGCAGCGCTTCTTCGCTACCCACCCGCAGCGGATCCACAAAGGTGGTTCCCGTGCTGTCCGAGGTTATGGCGTAGCTCCCGATAAGTCCATTGCCGATATGCGAGCTTTGCTCCACAATCAACAGTCCCTGCCGCAACAGCTCAGTCAGTGTTCCATCTTTGTGCGCGGCAAGCAGCACCGCAAGGCCGGCAGGGCCGCCACCGACAATAACCACGCCGAATTGCCGCTTGAAGGTCGTCATAGTTTGAACCAGGGCAACAACAAATGATGCACAAACAACGAGCTAAACCATGTGGGGAGAAAAGGTTTTCTTAGCCTTGTTCAAAGCATCGAACAGCACAAGCATACTGTCAATCCACAAAAGTTGTACAAAATAGAACCACATCGGGGACGGGGCCGTACACATTGCCTGGGGGGACGTCTGATTAGACGCAAAATCGGCAAAGGGGTTACTAACAGCCTCTCACTTTGGTTACTTAGGATGTATTCCTAGTGTCGTGCCCGCCGGCCACGCAGTCTCCATTGCGCCTCTCGTACCAAAGTCGCGAGCATTGCCCTGCTCTTGCCGGCGATGTTGTCCATCAGGGCCGGCGTGCGGAATGCCTTCAGCGCCGCCGCACGCGCCGCTCCAAAGTCGCCCATTTCTCTGTAGTCGTAGGCGAGCCTCTCGTATACCTCGCCCTTCCCTGCGCGAACGAACCGCCGCCATTTTCTTGGGAGGGATATTTCCAGAACATCAAGGAACTGCAAATCCACATTCTCCACATAGATCGAGCCTTTGCTGTTGTAGGCGCTTCCCTCGGTAAACGTGTAATCCGCCATTAAGGCGTCGAGCAAGACAATATCTCCCGAAAGCCCGGCCTGTACCAGCACCGGCCAATCCGAAAGGCCGGGAAGATCGAAAAACCATTGCGGCAGTCCGCGATGAATCCCATTGCGAAACATGATTGTGGCAGACAGCAGAAAGTTATGACGAATAATCTCCGCGGCTCCGTACCGGCCTGGGGGCAAAAAAGGGTATCGTGCTTCCATCAGGATTCCATCGTTGGTTATTGCCCTCGCAAAGTGGCCGCACACGCTCACCGTGGCATCGGCCTCCATCGTCTGCACCTGCATCTCCAGCTTTTCCGGCGCAGTCCAATAGTCGTCCGCGTCCAGCCATGCAATGTATTTTCCGCGGCATTGCTCGAACGTTTCATAGTAGTTGCGCTGCATGCCAACGTTCGCGCTTCGCTCCAGCACTCGAATTAACTCAGGGTTCCGCTCTCGATAAGCGTTGGCAACGGCAACGGTTCCGTCCCTGGAGCAATCGTCGCCCACTACAATCTCGATGGGAAAACTCGTCCGCTGCATCAGGGCGCTTTCGAGTGCCCTGGCAAGCCATTTCTCAGAGTTGAAGGCTGTAACGGAAACGCTGACCAATGGAACAGGATTGGTTGCCGAAGAACCTTCGCTTGCCATACGCAATATTATATTTCGCTGCTTCGGAGTAGCGCCGTGTCCGCCATTCCTCTTGATGCCGCTGAACGAATTACACTGGTGGGGAGTGAAAGCATCTGCCCAATCGGTCCAGCCCAGCCGCAGCGAGTTTCTCGCGCTTGCGAAGGAGCACACTCTCGTCCCTGTGTGCCGAGTCCTCACAGCCGACCTTGAAACGCCGGTTTCCGCATTTCTGCGCGCCGCGTGGCCCCAGCGCGAGTGCTTTCTGCTGGAGTCGGTTGAGAACGGCGAGCAGGTGGGCCGTTACACCTTCATCGGCCTGGCTCCATTCAAGCGCATCGTGGCGCGCGGACGTCAGATCGTAATTACCGAAGGCAAGAAGACCTCGCGCATTGAGGGCGACATCTTCGACGTGCTGCGCAACGCGCTTGGCGGGCACAAGCCGGCGCGGCTGCCGGGGCTGCCGCCGTTTACCGCCGGCGCGGTGGGCTTCTTCTCCTATGACGCCGTGCGGCAAATCGAGCGCCTGCCCTCCCTGGCCAAAGATGAACTTGGCGTTCCCGACGCGTGCCTGCTCTTCTTCGACGAGGTGCTGGCATTCGACCATGTGCGCAAGGAAATCTGGCTCGTGGTAACAGCCGATGTAACGCGAGGCAAGCCGGCGGACGCGTATGCGAAAGCGGTGGCGCGGCTGGCGAAGCTGGAAAAGCGTCTCGCACAGCCGCTTCCCAAATTGCGCGCCAAGAAGCAGAAAGCCAATGCCAAACTCCGCGTAAAGTACCGCACCGCGAAGAAAGATTTCATTGCCGCAGTCGACCGCATGAAGGAATACATCGCAGCCGGCGATATCTTTCAAGCAGTCATTTCGCAGCGCTTCGACATTGAGCCGGAGACGGACAGCTTCCAGGTTTATCGCGCGCTGCGCACCGTGAACCCCAGCCCCTATATGTACTTCCTGCGCTTCTCGCCGGAAGGTGCGTTGGGCGCAACGCCAGCCACGTCAAAGCGCTCCTTGAAGAAGCTGAACGCGCCGCCCATTGAGCTTGCGGGTTCGTCGCCCGAACTGCTGGTGCGCGTGCATCAGGGCAAGGTGGAGTACCGGCCCATCGCCGGAACCCGTCCGCGCGGCGCAACGGAACAAGAAGACGAAGCGATGGCCGACGAGATGATCCACGACGAAAAGGAGCGCGCCGAGCATGTGATGCTCGTGGACCTGGGCCGCAACGATGTGGGCCGCGTGAGCCAGTTCGGCAGCGTCAAGGTGGACCGGCTCATGTTTATCGAGCGCTACTCGCACGTGATGCATATTGTCAGCACCATAGAGGGTCGCCTCAAGCCCGAGCTCACAGCAGTGGATGCACTGCGCGCCTGCTTCCCCGCCGGCACGCTAAGTGGCGCCCCCAAGGTGCGGGCCATGGAGATCATTGAAGAACTGGAGCCAGCCCGCCGCGGCACTTATGGCGGAGCGGTTCTCTACGCCGACTTCAGCGGCAACCTTGACTCGTGCATTGCGATTCGATCAATGCTGGCCATCGGCGGCAAGGGCTATTTGCAGGCTGGCGCGGGGATCGTGGCTGACTCTGTGCCTGAGCTTGAGTATCAGGAGTCGATCAATAAGGCGCAGGCGGTGATTCGGGCGATTGAGCGGGCGCGGGGGCTGTAGGTCTGCATAGAAGTGAATTCAGCAGGTGTTCGGCTTGTGAATTCGTCATCCCATCCAGGCCTGACGCCTCCAGAACGGATAAGTCGAAAGCCGTGCCGCCCCCACAAGAAAGACCACGCCGAAAACCAGGACACCCGGTGCAATCATCCACCGACCTTCGGCCACGTCCATGCAAACATCGAGCAACTGAATTAGTCCAACCAGGACCATCAGGTTGGCGAGCGCGCGCCTGGCTTCCAGGACCAGCAGCGCCATGAGCATCAATGCGATCGCCAGATTGCGTGCAAACAGGTATCCCGCAAAGATGCGCACCGCTCCGTTGATCTCGTCGTGCGGAGAAACAAGCATCGCCGGTTGAACCAGAGCGATGACCGCCCCCATCGCAGTGAGCAGCGAGCCCAAAATCACGATTACGCGAAGCCACCACGCAATGGGCTGGTTGTCTGGCGCTCCTGTGGCTGCCGATCTGGCCTTTCCGCCGTTCTGTACCGTCATAAGAACCTCTGCCGGCGCGTCTATAGGACCGACGCCAGTTTGGTTCATTACGGCAACGGTCGCCTCGCGGTTCCTCGAATCTTACTCCGCCCCAAAAATCCGCCGGAAAAAATGCCCAACCCGGGTAAAGAACCCGGGCTTCTTTTGCGGTGCAGGCGAGTTCGCAGGCGCACCTGCCCCAGTCGCAGCCGCAGGCGCTTCAACCGGCGTCGCGGCAGGCTTGGCGGCGTGGTCCGCGCCCTTGTAAACCAGCGGCTCAATCTGCTGATTCGAGCCGCTTCGATCTCCGGCGCTGCCGGCGGGCGCCGCCAGTGGCGCAAGCCCCTCGCTCTGCGCCAGCGGAAATTCATTCCCCACAGGCGCATCCGGCGGGCATCCGCAAGGCTCCTGTTCCTGGTCTACAACCTCGTGCAGGCTGCCGTGCTGAAACATTACCCGCTGCCCCGCCTGCACATGGTAATCTCCGCCGTCGAACACGCTTGAAACCAGTACATACGGCGCGTTCACTCCGGCATTGTCCACGCAGGTGTCGCCATGCTGGCCGAGGCGCACCTTTACCTCCGCCGCGCCCGGGCCGCCAATCAGAATGCGGAAATTCGGCGTCATCAGAATGTCCGCGTTGCTGCCCGTGGCGAAGCTGGCCTCAATCGCCCCGTGGTCAATTGCCATCAGCAGGCCGGGAGTTTCGCCCACGGGTACGCTGGTGTCGGCGGCCAGTTGCACCGTAGTGGAAGCGCACACGCGCAGCACTCCGCGATGCGGCAGAATCACCTTGGTTGTGGCCGCGCCTGAGCTAACCGAGCCGCTGGAGCCGATAATCGCCTTGCCTTGCGAAACTTCAAGCGCGCCGGTAACCTTTGCGCCGGCATCGGAGTTCCTGCTGTCGAGCGCGACGATTGCAATGGGGCCCAAATCTGCCAACGGAGTTTCAGCAGCCGGAGCCGGCTGAGCTGCCTGCGAGTCTTGCGCGCACAGAAATGGAGTCGCGCCCAAAGCCGCCATCAGAGCAACAAATCCCACCACAGTCGCGCGGCTCATCCAGGCTTGCATCGGCACTCGCATCCCATCTACATAGCAAGAAAGTTGCGGATCATCTGGTGTCCGCCTTCGGTAAGCACGCTCTCGGGATGGAACTGCACGCCCTCAATGGGCAGCGTCCGGTGCCGCAGGCCCATAATCACTGACCCAGCCGGCCCACCCCCATTGGTAGGCGTCCGCGCCGTCACGGCCAACTCGGCAGGCAGCGATTCCTCCTCCACAATCAGCGAGTGGTAGCGGGTGCAGGTCAGCGGTGTGGGTAAGCCGGCGAAGATGCCCTTGCCGTCGTGATCCACCGGGCTGGTTTTGCCGTGCATCAGTTGCCGCGCGCGCACCACCTGGCCGCCAAACGCCTCGCCAATGGCCTGGTGCCCTAAACAAACTCCCAGAATTGGAACCTTGCCGGCCATGTGCCGAATCAGCGGCACCAGGATGCCCGCCTCGCGCGGCGTGCACGGCCCGGGTGAAAGCAGAATCCGGTCGGGCTTCAGCGCCTCAACCTGCTCCACCGTCAGCTCGTCGTTGCGATACACCTCGACGTCCGCGCCCAGTTCGCCCAGATACTGGACCAGGTTGTAAGTGAACGAGTCGTAGCTGTCGAGGACGAAAACCATGATTGAGTCCAGTGTAGCGCGCGGCACAGCCGCAAATTCCCATTTCCCGCGTCCAACATTCGCGGTATAGTTTCTCTATCGTCTGCGGAGGGTCCCAATGAAACGAATTGCCAACCTTCTTCTCATCGCGTGTTTCGCGGCTGCGGCAAGCGCGCAGACAGCCCAGCCCCAGCGAACGCCCGACCGCAACACTCCCACGAAGATGTACATAGAGGACGGCGGCGTCAACGAGGTGCTGCAAAGCATCTACATTCCCCCGCTGCTCAATGCGCCCTTCACCGCCATTGTTCACACGGAGTGGACGCGGCCCATGGCCAACGGCGGGACCTATACCTTTGTGAACCAGCGCATGGTTGCTCGCGACGGCCGCGGCCGCATCTACGAGCAGCGCTGGCTGCTTGCGCCAAAGGGCAGCGAAGACCAGTCGCGCATGAACGTGATCCAGATTGCCGATCCCGTGGCCCGCACGCTCTATAACTGCTTCACGCTGCGAACCCCACGTCGCTGCGAACTTGAGAAATATGCGGAGCTCCCCCTCACCTCGTACAAGCCACTCGTCATGGCCAGTGGTCCGCTGGCTAACGACCAGGGAACCCGCATCCATGAGGATCTGGGCAAGCGCCTGATTGAAGGCATTGAAACCGTTGGAACCCGCGACACCGTGGATTACAACGCGGGCGTGATGGGCAGCGACCAGCCGTTTTCCGTCTGGCGCGAGTTCTGGCAGTCGCCGCAGATAGGCGTCAACCTTTACTCTGAGGTGGCAAATCCGTCTGTGGGCAAACAGGTGTTCACGCTCACCGACGTGCTGCTCTCCGAGCCGGATCCCAGGCTCTTCGAACTGCCCGACGGCTTTGAAGTGATTGATCACCGCAAGCCGCCTGCCGTGGAGCGACCCCAGTAACGCAAGCCAATCCACGAAAGAATCGCCAGCCGCCCAGAATAAGCCGGCTTGCTCGCCGCTTCCCCGTCCGCTATGCTTTTCGATGTTTCCCCAACACACTTGTCCGTCAAGGAGGCGCAATGCAACGCCGTTCGTTTCTCAAGTCAGTGGCAGCGGTGGCGCCAGCCGTCGGACTGCAGAGTTTCCTCGTCGCTCACGCGCGTTCCCAAACCCCTCAATCGCCGCTGCCGACGCCGCTTCATGTAGTTGGAGCCGGCGAGGACCGCTTCGGGCATCCCCACACGTTGGGGTTCAGCACCATTCTTTTCAAAGTGCCCAGCAGCGAAACCTCCGGCGGCCTCTTTGTCATCGAGCACAAGCACCTGCTGCCGGGCGGACCTGCCCTGCATCTGCACCTGAATCAGGAGGAGTGGTTCTATGTAATGGAAGGCGAGGTGGCTTTCCAGGTAGGTGACCAGAGGCTGCAACTCCACGCGGGCGAGTCTGTGTTGGCTCCTCGCCGCGTGCCGCACACATTTTCTTCTGTTGGCGCAACGCCCGGCCACATGCTCATCGCGTTCTGTCCCGCCGGTAAAATGGAGCAGTACTTCCACGATGCCGAACTTGCAAAAGAATCAGCATACGCAGCGTCGTTCATGGCGCGATACGAAATGGAAATGGTCGGCCCTTCTCCATTTTGGAAGACGTAGGCCGTGCTTCAAAATAGGTACGGCAACCGGGACGTTCGTCCCCCAGGGGTTAAAACCCTCGTTTTATAGGCCGTTTGCGGCACGACTGAAGTCGTGCCCTGACACAAAGCAGGCCGTTGAAACACGCCGCTGAATTCATCAGGAGCGATGTACAGTTCACATGGCAAGCGCCTGATTGTTCAGGCGGCGTCCTGCACCGTCGATGCCTCACCAACTCCCAGACGCGTCAGAGTCAGCACAGTAATGTCGTCGTCCTGGCCAAACTCCTGCGCCGCCCGCGCAATCGTCTCCGCGGGCTCAGAGCTGATTATCGCTGTGGCATCAAAGCCAAACAGCGCACCAGCGCCGTTGCGCGCCTCCACCACTCCGTCGGTAAGCAGCGTGAGTTGTGCGCCCGGCGTCAATTGGAAGACGGACTCTGTGTAGACTGCCTCCGCGGCAAGGCCCAGCGGCAAGCCATTTTCAATCGGCAGTTCCCTGCCCGCAAGGTACGGCGCAATGTGCCCTGCGTTGGCTACGGTCAACGCGCCGTCGGCATCCGCGCGAATCACCAGGCAGGTGGTAAAGCCGCCCTGGCTTCGGCCAAGCATGCGCTGATTCATAGCAGAAAGGATTGCGCCGGGGCTTTGCGTGAAGTGCGCCAGCGTCCGGACAGTCCCAACCAGCAGCGAGACCGTCATGGCCGCCGGCATCCCCTTGCCGCTCACATCGCCGATTACGGCCAGGATTCCGCAGCTCTGCGCTTCGAGAATTTGAAAAAAGTCTCCGCCGACCTCGCCTGCCGGCTTATAAATGCTGGCGATGGAGAAGCCGGGGACCGTTGGAATGTCTTCAGGAATGAGCACCTGCTGCACAGCTCGCGCGTTTTGGAACTCCTGTTGGAGCGCGGCCTGCCGCTGGCCCTGTTCTACTACGTAGCGAAAGACGGCGTAGACAATGGCGCACACCAGCAGCAGAGACAGGATGGCCTGCATGGAAACATCGACGCCATCCACAGTGGAGAGGGGCCGCGTCATGGTGTCGTTGAGCGTCCAGCGGGTGAATCGCTCGCCCTGCTCGGCGGTGTGCGCCACGACGAAGTACATGTCGGAGAGGAATGCGGCAATGGCAACCAGGCGGCGCGATGGGTCCATGTGCCTGCGGAAGGCCAGGGCGATGAGAACCAGCGGAAAGATCTCTGGCAACGAGAAGCCGACGGTAAACAGGGAGTCCAGGACTTGAAAAAGCACCGCGTGAGTGTCGATGGACGGCATATAGTACACAACGCAGTCGAGAATCGCGAAGACCATCGTGATCCACGCCAGAATGCGCGTCCACCGCATAAGAACGGGATAGCGATCAAGATCGAGGAGATAAAGCAACAGGTACCAGACTGCGATGTCCTCGGCCGAGTGAGGCGGGCCCCCCGTCGTAAGGCCTGCCAAAATATTCGTCTCCGTCCACGGGAAGAGCACTGAGTCCATGAAAGCCCAGGAGGCAGCGGAAAAGAGGAACGCAACCATCCAAAACAGCAGCTTCTGATTGCGATTGCGGAGCCAGATCACGGCTCCAATCAGGAAAAGCTGGCCGTAGATCAGAGTCTGCGCGACAGTAAGGAGTCTGCTCCGCACTTGCGTTGCCCGCTCGCTGAGGGCAAGATTGCCGATCGCTTCGAAGCTTCCCACCCGCGGCATGCCGGTCAGGCCGGCTACGTCGCCAGGCGAAACCGTATCCAGCGGCGGGGAATACGCGCGGAAGGCAAGGACACCGCTCCCCGGCTTTCCCAGTTGGAAGATTGCCGCTGGCGGTTGTGCTTCCGCAGATTGCCCAGGCAGGGGATCGGTCCCGCCTATGAGCCGGCCATTCCAATAAACCTCGTAGGAGCAGGAAGCGAGAGGGACGTATAGTGCAACGTCCACAACACCGTTGGGCTCATCTTTGATTTCGATATGACGCCGGTACCAGGCGTGGCCCGAATACGCCCAGTGGCCCTGGTCGCCCCATGGCCGGCTTACGTCAATCTGCTCCCAATGGGAGTCGTCAAAGCCGGGAGCCGCCCAGGACTGGTCATCGCCGAGATGGAACTGCCATAGCCCGTCGAGCGGAATCGTTCCCTTGCCCAGCCCGCTCACCACCAGGGGCAATGCAGCCGGAGCTTGCTGGGCAGCCACGCAAAGCGCAAGCGTCCCCAGAAGGGCTATCACCAGAGCCGCGCTTCTTGCCCGCATTCCTATACGCATCGTTCGGCAATCATAAACGGGCAGATGCGTTCCGCGCACCGGTATCCTTGTTCAGCGTTGCAACTTTGCTTGCGCGTCCACAAGCCAAAATGCCAAACTGACCTTGGTCGGCAACCATGGTCCTCCATTTCCTGATTCAAGGTCGCGTTCAAGGGGTTGGCTTTCGCTGGTTCGTACACCGCGAGGCCAGCGAACTCGACCTGCGCGGCTGGGTGCGCAACACCGAGAACGGCGAGGTGGAGGTGGTGGCGCATGGAGAGGAGGCCGACCTGGCCGAACTACGAGCCAGCCTTCGCCAGGGGCCGCGCGGTAGCCGCGTAGACCGCCTCATCGAGCACTATCTCGACGAAAGCGAGGCCGCCGGCCTCAGTTCGTTCCGCATTGAGGGAGCCTGGTAAAAGACAGGGAATAGGGAATAGGGAACAGTCAACTGCTCATCTCATCCGGAACCCGAAGATTTGACGTAACACTGTGGTGCTTGGCTTGCGAATGGGAGGCTGCTCTGAAAGTCAGCAGAGAAGAAGCTGTTCCCTGATCCCTATTCCCTGATCCCTGTCTTCTATAATCGAATGGGCAAGAAGAACCGGTTTCTCCTGTTCTTTTCCCGCAAATCCAAGCACGACAACGGAGCAAGCTGCCCCATGGCCGAAGATCGCAAGCCAGTCAATATTGAAGCACTCAAGTCGCTGGTGCGCACCGTGCCCGACTTCCCCAAGCCGGGGATCCTGTTCTACGACATCACCACGCTGCTCAAGGACAGGACCGGCTTTGCGCAACTGATCGACGCTCTGGCGGCCCACTACATCCCCCACAAAATCGACCTGGTGCTGGGCATTGAGGCCCGCGGATTCATATTCGGGCCGGCGCTGGCCTACCGCCTTAACGCAGGATTTGTTCCGGTGCGCAAGCCGCGAAAGCTGCCCGCTCCCGTGGCTCGCGTCACTTATGACCTGGAGTATGGCTCAGACAGCCTGGAGATTCACCTGGACGCCATCCAGCCCGGCCAGCGCGTGGTGCTGGTGGATGACTTGCTGGCCACCGGAGGCACCATGGAGGCCACCGTAAAGCTGGTCAAGCAACTGGGCGGGGAGATCGCCGGCCTGGCCTTTGCCATCGAACTCGATTTCTTGAAGGGCCGCGAACGGTTTACGGAATACGACGTATTCAGCCTGCTTCATTACGACGAGTAGGTACTAACTGCCTGAAGCGCATCCAGGGGTGCCCGGAGCGGCTTTGCGCCGCTTGCGGTAGACGAAGCCGGCGCACCCCAGCAGGCCGCTCCCCAGCAATACCAGGCTGTTCGGCTCAGGCGTCGGCGTCGGGTCTTCGATAAAGTTCTGAGGCAGACCCCCTTCCGACTGCGTCCCCGCCACTGGAATCAGGATGTCAAATCTGCTGTAGGCGCTTGCAGGCTCGACAGCAGCCTCAGCCTCAGCTTCCGCCAACTGGGCGTTGTTGCTGCCGGAAACATCACTGGAGAACAAGCCCCAGGCGGCCAGTTGATCCTCATTGCTGATTGCCGCAGTCGCGGTTTCGGCATTGTTGAAAAGCCACGCCGCCACGGCAAAATCATTGTTCCCAATCAAAGCGTCCGCCGCGGAGATCGAGTAGACATCCGCCGTCCAACTCTCGCCGATATATACGGTGTCGTCGAAATCGAGACACATCAGCGAGGTATAAGTGGTGTTCCCGTTCACGCTGAAGTTGTAAGGATAGGTGTAATCCCCGTCGGCTCCATTTGCAGGACCTACATTCTCGAACGTCAGAGTAACTGCGTCCGCGGAAGCCTTAAGAGGGCTGAATAGAATCGCGAATGCGGAACATGCAAAAAGCGCGCAGGCGCCAAAGCGCTTCAACCGTTTGCCGCGCTCCCTTGCGTTCGGTCTGTCTGAGCTGTTCCAAGGCTTGCAAAGGTACATTCCAGTTGTGTCTTTCATTTCTCCAACTCCGTCCATGAGTCTGTGGCAAATCGGAAAGGTTATCCGCGCCGCCGAGCGAGTTCCTCTCGCGCATAACTGTCCGTGAGGCAACTATGTAGCTGATTGCCGATAACAGTGCACTTGCAGAGCCAATGCCTGGCGAGAGAGGAATCGATAAGTTGGAGAATGCTAATAAGACAGTTGCAAGTGCATATTCAAATGGGATCAAAAAGTAACTTACAGGTTTTTGTGGCATTACTCTGGATTGAGCTTGGGTAATTAGAAGTTATTGAACTACTGGTTCGGTCTGAGCCGAACGGGTGGCTTTGCTCTCACACCCGGCGTCCCGCTTTCGACATGCATAAACACGCCGCCGCCCCGGGCGAAATCCGGTTGCACACAACTGGGGACTTCTTCCTAAAGTCTTATGAAGCGCCTTCAGGCTCCGCGTCCGCGGCGGCGCCCACGGTCTCTGCCGCCGCTGCGTCCTGGAACATCTGGGCGTCCGCAAAGCGATATCCCACATACACATCCGTGAGCAGATAGAGCGGATTGGAGGGATCGTCCTCAATTTTTTTGCGCAACTGGCGAACAAAGGTGCGCAGGTACTCCACCTCTTCGCGGCATTCCGCGCCCCATACCGCCGTGAGCAGCTTGGCGTAGGTCACCACCCGGCCTGCGCGGCTCATCAGGCAATGCAAAATGTCAAATTCCTTGCGCGTAAGGTGTACCGCCTGACCGCGCCTGGTTACCAGCCGCCGCACCGGCTCCAGGCGTATCTCCCCAATCTCGATCGGTGCGTCGTCGGCGCGCAGCGGAGCCTTGACGCGGCGGACCGCAGCCCGAATGCGCGCGATCAGTTCCCGGGTGCTGAAGGGCTTGGTGACATAATCGTCCGCGCCCAGGTCGAGCGCCTCCACTTTCTCCTCTTCCTGGTCGCGCACGGTCAGCATCAGGATCGGCAGCCGAGGCGCAAACGCGCGAATACGGCGCAGCGTCTCCACGCCGCCAATGCCGGGCATATTCACATCCAGCAGCACCGCGTCGTAGACCGCGGCGCGCAGCATTTGCAGCGCTTCCTCGCCCCGTGAGGCTTCCCCAACCTGAAAGCCAAGCTCAACCAGCGGAGGCCGAAGGGCCCTTCGTATGGCCGATTCGTCGTCGACCACGAGAATGCGAATTTCAGGCTGTATCGTCATGAGCACCTCTTGAGTTCCTGAGCCGGAATGGCCGCAAAAAATGTGGTTCCCTCAATTTCATCGCTTGTTACCCAAACATAACCGCCGTGAATCAACGCCACCCGCTTGGCAACGGAAAGTCCGATTCCCGTGCCGGGCGCCCGGTTGGAATAATTCGAAGAACGATAATACCGGTCGAATATTCGATCCCGGTCGGCCATGGGAATCACCGGACCGTAGCTGTTGACCGAAAAAATCACTTCTTTGTTCAAAAGCTCCACACGAACGGTGATGGTAGTTCCGAAGAGCGAGTACTTGCATGCGTTGTCGATGTACTGCGTCAACAGCATAACCATAAGCTGGCGATCGCAGCACAGGATCATGTTCTCATCCTGCAGTTCGATCGACACCTTCATGCTCGCCAGCCGGTCCCGCAGGCTGGCCATGACCTCGTCAACCATGGCCCCCACGTTCACCGGCTCGGCAACAATCGCCACTTCGCCCGCATCCAGGCGCGCTGTAGTCAGCAGCCGCGTGGTCAGGTCGCTCAGCAGGCCGGTCTGTTCGTCGATCAGCCCCACCAGCTCCGACTGTCCAGACGACAAGTGCCCCATCTCCCCCAGCCCGGTGCTGGCCGCGCGAATCGCCGTTAGCGGCGTTTTGTATGCATGCGCCAGGCTGTCAAGCACCGTGGCCCGAAGCTGCTCGGTGCGGCGTTCGGTCTCAATGCGGCTCTCGTTGGCGAACGCCCGGTAGCGGTCGAAGGTAATCGCAATCAGCGAGGCGATGGCATTGTTGGTCAGCGGGCTGGTGTCGCCGCGCACCACCAGGCTGCCCACGGGCACTGTTCCCAGCCTCACCACGCGCCGACCCAGCCCGGTTTCCGCGTCGTCGTCGGAGGTTTCGAAGTAGTAAACATTCTGCGCCATCTCCTGCGGATCGACGGCCCAATAGCCGGCCTGGTACACGTCGTGAAGGTCGGCGTCGAAAACCGCCACCGCCTCCAGTTCGAATATCTCGTGCACCAGCTCAGCCAGCTGGGGCCCCGGCTCCTCGTGCAGGTTCATCTTCAGAGTCCGCCGGCTCAACTCATAAAGGTCGTGCATCTGGCTGCCCCACGACTCAGCCTCCCGGGCATGTCCCGTAACCCGCGCGGAAAGCCGGCTCACCACCAGCGCCACCAGCACGAAGATCAGCAGCGTTACCGAGTTGGCAGGGTCCGTTGCCGGGTTTGCCAGGGCATGCAGGTGCGGCTCTCCGGCGTTCAAAATGCTGTGCGCAACAACCGCCGAAAGCGAAACGATCAGCGCCTGCCAGAAGCCGCAATAGAGGGCGATGGGAATCACAATCAGCAGATAGAGCAGCACCGCCACGGGAACCAGCCAGCCCGACCAGTGAGCCACGGCCGCCGCCACAATCACCCCCACAATCCCCAGCGCACACTCCAGCGTAAACAGGAGCAATCGCGCTCCGGAGCCGCGCGCGCGCCTGGCGCCGAGGACAATCCGCACTGGCAAACTGCTTCCAGACAATCGGCCACACACCTCTTCCAATGGATTGCGGATTTCTTCGCCGCATTCCACAGGCGACAGCGGGACTCACCGCGCGGACCAGGTACCGAGTCGGGTCCCGTGCGCTCAAATCGTAGAGTTCTCCGCAAAATTTGCCTGCGACGGCTTATCCGGCTAACAACAAAAACTTTTGTTTTCATCATAGGTTATTTATGTTCCGTTTGCATTACTAAAGGCAGTTCGCTTCCACCGCACAGGGTGGAGGCTACAGCTCGGCCACCTCGCTTGACCCAATTGTTCCGTGGCGCGCTTTGTGCCGGATGTTCGACAATCTCCAGAAATAACCTCCCCGAAATCATCCGGGGGATCTCCTCAGGCAGCGGCGCCCATGCTCGACATTCAAGTCGGCCAGGCAAGCGACTTCGGCAAGATTCGAACCAACAATGAGGACGCGATGGGGTCGTTCATTCCCGAATCGCGCCAGCAGGCCCGTTCCCACGGATACCTGTTCGCGGTTGCCGATGGCGTGGGCGGAATGGACCTAGGCGAGGTTGCATCGGCAACTGCCATAAAGGTAGTGACCGAGGAGTTTGCCAAGGCGCAGGCAGGCACCATGCTCATCAGCCTGTTGCCGCGCCTTATTTCGCATGCCAACTCGGCGGTCCACGACTGTACCCTGGCGCCGGAATACCGCGGCAAACGAATGGCCACCACCATCGTAGCCTGTGCCTTGCGGCACGATCAGGCCATCGTCTCCCACGTGGGCGACTCCCGGTGCTATCTCGTCCGCAACGGGCGCGCCAAACAGATTACGCAAGACCACACCTGGGTGAACGAGCAGCGCAAGATGGGCATCATCTCGGCAAGCGAAATGGCTGAGTCCGATTCCCGCCATGTGCTCATCCGCTCGCTCGGCCCGGAGATGTTCGTTGCCGCCGACACCACCGCCCTGACCCTGCTGGCAGGAGACGTACTGGTTCTCTGCTCCGACGGGCTGCATGACGGAATGAGCGCGGAGACGATTGCCGGCATCGCCTCGCAAAACAAAAGCGTCGACGAAATTGCCCACGAACTGGTCAACCG